>JAAYDF010000270.1 GCA_012729395.1 Phycisphaerae bacterium
ATGGAATCCGTTCCCAAATTGCAAGGTTCTGGCAAGCCATCCGTGGTTTCCTTGCAAAATATACACCCCGCCAAGCGACATTGCAGCCCCAAAACATTGGGCTTTTAACATTTTTCAGGGACGACTAATTCGGCGAGCAATTTCGGAGGTGGTGTCGGCCTTTTCTCCGGCGCGAATGCACGCATTCGCGATTGCGTTATCCGGGGCAATGTGTGCATTAATGACTACGGGCTTTCCGGGGGCGGGGGTGGTATCTCGTGCGTTACGTCCAGTGCCTGTGTCACCCGCTGTACCATCACGGGCAACTCGGGCAAACGAGGCAGCGGAGTCCTGAACTGGGACGCCAGCAACGGCGACGCCGATCCCCTTTTCGCCGACGCGGACGGACCAGATGACGACCCTGACACCATCGGCGACAACAACTATCGGCTTTCCGCCGGTTCGCCTTGTATCGACTCAGGCAGCAACGCCGTCCTGCCCACCGACACCACCGATGTGGATCGCGATGATGTGACTCTGGAGTTGCTGCCCGAAGACCTTGATGGCAACCATCGTCTCTGGGACGATCCGGCCACGCCGGACAGCGGTGAAGGCACACCGCCGATCGTGGATAGGGGAGTTTATGAGTACGGCTCCATCCCGCCGGCGCCCGTGTTGCTCGCCGCCGAGTCCCTCAAACAGCATGGTTCCGTGGGATCTTTCGGCATATCCGTAACCGGATCCCAAGCCGTCGAACCGCGGTAGCGGCCGCCGCCTCCGCCGCGGCGGACAGGCTGTGGCGGCCGGCGTGTGAAACCCCATCGCCGCCCAGCCGCCGCAAAGCAACGGTGTCATCGGCGGGAGCCCGAGAACTCGTAACGGGCGGGAGGAACTCTTCTTGGGTCGATCAGCCGTTGCGAGGCGGACGCCACATGCTGATCAGGTTGCCGCCCGATCCGCGGCGCACTTCTCCCCAGTCTGCCAGGTTGAGCGCGACGCGGGCCAGGCTCGCCGTGCCGAGATGCTCCAGAACGCCGGTCAGCCGCGCCACAAATTCGTCGAGACACGGGTTGTGCCCAACCAGCATCACGCAATCATGCCCGGGCGGTAGGCGACCGAGAACATCAAGACAGGTGTCCGGGTCAGCGTCATACAGCGTGGCCTCGAGTTGGATTTCGCCTTTGTAGCCGCAGGCGTCCGCCACCTTCTCGGCGGTCTTGCGGGCTCGCCGGGCGGTGGAGCTCACGATCAAGTCGGGCACTAAGCCGGTCTCCCGCAGATGCTCGCCGACCCGTGACGCGTCCCGCTTACCTCGCCGGTTCAGCCGCCGGTCATGGTCCGGCACGCCGGTCTCCTTCCAGCTCGATTTTGCATGTCGCAGGAGCAGGAGCGTCTTCATGATCACTTCACCTCGGTACCTATCACCCAAGGTCGAGTCTGCTTGGGCTCATCAGGATAACCGATAACGTCGCTTCTGCCCGGTTCTGCGGAAGGTCAGTCTGCCTTGGATGCACTGTCGCTTCACCGCTTCGCATGCCGCGTACGAATAGGGTGACGGATTATCGCCATGTGTGGTGTGACTTGACGTGCGTGGCTTCTGCAATGCGCGGATTCCCTTAGGAGTAGGGAGTGCACAGCGGTGGGAGGCAGACCTAAGTTCATGATGGGTTTGTAAATGGGATTGCCGAGCAGCCCTCCATACATACTGTGCGGACGGCGGGCTGGTTGTCACCGGTGCTGAGATTCCGCGGCAAACATGCGGTTCACGGCCCAAAAAACCGTGGAAAAGGCTATTGAAACGCGGACAATCCGGCGATAAATGCCTCAATGGTCCCGCTCTGGCAGGCGCGTCGGAGGAGGTACACCATTTTCGTAGGCTTGGGATTCGTTGGGACGTGCGTGTCCGCTTGGCGGGCTGCCTCCTGTGATTTCCGACTGCAGTATGGGGCGCTCCATCCTGTGAGGTTTGCGTGGGTGGTGGTGCGGGAGCGATTGCAAGTGCCGATTCCGCAAGCGTTGGGCGACGTCTGCCGAGCCGAAAAATAATGCGAAATGCCCTTGACAACCCCTGGTCGCTCCGTACTATTGGGCCGGCAGGCAACTGTACTCGGGCTCTGTGCGGGTGATTGGCCGCGCTTGGCGAACGGCAGTCATAGAGGGCATGGATGGAAACCCGTGGCGAGCGACCCTGTGGCGCGGGGTTGCGTAAGTTGCAGGAAAAAATGCACATCCGGACGCCAGATAAGGCGGGAGGACGATTCATTGGCAGACGTTTCTTTTTGGCCGGTCCGGCAGGGCCCGGAGGAGGTGAGGTGACCCGGAGTTCTTGTTCGTGGACGTGGAGGCTGGCCGGAAGGCTGCCATGGTGAAGAAGTGTAAGACCCGACCCGTTGATGACAGGCGTGAAGCTCAGGCGGTGGGGTCAAGGCAAGAAACTAACGTATTCTCTTTGTACAGGGAGGACTGACATGACGCGAAGCAAATGGTGTTGGTTGGCCGTTGCGGTGGCGGGGATGCTGCTGCCGGCCGTTGCTCTGGGTGCCGCAAGTGTCGACACCAAGGGTGCGGTGACGGTCAATGCGGATGACAATGTGGGTGACGCGGGAGCGTTTGCCGCGGCGACGGCGTCGATCATCGAAGAGGCCGACCCGGCAGACATCACCGTGGGCAACATCGTCATTACCGCACCGGCCGGTTTTGAGTTTGACACCACCGCAGAGGTGACGGTCACCCCGAACCCCGGTGACCTTAACCTGGGAGCGGGTGATGGTATCGCGCTCGTCGTGACGCCGGAAGAGGACACGATCACCGTTCCGGTGACGGAGGTCAGCACGGCCGCCACGACTCTCACCTTCACGGGTATCACGCTGCGGGCTCTGGACTGCGAAGCCGCGGATGCGACCGCTACGCCAGATGTGACGGTCACCGCCCCGGGGGGTGACCTCACCGATGCTGCTCTGATTGACGTTACCATCACGGCTGGCGAACTGGCGGGCCTGATGTTCAATGCGGCGATCGCCAATCAGGTTGCATGCACGAACTTCAATGTCGCCGTTCGTTCCGTGGACGCGTGCGAGAATCCGGTCAACGTGGCCGCCGATACCGCAGTTGCGTTTGCTGTTGCGACCGGCACCGGTGAGCTGACCGCCGCCGCCGCCCAGATCGCCAACGGCGCCAGCACGACGGGCAACGTGGCTGTGAGCTACGACACGATTGAGGAAGGTGTTGTGCTTGAGGCGACAGCCGAAGGCCTGACCGCCGCCGAGTCGAGCGAGTTCAACGTGGCCGCCTCAGCCGCCGCGGCGTTGGCTGTCCAGCCGATCGCTACCCAGGCGGTTGGCTTTGAGTTTGAGGTGACTGTCCTCCTGCTGGATGCCTGCGGCGATGAGATCGTCAATGCCGGCGACCCCGTGACCGTGACCCTGGCTCGTGGCGACGGGACGGGCGCGTTGGGCGGCCAGGACGTTCGGGCGATCAATGCCGGTGCGTCCAGCGTGACCTTCACCGGTCTGACCTACGACACGGCCGAAGCCGACGTGACCATCACCGCGAATGACGGTGGGGCTTTGACGGATGCGGTATCCGATGCCTTTGACGTGATCGCGGCTTGCACGGAAGATGCCGATTGCGATGACGCCGTGTTCTGCAATGGTGCGGAGACCTGCAACCTGGACACCGGGCTTTGCGAGGATGGCGAGCTGCCGTGTGCCGCCGAGCTTTGCGTCGAGGCCGACGATGTGTGCCTGGAGTGCATCGACGCTGAGGACTGCGCCGCCCCCGAAGATCTCTGCATGGTCGCGGTGTGCGAAGACAACGTCTGCGGCGAAACCGCCAAGGATTGCGGCGACGATGTCTGCAACCCGGCCGACGGTGCCTGCGTCGAGTGTGTGGCGGCCGCCGACTGCGATGACGCGAATCTCTGCACGACCGATACCTGCGTTGACTTGGCCTGCGTCAACACGCCGGTCGACTGTGGCGACGAATTCTGCGATCCGGCCACCGGCGGATGCGTCGAGTGCTTCGAGGACGCTGAGTGCGACGACGGCCTGTTCTGCAATGGCGCCGAGTCTTGTGTTCTGGGTGCCTGCGAGGCCGGGACTCCTCCCTGCCTGATCGGTCTGTGCGACGAGGAGAACGACTGGTGCGCTCCGTGCGTGGCCGATGGGGACTGCGACGATGAGAACCTGTGCACGACCGATGCATGCGTGCTGGGCGAGTGCGTGAACACGGCCGTAGACTGCGGCGAAGAGCTCTGCGACCCGGCCGACGGCGAGTGCGTCGAGTGCCTTGAGGACGCGAACTGCGACGACGGTGTGTTCTGCAATGGTGCCGAGGTTTGTGCGGACAAGGCCTGTGCGGCCGGCACCGCTCCGTGCACAGCCGAGGAGATCTGCCTCGAGGACGAGGATGCCTGTGTCGAGTGCGTCGAGGACAGTGATTGCGACGGAGAATTCTGCGTCGACGATGTCTGTGTCGAGTGCCGCAACGCAGCGGACTGCGACGACGGCCTCTGGTGCAACGGTGCCGAGACCTGCTCGGCTGCCGGTGCCTGTGTGGCCGGTACCGCGCCGTGCGACGCCGCAGCGGGTGAGACCTGCAACGAAGAGCTCGATCAGTGCGAACTCTGCATGTTCGACATCTGGGGCTGCTACCCAGTCTGCATCCCGACGCTGACTCTGACGGTGTTCGGTCTGATGACGCTGCGGTTCGGCCGCAGGCGTCAGGCCTGAGCGACCGGTAACTAGAAGCTGAGGCCGACCCTTGGGTCGGTAGATGCGAAGAACAGGGCGGGCATCGTGCCACTCCGGCGCGATGCCCGCCTTCTTGTTGCACGGAGCCTCGTTGTGCTTGGCATGGCAGATTCGCTTGACCGCACTGGTCCGCCATGATAGGTTAGGGGTCACATTGCTTTGCTGTGTGTGAGGCTTGCCGGCCTCGCATACCGGGTCTGGCTCTGACGTGGGCGTAGCTCGCCCCAACGGCCGATGACTCGCTTCGGGAGAGGTGGCAGAGTGGCTGAATGCACCGGTTTGCTAA
>JAAYDF010000271.1 GCA_012729395.1 Phycisphaerae bacterium
AGCGAATCGCTCGGCAAGAAGCGGAGAAGCTGTACGAGGCGATCCAGAACACCAAGCTCATGGCTCCTCCGACGAATTGCCTCTCGCCGATCGGGGCGGAGCAGATCCTGACCGGTCTGCTCAAGGGTGTGCGGGCAGAGTTCTTCACCGCGGCGACCCGCCCACCGGGCGTGTATCGCGGCAACCCATTCCAGATCGAGGTTGGCTTGGGCTTTGGCGGTGATCTGGGCCCGGACCCGCGTGGGGACAACGGCCAGGAAGAGGCCGATCCCGCCGAGAACGGCCGTCGTCGCAAAGGCAAGGGCAAAGGCAACGGCAACGGTGCCCGTACCGTGCCAACCGCCCGGGTGATTCGCTTTGCCAACCGCGTGCCTCTGCTCTATCAGCAGTCCGCCTGCTGCATCTTCAAGACGATCCTGGATCTTGACTGGCGGCGTTACGGCCTGTCGCAGAGCAATGGGGCGGTCCCCCAGGCTCCCTTGGTCATCATGGTGCATATGGCCAGCGTGTGGGTACCCTTTACCTCTGAGTCTAAGGAGGCGATCGCCGACTACGACGAGATCCGCCAGGAAATCAAACTGGCCCTCCAGGAATGCGGGCGCAAGCTGTCCGCCTATCTCAACCGCCGTCGCAAGCAGAAGTACGAGGGGCAACGTCGCGGAGTGTTCGAGCGCTACATCAAAGAGGTGGCTGACGCCTGTGCCACGATCAAGCGAATCAATCGCGAGAAGCTGATCCACGACCTGATGGCCATGGCCCAGAAAGTCACCTGTCGCGCCGACGAAACGCTTGACGACCACGGGCGACCGATCAAGGCCAAGCCCGCCGAGAGCGAATTCGGCGAGAACACCGTGGTGGTTGACCGTTCCGCCGCCCCCGAGGAATCCTTCAGCCTGACCTCATAGCTTGAGCGCGCGGTCATCGCCGCGTTGCGGCGGGGCACCGCGGCGAGCTATAATATGGAAGATACTTGAGTTGTAAGAGGTTTCAAGGCCGCGACGTTGATGAAATGAGAATTCCCGACGTTCAGATACCGGTGACCGCCGTACGGATCCCGATGGAGTGGATCATGAGAGCTGAGCGCGCTGTCGAGAAGGTTCGCGAACGATTGCTCAGGACTTGTCGGGCCTTGGAGAGTGCCGGTGTCCCCTACGTGGTGATCGGGGGCAATGCGGTTGCGGTGTGGGTCGGCAGCCGAGATGAGGGGGCCATTCGCAATACCAAGGACGTGGATATTCTGCTGGCCCGTGGCGACCTCGACCGGGCGGCACAGGCCATGTCGGCGGCCGGTTTCGATCTCGCAGAAGTCAATGGGGTGACGGTGTTCCTCGACCGCGACGATCCCATGCCCAGCCGGGGCGTGCACGTCATCTTCGCGGGTGAGCGAATCAAGCAGCACGACATCCACGCCGCACCGCCGGTCGTGAAGGGGCTCCGCAGCCCGGAAGGCGTCGATGCCATCCAGTTGCGCGAGCTGCTGATCCTCAAGTTAATCGCATTCCGCCGGATCGACCAAGTGCATATCGCCGACATGATCCGCGTCGGCCTGATCGACGACCACGTCGCCGAGCAGATCCCGCCGGAGCTGCGGCCAAGGCTGGAAGAGATCCGCGCGAACCCGGATGGGTGATACCAAATCGTCGGGAGTTAGTCAGTGGCCAGAAAGAAGACAAGTACATCCAAGGCTGTGGCGCTTGACACCGGGAAACCTGCCCCGGCGGGGAAGTCCTCGCCCAAGGCAAAAGCCACCGCCGGCAAGATCGAGAAACTGGCGGAGATGGTCGTCAGCACCGCGGCGGCACAGCAGAGCCCGCGGATGGAGATTCCGACACGGGCCCTGTCCAATGTGCGTTTTGACCCGAAGAAAGCCATCATCGAGATGGGGCCGGCCAAGCAGACCCGGCAGTTCTTCGATCTGAGCATGGCCCGCAAGTTCATGCAGACCACGCTCATCGCCGCTCAGTGCAAGCAGCTCATCGACGCGGGCAAGACCGCCTCCATCCGACAACTGTACTACCTCTCCAAGCACGACGTGGCCGGCACACGGGAGAAAACCTTCAACGACCAGGTCGAGTCGGACCCGATCATCGAAGACCTGGAGGTCACGCTCGACGCCTTGCGCGAAGAACTGCACGTTTTCGCCGATCAGCGTGGCAACTTGGCCGGACCGATCACGCTCGTTGATAGCGGAGATGTGCTGGACTGCATGCGTATGGGCTCGGGCGGGTACACCGTGCCGAGCATCGTCGAGCCGGAGGTCGTCCAGTTCAAGAAGTGCTCCGCGAAGTTTATCCTGCATGTCGAAAAAGCCACCATCTGGCGGCGATTCCACGAGGACGGATTCCACGACAAGCATCAGTGCATTCTGACCCACGGGCAAGGCCAGCCCGCGCGGGGTATGCGGCGGTTGCTTCGTCGGATGCACGATGAGCTCAAACTGCCTGTCTTCTGTCTTCTCGACAATGATCCGTGGGGGTACTACATCTACTCGGTCATCAAGCAAGGTTCGATCAGCCTGGCCTACGAGAGTCGTCGCATGGCTGTCCCGAAGGCCCAGTTCATCGGCGTGTCCAGCTTCGACTATGAGCGCTGCGGGCTGAGCGACGATGTCAAGATCGGGCTCGACGACAATGACGTGAAGCGGGCCAAGCAAATCCTGGCATACCCATGGTTCAAGGGCAAGAAACCATGGGAGAAGGAAATCCGCAAGATGATCTCCAATGGTTTCAAGATGGAAGTGGAAGCCATGATCAACAAGCGGCTCACGTACCTCACCGAAGAGTACGTACCGATGAAGCTCCGGGACCGCAAGCAGTGGTTGGATTGATGGAGAGGAGACCTTGGCATGCTCGAGCGAGTGCGCGAATGCATGGCTCGTGCTCTGAAGCTGGACGGGGCGGGGACGGCGGGGATCACCGCCGATACAACCGCCGCCGACCTCCCCGCATGGACGTCGGTCGCTCATCTGGCGTTGGTGTTGGAGCTCGAGCAGTGTTTCGGCGTCCGGTTCGACAACAGCGAGATTGCCGCCCTTGGCAGCGTGCCGGCCATCATCGCCAAGCTGCAAGCGAGACTCTCATCGTGACCCCGCGTGCAGCGGTCTTCTCGAACAGGGGAATTCTCCCAGGTGAGGAACGCTCGGAACGGCTTGCCGCTTGCTTGGTGGGCGGGTAGGATTTCCGCCAGCGTCAAACACAGATCGCGCGATACAGCGAGAATGCCACATGACTACTGGGTCCGCTCAGCACACTCCTTCATCCGAGGCGATAGTTGCCGCGGTTGTGATGCCGCAGGTCAACGTGAACGACCAGGAGGTTACCCTGCTCGGCTGGCTGGTCGAGGACGGCGGGCATGTGCTCAAGGACCAACCGCTTTGTGAGGTGGAGACCAGCAAATCAGTCGGGGAGTTGCCGGCGCCGGGCAGCGGCATTTTTCGCCAAGCGGTGCCCGCGGGCGAGATCGTCGCGATCGGTCAGACCGTCGGCTACCTTGGCCCCACACTGACGGCGATCGAGCAGCATCTCGCCGACGCCGCCCGGTCCACCGGAGACCAAGCGACGGCATGCGCGGCGGGCCCTGCGGCTCTGGAGGCCAGCGCGGGGGCCATCGAGCTGGCCATGCAGTACGGGATCGACCTGGCCGAGGTACCGGCCAAGGGCAGGATCAGGCGAGCCGACGTCGAGCAGTATCTCGCAACGCACCGCGCGCCTACCCGCACCGCGGCATCGCATCGCATGTCCGGCGTGCCGGAAAGCCTTCCGCCGAGTTTGGCCTCGCTTGTGGTGGACGAAGGCGACCTGCCGGATCACGCTTGGGCCATCGCTCGCCACCTTGGGGCGACGCGCGATCGCTTGGTTACCGCCCACGTCATGATGGATGTGACGCTCACGGCAGCCCACACATGGATCGCCAACCAACGTCGTGCCGGACAGATGGTCAGCCTGTTACCTCTCCTGCTGCACGCCGCCGCCGCTGCCGTGCAGGTCTGCCCAAAGCTGGGTTCCTTCCGCCTGGGGCGTCGGGTTTACCGTTACCCGGAGTTGGACATTGCCTACACCGCCCGGAGCGCGGACGGCCGGCTTTTCACCCCGGTTGTGCGAGGGGTCGACCGTCGGCCGCTCGACGACCTGGCCAACGAATGTGCCCGGCTCAACATGGGCGTATTCCGCGGGCAGCTCAACGCCAGCGAATTGGCCGGCGGCTGCCTGACCGTTTCGGCCTTGATGGAACAGCCCGTCCGCTTCCACCTCGGCCTGCAAAACGCCTATCAGTCCGCGCTCATCACCGCCGGCTCGGCTCGCGAGGAGTTGGCCCTCGTTCATGGCAAGGTCACCGCCCGCCCGGTCACAACCCTGGCCCTGTCGTACGACCACGGCCTGCTCGACGGCTGGGAAGCTGCCGCCGCTCTCGAAGCCGTGAAAACCGCCCTGGAAGCCATCAACGTCTCATAACTCGGCTCGTCGCCGGGCCGATACGCTTTTCAACAATCATTTCGCCAGTGCGCCGCTCCGTCGGCCGATAACACGTTGGCGTAGAGAGTCCCCGGTCCAAAGGGCAGACGGCACGACAGACTTATGCTGGATCTCGCAAACGCACCAGAGCTGCGACGTAAGGTCTTCGCAGCCCTTTCCTGGCGGGTTGAGGCCAGGGCGACGGGGATGTCCCCTCGCCGGGGGCAGTCTATTCGCCGCGGCTGTGGCCGGTTCATGGAATGGGCCGGCGCGCACCGCAGCTTGCCGAACATCCCCTATCGAGCCGCCATTCTCTGCTTCCATAACGTCATCGCCCACCGGCGCGACCCCGAGATCGAGGAGGAAGCCCTCGAACTGCCGCAGTTTCGCCGATTGCTCAGGGTGCTCCGCGACGCGTTCCAGGTTATCAGCCTGGCTGAGCTGGTCGCGGCCATCCGGGAACGGCGATCGCCCCCGCCGCGTTCGATCGTCATCAGTTTCGACGACGGCTACGCCACCAACCACACGGTGGTTGCCGAGGAACTGGCCGCCTTGGGGATGCCATGGTCAGCGTTCCTGCCGGCCCAGATCATCGAGACCGGCGCCCGCCAGTGGACGGACGATCTCTATCTGCTCATCCACCGCGGGAGCCTCCGGCATCTTCGCCTCCCATGGAGTGACGGGCCAACCGAGTTTGATCTGCACACCGTCCAGCAGCGTCGCGAGGCCTTACACGCCATCCGCGAATCCTGCCGTTATCTGCCCGAGGGACTTCGGCGTATACGTCTCGATGGAATCTACGGCCTATACTCTCAAGACGAGATCGATGCCCTGCGGGCGCGATACCCGGCCTTTGCGCCGATGACCTGGGAGCAGGCACGGGAGCTCAAGGCCGCCGGGGTTGACGTGGGCAGTCACGGGCTGACACACGTGGCCCTCGCGCCGCAGACGCCCCAGGCCATTCGCCACGAGATCACCGGCGCGCGGGATCTGATCCAGGCTCGGATCGGCGAGCACAGCCGGCACTTTTCGTATCCGTACGGGCGGCAAGCCAGCATTTCGCAGGACACCCGGATCATTCTGACCGCCCTGGGGTATCACTGTGCACTGACGCTGGAACAAAGCACAGTGGACACTCGAACGCAGAACCTGATGGAGTTGCCGCGGCTAATCGCGCCGCCCTCGGCCGGGCGGACCCTGTTCAACCTGTGGCAGCGGTTCATCCGGTGAATCGCCATGTCCTCGGCTACCGACAACCCGAAGTCACCCGCGCCGGCTACGGCGGCACCTGTCGCCGAAGTCACCGCAAGCCTGCACCTGCGTGCGATCGAGCCCGCGGACGGTCCTGAGCTGCATGCTCTGCTGCTGACAAGCCTGCCGGGCGTACCTCGGGATCGTCGTCGTTGGCTGGCTCGCTGGCATTGGCAGACGTGGGACAACCCCTTCCGCGAAAATCGGCCCGCCGGTTGGGTGATCGAGGCCCAGGGACGGCTCATGGGTCATCTGGGGGCGGTGTATCTGCCTTGGCGCGTCGCGGGCGGCCCACGTTTGGGCATGATCGCCACGGATTACGCGGTCGCGCCGGAAGCCCTGGTCCACGGTGGAGCCTTCGCCGGCCTGACCTTGGCCCAGGCTTTCTTCGACGCGACCGCCGGCGCCTTCCCGCTCGCCACCACCGCCAACGAGAAGACCGGGGCCGTCTTCGCACGCTACGGGTGCCGCCCGGTGCCCTGGACTCGTGAGTTCTGGCGAGCACCAACAACCACCGCTCAGCAGGTGCGCACCTGTCGCGGGGCCAACAGTCGCCTCACAAGAAAGGTGCTCGGAGGCCCGAACGGCGGCGCCAGTCTCCGTCTGGCTGGGTGGCTCTACGCCTCGCTTCACCATCGGCCGGCCGTCCCCATCCCCGGGGGATGCCGGGTCGAAACCACCACTCCGCGGTTGGCACTCGATCTCGGACGCATCCGGGGTGATCTCGCGGGCCCACGCACTCGCGACGCGCAACCGGGCGGTTTCACCGGTATCGATCGTTCGCAGCCCTACTTCGATTGGAGGTACGGCCGGCATCCCGAGCAAGATCGCCACCGCGTCATCACCATTCGCGATGCCGACGGCACGGTTCTGGCCGGAGCGGTCATCCTTTTCGAAAGCACCGCGGGCTTCTCGGACGAGGCCGCCACCACAACCGCTTCACCGTTGCGGGCTCTGGTGACGGACCTGATCGCCCCGTCTCATCGCGACGACTTGGTCAAGACACTGTTCTGTGCCGCCCTGCTGCTGGCCGCCGACCACGAGGCGGAGTTCCTGGTCACCACGGCCGGCCAAGACCGCCTCCGCCCGCTGTTCTGGGAACTGGGCTTCGAGCCCCGTGCCCGCAACGCCCCCGCCGTGGTGCTCGGCGGTGACCATCCCACGGATGCCGCGCTGGACTTCTGGTGCGGCGCGATGTTCTGAGGTGCCCTGCCGGCCTGTGGCCGCCCTATCGACTCCCCCCCTACCATGTCGTATCGCCACCTGCCCGGAGGCGGTGGGACAAAGCACAACGCGCCATCGGGAGAAATCGCTCCGGTGGACCGAACATTGCGATCATCACGGCCCCTCGTCGCGGCGGCGGTTGTACTGCTCCTGTCGGCCTGGGGCACGAGGGATCGACGTATGCTTTTCGGACAACCACGCTCCGAAGACTCGCCCCGCGTCGCGGCCCCCGATTTCCACGGCCTCGACGGCTGGCTCAACACCGACAAACCCCTGCGCATGGCCGACCTGCGAGGCCGGGTCGTGCTCCTCGACTTCTGGACCTACTGCTGCATCAACTGCCTGCACGTCATTCCCGACCTCCAGTACCTCGAGGACAAGTATCGCGACGAGCCGTTCGTCGTCATCGGCGTGCATTCGGGCAAGTTCAGCCAGGAAAAGGATCCCGAGAACATTCGCCAAGCCATCCTGCGGCACAACATCGCCCATCCGGTCGCGGTGGACAGTGACTACCAGGTGTGGAATGCCTACGCGGTTCACGCCTGGCCCACGTTGGTGCTCATCGACCCCGAGGGGTACGTCGTCGGTCAGGTGTCCGGCGAAGGGCACCGCGGCCTGCTGGACCGCACCATTGCCCGTCTCCTTGCCCAGCATCGTCTCAAGGGCACACTGGCCGGACCGATGACTTTCCGTGCGGACCGAGAAGCGTTCCAACCTGGCGTCCTGCAGTTCCCCGGCAAGGTGCTCGCCGACGAGGATCGCCCACGCCTCTTCATCAGCGACACCAACCATCACCGCGTGTTGGTCGCGGACCAGGACGGCAAGGTGAACATGGTGATCGGTTCGGGCTCACCGGGTCGGGCGGACGGCCCCTTTGCCGACGCGCGGTTTCATCAGCCACAAGGGCTGGCTCTCTCCAGCGACGGCGACACCCTCTACATCGCCGATACCGGCAACCACCTCATCCGGGCCGCCGATCTGCGCACGGGCAGGGTTACGACTGTTGCCGGCACCGGTGAGCAAACCCGCGACTATGCCGCCAACGGCCCGGCCCAGGAGACCGCGATCAGCTCGCCCTGGGATCTTGCCCGAGTCGACACCCGGCTGTTCATCGCCATGGCGGGCACGCACCAGATATGGGTTCTCGACCTTGCCGGTGGGCGGGTGTCCGCCTTTGCGGGCACTGGGCGCGAGGCACGCATCGACGGCCCCAATCATCGGGCCGCCTTCGCCCAACCCTCCGGGCTCGCCACCAATGGCCGTCGCCTCTTCGTCGCCGACTCCGAGATATCCACCATTCGCTGGGTCGAGGTCGATCGTGCCGGAAGGACCGGTACTCTGGCCGGCAGCGGTGGCCTTTTCGATTTCGGCCACCGTGATGCCGCAGGCGACAAGGCCCTGTTTCAGCACCCGCTCGGCGTGGCCCTGCAAGGCGAGTATCTCTTTGTCGCCGACACGTTCAACCACCTCATTCGTCGCGTGCGTCTCAGCGATGGGCAAACTACCACCTGGCTGGGCACCGGAAAGCCGGATGTGGGGACGCCCGACGACATCGGTCTCTTCGAGCCCGGCGGCATCAGCGTCGCAGGCAACACGTTGTACATTGCCGACACCAACCACCACCGCGTGCTGGCGGCGGACCTCCAGACCCGTGCGGTGCGTGTTCTCGACGTGACCTTCTCCGAGGCGGCCACCCACCCCGCAAGATAACCAGAGGGCCGCTGGTCGATGCCCGATTGGGCCTGCATTGCGTGGATTGGGTTACTTCAGGTGCTTCGCTCAGCGCGGGCCCATCGTCGTCGGGCGGCTTGGCCGCGCCGGGCAACAAGGAAGAAGCTGGGCAGAAGCAGTGGACGAACGAAGAACGTATCCATGAGGATGCCCAGGGCCAAAGCCAGACCGACCTGGCGAAGCAGCGATAGCTGCCCGGCCCAGAGCGAGCCGAGCGTCGCAGCCATAATCAGCCCGCAACTGCTGATCACCGAGCCGGTGCTCACCACCGCCCGTCGGACGGCCTCGCGATCGTCGTTACCCCGCAGTTCGGTCAGCAGCCGGGATACCAGAAACAGGTTGTAGTCCTGCCCGACAGCCACCACGATCACAAAGACGATCAGACCGACCTTCCAGTCAAGCCCCCCCTCCCCCAGCAGGTGCACAAACACCACATGACTCAACGCCAGAGTCGCCCCATAGGTCAGCCAGGTCGCCAGGAGCATAAAGCCCGCCAGGAACACATCGCGAACCAGAAGGAGCACAACCAGACCGATGACCAGGGTCGCGAGAACCATCACGCGGAGTTGATCACTGGCCGAGATCGTTCGTACGTCCATGATGTAGGGCGTCAGCCCGCCGAGCATCACTCGTGGTTTCCATCCGTCAACTCCGGCTTGGGCGGCCACGCGCTCCTCGGCCACGGCTCGCACGCGGTCCGCCAGGGCCATGGCCTCGAGCGTGAACGGCGGGTGGGTGAGCAGCACCTCGAACCGTACCACCGGCTTCACGCTCGACAGGTAGAATCGCTCCGCAACCGGGCGGATAACCCGATCCATCAACACCGACGGTACAGCCTGCGCTGAGTGGCCAAGCGGATCCGCCAGGGAGTAGACGTCCTCGATGCCGTCCAGAGCCAGCAGGGCATCGGACAACTCGCGGCTCAGGCGATCCATCCGGCCCTTGTTCTCAACGGCCCGATCGCCCACCAGCAGCAGTTGCGTGGCAAAGAGCTGGCCGGAGGAATAGTGCTGCTCAAGCAGCTTATAGCCCCGCTCAGACGATGAACCCGGCGGCAGTTCCGACAGCGAATCGAACCGCTGTTGAATGCGTGTAGCCGCCAAGGCGGGAGCCCCCAGAGCGATCAACCCGGCCAGCAAAACGCAACCCGGCCGGGCGGTCACCACACGGGCAAGTGCCGGCCAGATCACCCGTACGCCCCATCGGGCTCGGTCCGTCAATCCCACCGGCCAGAAAAGCGAGCGCCCCAACAGCCGGGCCAGCGCGGGGGCCAGCGTCAAGGCGGCTACCGAGGCCACCACCAGCACCGGGGCAAGAACCTTGCCCGCATTGCGGGACGGAGCCAGATCGGCCACCAGCATCATGCTCAGGCCGCAGATGGTGGTCCCGGCACTGGCCAGGATTGCGGGACTGGTCTCGCAAGCAGCGGTCTTCGCGGCCCATTCGAAGTCGAGCTGGCCCTCGAGCGATTCGCGATACCGGGCGATCCAGAACAGGGCATAATCGACCCCTGCTCCGAACAGCAGCACCACGGCGAAAACTCGCTCAATGTCGGAGACCTGCCAGCCCACGCAAGCCAGCAGACGAAGGAACACAAACGCCACGTAGACACTGACGCCGATGGATACCAGGGGAACAAGGGCTCCAACCGGGGAGCGGTAAACCAGAATCAGAATCACCAGGACGGCGGCGACGGTCACCCAAGTGGTGTGGTCCACCGCCCGGGCGGTCGCGACGGCGTAGTCTCGGCCGATGCCCCCCGTACCGGTGAGCTCGACCGCCAAACCCGCCGGGCGGTTCTCGACGAGCAGTTGCTCCGCTCGTTCGACGGTCGCCGCGGTCGACGCGCTAATGAAGTGGCTGCCGAGATTGGCGACAACCATCGCGGCTTGGCCGTCTGCGCTGCGGAGGCGACGGTCGAAGAACGGCATGGCCGGCGAGAGCACCTCCCCGCCGGTGATCGCGCGCATCTCCATGGCAGCGGAATTGAGCCAGTCGATGTCCTCGATGGTGACGCCCTCGGGTCGGTGGGCGACCACGACGATCTGGCTGCGAGCGGCCATCTCGGGGAACGCTTCGCGCAGCACGAGCATGGCCTGATTGTGCGGGGCGTCTTCGGGCAGGAAGGATCCCAGGTCGCCCGGAGAAGGCGGCGACCACCCCACCGACCACGCCACCGCGCCGACCACAAGGGCCAACCAGACCGAAACAATCCTCCCGGGCTGCCGGGCAATCCATTGCCCCAAGCGGTTCAACATGGCCAGTTTGTAGTCGCTGTCGCGTCCACACACAAGAGCGGCAACACGAGGGAAGGAGGGCGAACTCGCTCCGGCAGTCGCGACGCCGGCGTCGCGTGCGGAGGACCGAGTCAACTTATCGTCCCGAACTGGTCTTAGCGCTGTTCCGTTCTGCTCGGGCATTGAGATTCCCGCCTGATTCCCCGCCCTTCCCCGCGTTCCCCCAACCCGATACACCCCCTGCGCTCCCCGCGTG
>JAAYDF010000272.1 GCA_012729395.1 Phycisphaerae bacterium
AACGCGGTCACCATGGACGCCATCAAGCAGGCCATGGGCAAGATCGACCTCGCCAAACTCGCCGCCGCCAAGTAGGGGCCAGGCATGCCTCGCCCATGCCCACGGGGCTTGCAGCGCGCGCTCGTAGTGTGCCCGTAGGGGCATACCCAGACTTGCGAGGGCTGGCGTGTCCGATGGAAGGTAGCGTCTCACGACGCCACTACAAACGACGCGCTGGCGCGAAATGTACTTGCGTCTTCGCGTCTTCTGCGTCACAATAGGACTGCCGGGTATACAGGGACGCCGACACAGCGTCCTTGTCCTCGCCGGATGCGGAATTTGAACGGGACACTACAGGGAGAGACCTTCGTGTCTTCCGACGACCAGGATAAATTGATCGTCGACCGCTATCAGATAGACGCAAAAAGCGAGAGTGTGACATGAGCCGGAACGATGCGGAAGCGACGCCGCGAAGTGATGCCAAGGCCCGCTGGCCCTGGTACATCTGGGACATCGTCCTGTTTGGTGGTTTTGTCGTGCTGTGCCTGGCGCTCTTTGGCGTTCCTTCGGCGTTGTTCTACCTGCAAGCACGGCGTGACGGGAGCGCTTCGTGGGACGCTATCGCAGCGTTCATGGGGCTGGCCTTGCTGGGGTTGGTCTGGCTGTGCGTGCTGGGCGTACGGATGTACATTTCCTGGCCCAAACACGTTGAGGGGTTCTGGAGACTGCTCCTGGCCTGGGCCATTGTGATTGTGGGCGTGGTGTTGCTGGTGGCGGTGTCCTTCGAGGTCTGGCCGCCTCTGGGCCGGTTCCAGATGTCGGGCTTTCGGCGGTATATCCAAAGGCAGGCGGACATTCCCGCCATGCAGACATGGCTCGACACGGTCGATCCGAACGTATGCGACGAAGAGCGGATAGCCGTTGGGACGGATGTGCACGGCGTTCCGATTCCACTGCCTTCCGAAGTAGACCTTCCCTCGTCGGTATTAGACCTGAAGCCGCGTTACGTGCAGTTGTCGCTCGACGAGACGAATCGGCCGATGGTTTGCCTGGAGTGGGGCTCGGGGTTGGAGGGCACCTGGGGACTGACGGTCGGCCGCAAAGACATGCCGATTCTCGGGACGCAACGGCCCACGAAGACGCTGCTGCGCGGCGACCAGGTTCGCCGCTGCTATGACGAGGACCGACTGCCTATCGCCGACGGCGCCTACATCTGGCACGAGCTCGAGTGAGACCGCGATTCGCTGGTGGCGATAGCAGGGGCGAATGATGATTCGCCCCTACGCCGGACACTTCTCCAGCGGCGCAAGGAGGCTCATCGCACCCACCGATTCCCCACGGAAACCTGCACGGCATGTGTGGCAGCGGCAACCCTTGCGGTTGCCGATGGTCGATGATTGGAGCAAGAAGAACCATCGGCAAGCTGTGCTTGCCGCTGCCACCCGTCGTTTGTAGTGGCGTCGTGAGACGCTGCCTTTCCTGGTGCGCACCAGCCCTCGCAAGTCTGGGTATGCCCCTTCGACAAGCTCAGGGCAGGCTCTTACGGGCACACTACCAACCCTATGCCCTCACGGGCACACTACGAACGGCACACTACGAACGGAGCATCGAATTGTGTTGCGTTGGGGGTGGGTTTGGAGCACAATGGCCCGCTCGCAGCGGGGGTGTCCGGGGCAACGCCTTGCGACCTCGCTGCGAACGACGAACGGTCCGCGACGGGGTGGTCGCCGGGCCGCAACGGAACGCCAAAGACTGGAG
>JAAYDF010000273.1 GCA_012729395.1 Phycisphaerae bacterium
CCCTGTGTGCCCGCCTCCGCTGGACCGGCGGCACGAAGCACGTCATCGCTCTCTGTTTCCGAGTCGCGGCGTCCGTCGGGACCACGGGCGGGAGTCTCCAGCACGCGACTGGGCACAGGGGTACTGGAGACCTGCGGCTGCAGTCCTTCCGTCATTCGCCGGTATTCTTCAACGAACTGCCGAGCACGCGGGACATCCCAGTCGAGCGCATCCAGCATTGCCGGGTCCACATCGTCCTGGCGCAACCGCCGCTCCAACGCATCGATCAACCCCGCGACCTGATCCGAAGCCATCAACGGGGCGTCCGACTGTGACGGCGGGGCATCAGGTGCGGGGATATCGGGCGGCGGCGGCTCGGGCTGCGGGCTTTCCGCCAGTTCATGCGGCGAAGGCTGTCCGCCCGTGCCGGGAGCACTGCGTGGGCCGCTCTGGGCATCGCCCGGCTGGCCGATAGGTCCGTCCGTTGGGTCGTTGGCTGAACTGGCAGAGGAAGACTGTCCCGATGGCCCCTCGCCATCGCTCGACGAGGCCGCAGGATGGTTGCTCTCCGCGGGTCCGGCAGCATCCGCTTGTTGCGTGGGCGTCTCCGCTTCGCCTGTTGGCATGCCCGCTTGGTTCGCGGCGGAGCCCGAATCGTCGCCAGGCATTTCAGACGCCGCGCTCGGCGCCGCCGTTTCTCCACGCTGACCGGCCTCACTCGGCCCACCGGTATCAGGCGTGGCCGATTCCGTTGATGCGTTCTCTCCAGCCGTTGCCGTTTCTGCCGCTGCTTCGCCTGGTGTGGCTGAGGCCGAACCCGCGGGCTCAGCCGATGGCCTGCTGTCTTCGCCAGTCTGCCCGGCAGCGTCAGCGGGTTGTGCCTCGCCCTCTGTGCCGGTGCCGGGCTTGGCCGCATCGACCTGCCCCTCACCGAGCGAGGCAGCTCCTGTTTCGCTCTCACGGGCCGTTGCTTGCGATTCGCCGGGGCTGGTATCAGCCGAGCTCGCCTCCTCGTTCAGCAGATACCGGGCCAAGGCCGCAAGCTCGCGATCATGAATCCGGGCAAATCGCCTCGGTGCGGTCGGGTCGGCGGATCCTCCTTGAGCGGCCGCGGTTGGCGAGTCTTCACGCAAGGTCGGCTGGTCGGAAGGCTCATGATCGGCAAGCTGCGACGCGGGCTCCTCGGCAGACGGTGGGGCGGCGCTGGCCGTTTCCGGCGGCATCTCCTCTGGCTGGCTGGGCTCCGTGTTCCCGGCGTCGGCAAGCTCGGCGGGTGCGGCCTCCTGCGAGGCCGGTGAAGACGATGGCTCTTCATCAGCCATCTGCGGTGCTGGCTCTTCGCTGGACGCTGGCTCGCGAATCTCCAGGTGGCGAACCTCGCTGTCGGCTCTCTGATGATCCGCTCGTCCCGTCAGATCCTCGCGGTTGTCCCAGGCACTGACCCACCACTCGATCACGTCCCCCGGTCGGCCGCCCAACTCGTGCACCGGGATCGTACGGCTCAATGCCGCCTCCCGCCCGCCGTCGCGAGCCGACGTGTCCAACGCAAGCTGCCGCGTCTCCTGACGCCCGGCAAGGCGATACGCGAGCACCGACCGTGTCACGCCGTAGTCGTCCTCGACTCGCCCCGCGACCGTCACCTGCCCCGTCGGCTCGACCTGCACCCTCGGTTCGGGCGAGTCGATCCGCACGATGGGGCGATGATCGACCCTTGCACGGATCGCGTGCCGGATCGCGTGACGATTGGGCTCTCGCTGGGCATCGCGGAAATGGAGGGAATAAGTGTCGTCGCCGGTGATCGTCAGTCTGGCGGTGATACGGGCGGCGTCGGCCTCGTCGGGTTGGGCCAGCACCTGACGCTTCTCGTTCGGCGGCTCACCAAGGATCAGCAGCGGGCCAAACGCGGGCACGTTGGCCGTCGCCTCGATCGTGACCTGAGTACCGACCGGTGCGTCAATCTCGCCGCCCGGCTGCGTGGTCGGCGCCATGCCCGTATAACGCGGGTACTCATAGCCCACACGAATGTCAGCGATCCCAGGCACTGGGCGGACCTCGAGTTGCCGCTCCTCGCTGACCGCGTCGCCCGCTACCACCTGCCAGATGACCGATTCCTGGAGATCCTGGCCCGCCTTCGTCGCCTGCCACGGCTGCCGGGCTGGACGGGGCCCCTCCGGCGGCGTGAGGGCGAGTTGCTGGGCCGACTGCCATGCCGCGTCGTCAACAGGCCGAAAACGAACGAAAGCCTCTTGCGGATGTTGCCCCTCAAACTCAGCGGTGAACGAGATCGCCTGCCCCC
>JAAYDF010000274.1 GCA_012729395.1 Phycisphaerae bacterium
CGCACCCCGGGATCCATGCCGGCAAGCACAGATCAACCCTGAAAGGGTTGCATGCGCCATCATTTGCGGTGGCAGGGAAAGAATGCCCGTCTGGAGAGAAGTATGAAACCCTTTCAGGGTTTGGGGATGACGGGCGGCCCTGTGACCCAGGGTGCGCTGCGCGACCCTGGGCTGTGTTATCCAACGCCTTCGGCGTTGTAAGTGTACAGCGTCCGGGCGACGCTAAACACGTACGTGAGCAATGTTTTTCGGGGGAGAGGCACTGCTGACACGCGCGTGCCAGCCCCGCCAGCCCCACGGTTTGGTGGATATGCCCCGATCTTGTGGTGCTCCTGGGTAGCCGTTGAGCCTCGCCGCTTCATCGCGTAAAATCGTGTAGTCGCAGTCCGGGGTCCCGTATATAGAGACCGTGCGGATGACTCGTCACCGCCCTGAGCGACGTAGAGGAGGTAAACGTTGCCGAGTAGCCTGTTCCGACGCGAGGCAGGCTTGGCCCGCGGGCTTGACTCATCGCTGAGCCGGCGGACCTTCTTCCAGCGAACGGTCGCGGCTTTCGGCACGGCCTGGATTGCCAGAGCCTGCCTCGCCGAAACGCAGCCGGCCTCGCCGCCCCCACTCCCATCGTGCACCGTGAGGATTCTGTACGAGGGGCCGCAGATGGAGCCCAAGCCCGTCGATTGCAGCGACGATCCCTATTGCGCCCAAGTGTTCCGCAAATCGCCGCTCATGGACGACGCCCTGCTGGTCGGTAAGAAGAACGAGTTGCGGAACGTCTTTGTCTCCGTGGTCAAGGGCCTTCCGAAAGACTATCGCTGCCCTCAGCCCGACAAGCCCGTCGTCGTCGATCAGAAATGCTGGTTCATCCCGCGCATCTTCGCCGTACTGGCTGGCCAAAGGCTGGTCTTCGCCAACAACTCACGCACGCTCGAAGTGCCCCACGGCTATCCCGAGCGCAACAAGGAGTTTAGCTTCAACGTGCCCGAAGGCCAGCAGCGAGATATCACCCTGGAGCATCCCGAGACCTTTCGCGTCAAATGCGACGTCCACCCTTGGGAACTCGCCTGGTGCCACGTCATGGCCCACCCCTTCTTCGCGCTAAGCGATGACAAGGGGGCGGCCGCTCTGTACGGATTACCCGCCGGCGAATACGAGCTGCGATTCTGGCATGAGCGCCTGGAGGCACAGACCGCGGCCGTCCGAATCGAGCCACAGCGAACCACACACATCGACGACATCACGCTCAAACCTCGCCGCCGCCGCGTCCGGCACGAGCCGCAGACACAGCCAGACATCTGATCGCTCCATGGTCGAGCGACCAATCTCCGCGCTACGCCGGGCGCAGCTCGCGCTTCTGCCGGTCAAAGATGACCTCGTGGCCCAGGCGGCAGGCCAGATCGCCTGCCAAGACGGCAATGCCGTGCTTGTGGCCGAACTCGATGTCCGCGTTCGGTCGGCCGCCGCCCCGGACGCAGTCAAGCCAGTTCTTGACATGCGCCGCCCCCGGATACGGCGGGTCGGCCTCCAGTAGCGTGTACGGCTTGATGCTCTCGTCAACCCCTTCGCTCGACACAACCGGGTTGCCCAAGTGATGCCCAAAGCGGCAACGCACCGAACCCTTCTCGAACATAAACAGTGTTTTCTCGCCGTCAATGCCGCTCCCGAAGTGACTGGTGAATTGCGTGTGGAAACCCTCGGCGTAATCCAGCAGCACGGCCACCTGATCAGGGGCATCACACCGCGGATCATTCGTGGACGCGTATCGCCCGCCCCAAGCCGTGGCCGACACCGGATAGTCACAGCCCGTGATGAAGTGCAACGTGTTGATGAAGTGGCTCATCCATCCACCGATCGTGCCGCTGGTGAAGCCGTAATAACCCATCCAGCAGGCATGCAGATGGGCGTCGAACGGACGCGGCTCGCGGTTATACAGAAACGCCTTCCAGTCGGTATCCGCCTCGCTCTGCGGCCCACGGTAGTGCACCCAATAGGGCACATGCGCCGTCTCCGTTGACTCGACGCGAAAGAGCTTGCCGAGCTTGCCGCCCGCGACCAGTTCCTTGAGGGCCACCGCCGCTGGGCAGCTCACACCCTGCGTGCCGTTCTGTACCACCATCTTCGACGCCTTGACCACGTCATAGCACCGGTTCAGCTCGGGCAAATCGGAAGGGATCGCGGTCAGAGGTTTCTCTACGTACACATGCTTGCCCGCCTGGACCGCGTCGATCGTTTGGCCGCAGTGCTGGTGGTCCGGCGTGGCGATGATCACCGCGTCCACCTGGCCGTCGGCCAGCAGC
>JAAYDF010000275.1 GCA_012729395.1 Phycisphaerae bacterium
GTATGACAGCGCTGGATGGGCTTTCTGGTAGCGGCCGCCCCCCGTGGCGGCCGGCGCCTGAAGATCTATCGCTGTCCAGCGGCCGCCAGAGGCGGCGGCCGCTACAGAGTAGCGCTGTCATGCTAGGGCGTCTTGCCCCGAAACCACGAGCCGCATGCCGGGCACGTATCGAGCCGAGAAAGCCGCTGTTCGCGGTCGGATCATCGGAGCTCGATGCGGGCCGGTGGCGGTGATCGGTCCGATGGCCACCGGGTCGGTATGTCACGGCGACATGCAGTCGGGGTCGCCGGGAATGTTCGGGCCGGTCAGGCATCGTAGAAAGAGATTCAGGTCAGCGTAATCCACCCAGTCGTTGGCGGACAGGTCGACCGAGGCACAGGCCGGATCGGCAAACGGGGCCATGCTGCCCATGCACTGCTGCAGGCCGGCAAAATCGTCGAGGTCCACGTCGCCGTCCTCGTCGAAATCGCCCGGCGGAGAGAAGACGTCAAGGCGAGCGGTTTCCGAGAACACGCTGCCGCATTCCGCCGTCACCACGCAGCGGTAATCGCCCGCTCCCCAGGGCCCAAAGTCGGCGATCTGCAGTGTCGGAGTCGCCACGCCGGTGACTCCCGCTCCGTTGTCCAGATCGATTCCGTCCCTCTGCCAGTGATAGCTCAGCGTGCCGGCCCCGGTGCCTGTGGCCGTCAGCACCGCCGTACCATGGAGTCCGACCGCCTGTGACTGCGGCTGCTCGATGACCTGCGTCGCGGGTTTCACATTCAATACCCCCGCGTCCGAGGCCATCTCGCCCCCGAGATTCGAGACGACGCACCGGTACGCGCCCGCGTCGCCGGAAACCACCTCCGCGATCTCAAGCGTGTGGCTGTTGGCTCCGGTAATCCGCCCGCCGTCACTCAGGTCGCTCTCGCCCTTCTGCCAGCGGTAGCTCAGATCGCCGCCCGCCGCGGAAACTGAGAAACTGGCGGCGTTGTTTGGACACAACACAAGGCTTGCGGGCTGAGCGAGGATCTGCGGCGGCGAGATCATCTGCTCGAACAGGTCGAGGTCCACGCTGAAGGGGCCGGTCGACCCCGCGACCGCGAATGCCAGGTGCTCCAAGACGCCCTTGTTGTTCGAGACGCCAAGCACCCCGTCGCCATTGAAGGTCACCACGGGGTCCGCAAGCGGGTCAAACGTAAGCGTCTGCCACTGCCCACCCTGATCGCTGATCAGAATGCCTTGTGGAGCACCACTGGTCTCGGAGGTCGCCCCCAGCCATTCGATTGTTCCTGCCGCCCCGCCGTTGGCCCCGATGGGCACATCGACCCCCGTCTCGCGAATCCCCAGGCAAACGCGCACCGACCCGCTGTTGTTCAGCCGAATGCGGAAGCGAATCGGGCGGGTGAGATCGATCGTCGGATTGGGGATGTTCCCGGTGTTGTAGGTCGTCAGCCGGAGCCACCGCTGCGGATCGGTATCCACAAACGCCCAGTTGACCTGATAGACCTTGCCGCCACCGAAAGCCGATGCGGAAACAACGCTTGACGTATTGGGCGAGGATGCCACGTCTGAGTTTGTCGAGCCGGAGAAGCTCGGATGGCGGAACATCACTTGGACCCCGTCTGTGTAACTCTCGAAGTCGGTGATCAGCGTGCCGACCACCGCCAGCACGGCTTGGGTGGATGTCTGGCTGCCGTATGCGTTGGTGACCACGCAACGGTAATCGCCTTCGTCCGCGACGGTCGCATTCGCGATGCTCAGAGCCGACGAGCCGGCACCAGAGATCCTTCCGCCGTCGCTGAGATAGACGCCATCTTTCTGCCATGCGTACGAAAGTGGAGCGGTTCCGGTCGCGGTGACCGCGAAGGCAGCGCTTGTGCCCGCCGCAACAGTCTGGCTGGCGGGCTGCTGGGTCATCGCCGGCGGACTCGTGATGGTGCCCCGACAGTAGATGAAGCAACTGGCTTTGGTCAAGTTCGAGTAGCCATTACTGTAGCCCGGCCAATCGTAGTAGACGCCGGCCCCGTAGTAGTTCATGTAGCCGTTGTTCTTGTTGCCGTACGGATCGTTGAAGATCGCCGTGCGCTGGTTGTCGAAGTACCCGATCGTGGTGATGTAATGCCCCGACGAGGTCAACGAGTTCAGAAGCACGAAGGGATGGTTGTTGTTCACCTCGGTCTGCAGCTCGCTCCAGGTGGGCGACCAATCCACGCTCGAGCCGAGCCCGTGCCGGATGATGTAGTCGCGCATGTGCCCACGGGTCTCCTCCCAGTCGTTCTGCGTGATGTAGCCGTACCCGCCGGTCGCGGGCGTGCCGTTCGGGTCCGCGGACGCGATGTTGTAGGTATACCCGCTGTAAGTGTACGTCTCGCAGATGTACCGGCCCCAATGGCTCACGTGGCTGTAGGGGCTCGAGACCGTGCAGTCCCAGTGCGGCAGCGTGCCGTAGTAGTTGATCGCCATCTGGGCGGAGGTGGCTCCGCACGCCCAGTGGCCGCTGAACCAGTTGGGCGTATCGTAGACCTGATGCAGATAGGGCACCGTGCCCGTTACGAGGATCTGGGCCATAGGGGCATGGGGCTCGATCACCTGCTCGCCGGCCAGGGCCGGGCCCTCGGCGTACTCCAGGTCGCCGTCCCAGCGAGTGACCGGCGAGGTTGCGTCGGCCAGCAGCTCCACACCGGCAACCGACCATGCGGCCAGACCTGTGCCTTTCGCCGAAGCCCCGCGATCAAGCGACAACCGCGTCAGTTCGCCGTCGAGCAGCCCTGCGCAGGCCAGGCTCGCTCCATCCGCCGAAACACAAGCCGACCGGATGTAGCCGGCCGACGGGGTTGACGTGAGCTGTACCCTGCCCGTGCCGTCCCAACCAACCGCACACACGTCGGACCGCAGCACCCGGACGCCGTCGATCCGATCGGTCCGGCAGTAAAACACCGCGTCGCTCGCCGGACTCCAGGACGGCCCCGTACCCTCGTCAAGCTCGATGACCCGCCCCGTGGCCACCTCGATCGTCTTGAGCCGACCAGTCAGCGTGCTGACCACCAACTTGGCTGAGTCCGGCGACCACAACGGGCCAAAGTACCCCTCGCCTTCCGGCGTCAGAGCCCGCCGACCGCCCGTCGCGAGATCCAGAACCCAGATGCGATCGTCGTCGCAGTTGTAGGCGACCTGAGCGCCGTCCGGCGAAATCGGCGCCAGGTTCGCGTAACCGCCCAGGCCAAAGGTCTTCACCGGTCGCCCATCGCCTTCCGTCAGCCATAGCTCGGCATCGACGGTGAAGGCGATCAGCCCATTGTTCGAGAACGACGGAACCCCCGCCCGAGCGACCGGGCCGTGCAACGCGATCAGCCTCCGCGCATGCACATCGAAGACCACAGGCACCTGTTGGTATGATTCGCCTCCCTCGGCCGGTTCCAGCAGTTTGAACGCCAGCCGCCCGCCGTCACGCGACCAATGGTACATGTATCCGCTGCTCGGCGTGTCCGTGACTCGCAGACATGCTCCGTCCGCGGTATCCAGTACATACACGCCGTTCATCCGCGCGTCCGAAACCGCCAGATGCCGGCCGTTCGGGGACCACACCGGGTTGTCGAACCGCTGGAGGTTCGGATCACGCGTGATCAGCGTCTCCTGGTCCACGCCGCCACTTGGCAGCGCACCGCCAACCCCCTCGGCCCGCACCGCCGAGGCTGCCACGCCCATCAGCACACACAAAGTCGCCGCCACCGTGAACGCCCGACGAAAGGGTCCAGCCGGCGGAAGCCTTCTGTCGTCAGTTTCTGTTTTGACCGTCACAGGGTGAATCCTCTCCTCATCATGCGTCTGGAAACCAGCCGTGCGCAGGCCAACGGCCTCGCCGCCCTCGGCGAACCGGCTTCAGCGTCCATCCTGATGTCCGTCCTAAGTCTCCGCTTGCCTGCCGGTGCGCCGGCTCTAGAGCCGGCAGACCCCTGGCCACTGCTAGTAACCTAACATATCCGACCGCCAATGAGAAGGTCGGAACGCCTTGATACGCTCCCGCTCGGCCGTTCGACGCGTCCGATCGAGGACGAAAACAGGCGACACATATCCTGCCCCTCTGCTCCAGGGCGTTCCTAAGTGTCCCAAAACCAACAATATGGAGCGATAACGTGAATCGTTCGGGCGTCACTGGCCTCCCGCGCGGCCAAATGGGCACGGGCACCGCGGCGGAGTCACGCCGATCAGCTCAGAACACGTAATCCTGAGACATCGATCCCGCCGGCGCTTGCCGGACCGCGACACAGCGACTAATTTCTGATGACGCGTGCGGCACGGGTGGGCCACGATCACCTCGGTCGGCGATGCCCGCGCGACATGGTGGCCACGTGAGGGCGGGATGACATGTCACACTTGCTTGTGTACCTGGGGGATTTGCATCAGGTCATGGGGCCGGCCCATGCCAGCGTGGCTTCGGTGCTGGCGGCGATCGTGTGCGGCACGATCATCGGCCTGGAACGTGAGGCCAAGCACAAGCCCGCCGGGCTCCGGACTGTGTCCTTGATCTGCCTGGGTAGCACCATCTTCACCTTGGTCTCGATTCTCATTGCCGCCGACGCACCGGCTGATCGTGGCCGCATCGCCGCCCAAGTAGCCACTGGCGTCGGCTTCCTCGGCGCGGGGGCGATCATTCGGGAGCACGGGGCCATCCTCGGACTCACGACGGCGGCCACAATCTGGGTGGTAGCCGCCATCGGCGTGCTGATCGGAGCAGGATACGCGGCCGGCGGGCTGGCCATCACGATCATCGTCGTGACCATGCTGATCGGTGAGCGGTTTCTTGATCGATTGGTGCACGGACCGTGTCGCTATGCGCATTGTCGCATCACCTACAGGCCCGAGAACGGCAAGACGCGACTTCACATTCTACACCTACTCGACGAGTCTCAGATTCCTCCCACGGCCTGGACGTTCTCGCAACAAAACGACCACGAGATCGTTGAGGTCGCGTATTGCCATGCTCATCGCAACCATCGCGACGTGCTGCACAAATTGGCCAATCTGTCCGGCTTGGTACGTATCGATGCGGACAATGTCGGCCATTGAGCCCAACACCGAGCGATTTCCAGTGCGTTCGCGCTTCTGTTCGCAGTTGTTCCCAGGTCGACCCTCATCGACCGGCGCAAGGCCTTGATGCGCTCTGGAACCACGCCCACCGCGCGGGTCGAAGGTGTCGGAAGATCGTCTCAGACCGGCTCGGGCGGACGGTTTGAATCATGTAATGCGAATAAGTTGCCGATGATTGTCGATGTTGGGCAAAAAAAGTGTTGACTATGAAGATTCGGCCCGGTAAGTTCTAACACGTTAAGAAGAATCCCGTACGCGTCACACGGGATTGTGGGCTCTTTATAGGAGAAAGTGCCATGGCTAAGAAGAAGGCGAAGAAGAAAGCCGCCAAGAAGGTCGCGAAGAAGAAAGTCGCGAAGAAGAAAGTCGCCAAGAAGAAGGTCAGCCGCAAGAAGAAGTAACGCGGCGAGCTTGGAAGCTTGATTCGTCAGTATCCGCAGGCGTCCTGGTCAAACCGGGACGCCTGCGGTGTTTGATGCGCAAGACAAGGTCCTCCGTCCACCGCGATGGGGAAGATACCGGGGGAATCAGCCCGCAAACCGAGCGGAAGCATTTCGCGATGGACCATGGCCTTCGCCCTCTGCCGAACGCCTCGTCCAACAGCGGTGGATGGCGTTCTCCAGTAGATGGCGATGGTGTGGTTGGTGTGTCCAGACTTCAGACGGAAATCCGTCGGGGGCCTCTTCGCCGGCCGAGACGACGCGTTCCCACGCCACGGCCGTCGCATCTTCATGCGGAATTCGCTGACAACGTGTCGGAATCTCAGTTGGCGCTGTGGACGTTGGGCGAAGTGCCGTGGCCGTGCCGCCTGGGCGATCGCAGCTTCCTGGGCACGGTCGCGGGGACTTGGGCAATGTTCAGCACATAGTGGGTAACCGGAATTCCCAACAGCATGCCCCAGGCACCGAACAGTTTCTCGCCCACCAGGAGGATGATCAGCACCATCACCGGGTTCAGGTGGAAGCGGGCGGCGTAGATCCGGGGGTTGAACACATAGGCTTCCAGCAGGTGCACGATGACGATCATGCCGACGGTCAGCAAGGTGTGATTGACGCTGTAGTCATTGAAGGAGATGAGGATGATTGGGACCGACGAGATGAATACGCCCAGGACCGGGATCAGGCCCAGCAAGAACACGATGGTAGTCAACAGGACCAGGGGCTGGATCCCCAGAATGAACAGCCCAATGCAGGTGATGGAGGCGTTGAGCAGGGCGACGGCCATCTGGCACTGGAAAGCGGAGCCCACCACGCCGGAGAAAGTGACCAAGCTGGCGGTCGCCTCGTGGAAGAATCGCCCGACAGGGCTTTCTCGCCAGGTATGCAGTTCGTGGGTGATACGGTCGTAGTCGAGCACAATGAGGAACGACAGAAGGATCGCCAGGAGAAAATCGAGGGTACTCTCCACGCTGCCGATGATCAGCCGGCGAAACACGTCCGCCAACAGATTGGGCGACTCACCGGCCGTCTCCCCCCCCATGCTCGGAAGGAAACCCAGGAGCAAGCGCTGGAGCTTCTCGGCCAGGATGTGGGTATCGATCGGGTCGACGGAGGCGGATTCTGATTCATCAGTGGGACTGGTGGTTGGCAAGGCAGCCGACGGCTGCTTGGCGATGACATACCGGGCCAGGGCCTGCTCCATGTTGTAACGCGGGGCCGCCTTCTGGACCTCCTCAGCCAGATTATGGAACAGCACGGGCATGCGTTTGGAGAACTTGAAACCTTCGTCGACCACACGCGGCAAGGCGATGGTGATGATCAAGGCCAGCATACCCACCGCGAGCAGATAAGGGACGGATACCGCGGCCCAGTAGGGCACTTTGATGGTGTCGGCTGCGAACCGGGCCACCTTGCGCATCAGGAACCCGAAGATGAACGTCAGAAACACCAGGGCGAAGAAATCCCGCAGCAGGAAGAGGATCGCGAAGAACACGATCCACATGACCGCTCGCCGGTTGAGATTGTAGAAACGCTGAAGATCGAGTTCCACTTGCCGGACCTCCCTCTTGAGGCCGACTTATGATACCCGAACCGCCCCGACAGACACAGGTGGCTTGACACTGCCGGTGGGGCGGCGGATGCTGGCCGGCATGGAGTCATCAATCAACCTATCGACCGTTGACATGGCGGTGCGCATCGGTCGCCTGACGCTGCGAAACCCGGTGGTCACGCTGTCCGGAACCTGTGGGTATGGGGACGAATACGGGCCGTTCATGGATTTGAGCCTGCTGGGGGCGTTCACGACCAAGAGCGTGACCCTGGAACCGCGACGGGGCAACGCGCCGCCACGGGTGGTTGAGACGGCCGGCGGGATGCTCAACGCCATCGGGCTGGCGAACGTCGGGCTGGAACGGTTCATTGCCGAGAAGCTGCCGGTCCTGTCCGCGCTGGGCGTACCGGCCATCGTGAACGTGGCCGGTCACACCATCGAGGAGTACGTGAAGGTCTGCCGGACGCTGGATGCGCAACCGGCCGTGGCGGGCCTGGAACTGAACGTGAGCTGTCCGAACGTGGCGGACGGGTTGGTCTTCGGTACTGATGCGGGCGCCCTGGGGGAACTCGTGCGGGCGGTGCGGGCGGAGGTCCGGCGGGCGGTGCTAATCGTGAAGCTGTCGCCGAATGTCACGGACATCAGCCGCACTGCGGCGGCGGCCATCGAGGCGGGAGCCGAGGCCCTGTCGATGGTCAACACGTTCGTGGGCATGGCGATCGACATCGAGCGTCGCCGCCCGGTACTGAGCAACACAACCGGCGGCCTGAGCGGGCCGGCGATCAAGCCTCTCGCCCTTCACATGGTGCATCGGGTCTACCGACAGGTGGCCGGCCCGGCAGGCATTCCGATCATCGGCATGGGAGGGATCGTGACTTGGCGCGACGCTGTCGAGTTCATCCTCGCGGGAGCAACGGCGGTAGGCATCGGTACCGCCTTATTCATCGATCCAACGACACCCCTCAAAGTCGTCGAGGGACTGCGCGCATATCTGGCAAGCCGGAATATCCTTGCGGTGAGTGAGCTGGTCGGGCGACTGGAGCGTGGGCGGTAAACATGCCCCAAGAGCAGCAGGCCCGGGCGAGCCAATTTTCCCCAGAGGTCGATTGCTCGCGGGCCTGCTACTCGTGGAAGCCACTTGGGTATGGCAGCACTGGATGGCCTTCTCCAGTCGCGGCCGCCCACCCCGCTACGGAGGCAAGCAGCGCTGTCATGTTAGAATGTGTCCGGGGCCGCCTGAGCCGCGGATGTCAGATTCGCAAGCTCCCCGACGGAGAGCACCCGGGAGATATCCAGCAGTATCTTCACCGAGTCGTTCACCTTGCCCATGCCCAGGATGAAGTCGGTGTCGATGGAACCGGCCAAGGAAGGCGGCGGCTCGATGTTCTCGCCGGCGATGTCCAGAACCTCCGACACCGTATCCACGATGATGCCGATTTCCTGGCCCACATCCACGACGATCGTGCAGGTCTCTTCGGTGTGGTCGATCTCGTCCAGACCGAACTTCAGCCGCAGGTCCAGCACCGGGATGACCTTGCCGCGCAGATTGATGACCCCCTTCATGTAGTGGGGCATGCATGGAACCGCCGTGATGTTCTGCATCCCGATGATCTCTCGGACTTTGAGGATCTCGACGCCGTACTCCTCCTTGGCTAAGCGGAAAGTCAGGTACTTGCCGGCGTTGTCACTACCCGGCGCCTGGCTGTCCCTGGAAAGAGATCGCGGTTTGCTGGCGACAGCGGTACTCATCTGAACCTGCCTTTCTGCAATGCGGAGCGGTTCCGGGCGGCGAGACGCTCCGGGATGTCCCGCTACCGGCATCGGCACGGCAAGCCCGCGACTGTGGTAACGGCGAGGCAAAACTGACGAACTGCCCATGAAGGCGGGGTTATCGGCCTGCGAGGGCGAGGGGAGCGTATCGCTGGCCGATGTACCCGCGGCTGGCGAGCGGGTGGCACCGGGCTTGGCCCTCGCCGAAGGTCCGGATACACTCGCCATCCACACTTACTGAGGAGGACGAGTTCATGGACAAGGTGCGAGTGGGCATTCTGGGTACGGGCTTCGTCGGCGACATCCATGCGGCGGCCTTCAAGATGGTCGCGGACGCGGAGGTAGTGGCGGTGGCCTCGCCTTCGCCGGGCAAGGCCAAGGCTTTTGCCGAGGAACGCGGTATCCCCCACGCTTTCGAGGATTACCGCGAGTTGCTGGCCATGAAGCAGATCGACATGGTCACGCTTTGCCTGCCGAACTACCTGCACGCCCAGGCGTGCATCGACGCGGCCGCCGCGGGCAAGCACGTGGTCTGCGAGAAGCCCTTGTGCCGTTCACTGAACGAGGCCGACCAGATGATTGCCGCCTGTCGCGAGGCGGGCGTGCTGCTGATGTATGCCGAGGAGTTGTGCTTCGCCCCCAAGTATGTCCGGGCCAAGAAGCTGGTGGACGAAGGGGCACTTGGCCGCGTCTTCCTCGTCAAGCAGAGCGAAGAACACTTCGGCCCGCACAGCGACTGGTTCTGGGATGTGAACAAGTCGGGCGGCGGCGTGCTGCTGGACATGGGCTGTCACTCGATCGAGTACGCCCGTTGGGTGTTCGGCAAGCCGGCGGTCAAAAACGTCTATGCCAACATGGGTGTCCGGGTGCACACCGACCGCACGCGCGGCGAAGACCACAGCCTGTGCATCGTTGAGTACGAGGGCAACCGGGTCGCTCTGGCGGAGAACAGTTGGGCCAAGCAGGGCGGCGTGGATGACCAGTGCGAGATCTACGGCTCGGGCGGGTTCACCCGGGCGGACCTGCTCCGTGGCAGCTCACTGCTGACCTACAGCGAGCCGGGCTACGGCTACGCGGTGGAGAAGGCGGCCTCCACCCGCGGGTACACATTCACCATGTACGAGGAGCTCTGGAACTACGGCTTCCCCCAGGAAATGGCCCACTTCGTGCGCTGCGTGCAGGGCCGCGAGCAGCCGATCGAGACCGGCGAGGACGGCCGCGAGGTGCTCAAGATCATGCTGGCGGCCTACGAGTCCGCGGGCGCCGGTCGCCGCATCGACTGGCCCTACGAGCCGCGCAAAGTCGACAAGCCCATCGACCTGTGGCTGGGCAAGTGAGCGCGGTAGCGGCACAGCAACGCAGCGGGGCGGCGAAGGTCGTAAAGTGGCGAGGTAGTCAGCAAGTTAGCGAGTGCCGCTTTTCTCCCGGCTTGCCGCCTCGCGTCCGCCACGAACAAGTTCGCTCGGTCCTGCCACGAACGACCTCGCTCGGTCCTGTCTTCGTAGCGTCGGCCCCCCGTGGCCGACGGGGCAGCGTGCGATCCCGTGGCGTCGAAAGACCCCGCTCGGTCCGCAAGCAGAGCCGCGTACGTTCAGATGATCTCCAGCGCGTCGCGGTCGGGAAGCGAAGGGAACCGGGCGGTCGGCAGGGTTTGATACCAATAGGCCACGGAGGCGATATCGTCCTGGAGCGGCAGATACCGCCCGCCGCGGCGCCAGCCGAGGCTCTGGATCGTGACCGCCAGGTCCTTCTCGAAGCGGATCGGGTCGGTGATATGCCAGCGGTAGAGCCCGAAGCGCTGTTGTGACTGATAGACGCCGTCCGGCCGAATCACCTGGGGCATGCCCGCGTACGGCGTGGTGAATTCCTGATATTGGCGGGTCGCCTTGTTCTCGAAGTTATACGAGCCGCAGAAGTAGTCCTCGGTCCCCGTGCCGCAAATCGTCGGGAAGCGCTCGCCGCCGTGCTCAGCCACCGCTTCGCGGGTGGACACGTCCTGAGGGATATCGCCGTCGAGGTAGAACTTGATCTCGCCCTCGCCCCACCAGCCGGTGTTGTTGACTTGCCAGGCCATGTATGTGCCGACGTATTGGCCCTTGCCGCGAATGCCGTCGACGATGACGTAGACTTCCTTATACGGCAGGGGGTTGACCCGCCGGAATTGGGCGTGGAAGTAGGCCGCTTGCTCGGGCACCTCGGTGAGGCAGTAGTTGATCTGGTAGAAGATGACCATCTCCTGGTCGGCGATGTTGGTCAGGGTGATGCGGCAGCGTTTGCGGAAGGGCATCTCCCAGTAGCAGTTGAAGGCGCTGCCGGGGTTGACGCAAACCGCCAGCGAGCTGACCTGGGCGTACTGCCCCCATCCGCAGGCGAAGAAGTCGCCGATCGGACACTCGACGGAAGGGTTGGGCTGATCGTCCCAGTAGATGCGCAGGATACTGTGCCGCCATGCCCCGGTGGGCGTCATCCAGATCTGCTGGATGGCCCCGGAACCCTCGACGTCGGCGAGCGTACGGCACTCGCCGGGCTGCACCGCCAAGGCCGGCGAGATCTTCCACCCCCGCCCGAGATCGCGACCACTCTTGGCCCCGAGACCCTCGGTGGCCCTGCCGCCTTGACCTTTCTCGCCGGTGGGGTTCTCCGCGCTGAGCGAGCGCGTCCGCGCGTTCGACAGCCAGGCGAGATGGCCCATGTGCATGCCGAGCCCGTCGAAGCCTGCCATCGCGATTCCTCTCAGTCGGCCAGTCACCTGCCGGCGACATCTACACCGAGCGGCGCGGTGTGACGACTCACGCGTTGTTCAGTCGCGGCAGCGTGACCGGCAGAACCTTGATGATCTGCGGCTTGCTGGCCTGCAACTGCTGCATGGCGTCCTGCGGAATCGGGGCATCCAGCTTGAGCACCATCAGGGCGGTGTTCTTCCGTCGCGAGAGCATCATGTCGGCGATGTTGATCTTGTGGTCGCCGAAGATCGTGCCCACCAGCCCGATGACGCCCGGCTGGTCGTCGTTGACGATGAAGAGCATCTCGCCCTCGGGGACAAGGTTCATCTGGTAACCGTCGATCGCCATGATTCGCGGCCGGCCGTCCAGGAACACCTCGCCGATTATCTCGAAGGTGTCCTCGCGAGTCTTGACCTGCACGGTTACGCTGTCGGTGATCGCACTGGCGGCCAGGTCGGCGGTGTGTTCGAGCTTGATCCCGCGTTCCTTGGCGAACTCGCCGATGTTGATCAACGTCAGCCGTGTCGTGAAGTGCTGGCCCAGCATGTCAACGAGAATCTGTTTCGCCAACGTGCCCAGCAGCGGCTCGAGCGATTCGCCGTGCGTGGTCACGCTAACCATCTCAACAACGCCAGTGCCCAGATGCGACAGGATGATGCCCATCCGTCTGGCCAGATCCAGGTAAGCCTTGTCGCGGTCCGTCAGTTGCGCCGGCAGACCGGTCACGTTCACCGCCCAGCGGATCTCGCCGCGCAGCAGGTAGTTAAGCAGAATATCCACCGCGTCGAGCGTAACCGCCAACTGGGCTTCTTCGGTCGAGGCCCCGAGGTGCGGAGTGAGCACGGTGTTCGGCGCGTCCAGCAGGGGGTTATCCGACGCCGGCGGCTCCGTCGAGTACACGTCGATGGCCGCTCCGGCAACCTTGCCGCCGCGCAAGGCCTCGGCCAGATCAGCCTCGCAGATCACCCCGCCACGTGAGCTGTTGATGATCCGCACGCCGTCCTTCATCTTCGCGATCGACTCGCGGTTGATCATCTCCCGCGTCTCGTCGCTCAGCTTGGTGTGCAGCGTGAGATAGTCCGCCTGGGCAAACACGTTGTCCCGCGAATCGAGCAGGGGCACCTTGCCGTCCAGGGCGCTCTGCCCGGAGTAGAACGGATCGTAGGCGATGACTTTCATCTCCATGGCCAGGGCCCGCTGGGCGACCGCTCGCCCGACACGCCCCAGTCCGATCACCCCCAGCGTCTTGCCCGCCAGCTGCGTGCCCACCAGGGCCTTGCGGTTCCATTGCTTCTCGCGCATGTGGGCGTCCGCCCGAGGCGTGTGCCGCGAGAGAGCCAGCATCAGGGCCATGGTCTGCTCCGCCGTGCTGATCGTGTTGGCGTCCGGCGTGTTCATGACCAGGATGCCAGCCTTGGTCGCCGCCTGGAGGTCGATGTTGTCCACCCCCACGCCCGCCCGGGCGATGACCCGCAGCCGACCGGGGTTCGCCAACACCTTCGCTGTCACCTTGGCCCCCGACCGCACGATCATGCCGTCGTACTGGCCCGCCACGGCCGCCAGCTCGTCCTCCTTCAACCCGGTCTTGACGTCGGCCTCGATGCCCGGCGCCTCGGTGATTCGCCTGAGTCCCTCTTCCGCCAACGGGTCCGCCACTAGGATCTTGATCATGGGTCTGGTTACCTCATCTCGTGTTGCTGTGGTCTGCTCACATGACACCGTACCCGGCCGCCTCAGCGCCCGGGCAAGCCATTGTACCCAAATCCCGTCTCAGTGCACGCCAGCGGGGCAGCCACCAGGAGAAGTCTGCGATGACGACTTTCGGCCCACGCTGCAGCATTGGACGCAATGGGATAGGGGCTGCCCCCCGCCACGGTGAGTCGTGGACCGTTCCATCTTGCCGCTTGCCGCTTCGCGGAAACGCGATGATTCCTCGGGATCAGCCCCGGTCGCCTCACAGGGTCAGAAACCGTACGTTGACCTGATGCACGCGACCAGGGTCGAGGATCCCTTCGAGCAGCAGTCGCAGCGTGTGGAACGTCAGCATATCGATGACGTGGCCGGGCGGAGCATCGGTCACCGTGTCCGGCCGACCGGCATCGCCCTGCCAGCCAGTGCGGGCCGCGAACCGCGACGCGGCTCGGCCATCCTCGAACGTCCAATCGCCGCTCGCCAAGTCCTCAGTCAGGCGGTACTCAAGGCCCTTGATCCGACCATGGATGACGCGGTCGCCCGCCGAGCACTGCACCTGGAAGCCGTCACGATCACGATGCCTTCGCCAGCCTTCGAGCGAGCCGAAGAACGACGGCTTCTCGATGAACGGCCCGCCGTATTCCGGACAGAACGTGTCGCAGTTGCCGCACTCATTGCAGAAATCAGCGAAGTTGGCGATCTGATGCTTCCGCTTGACGACCAGTTCTCGTCGCTCACCCGGCCGCAGGTCGCCATCTTCGCCCACAACCCAGTCGGTGAACGCCAGCGTCTGCGGCGGCAGCTCGTAGGTGAAATTGGCGTCGTTGGGGCAAACGGGCACGCACTTGTCGCAGGTCAGGCAATCGAAGAGGGCCAGGTGCGAATCGACGCGTCTGGGCTCGGCCCGATTGGCCGCCGCTCGGTAGCGTTCGTCGCCTCGGGCCTGCTCGGCGACGTGGGCAAGGTTCGCCGCCGCCGCCCTCGATACATCCCCGCCGACCGCTGCCCGCTGCCCAAACACGTCCAGCAGGTAATCCGCGATCGTGCCCGCCCCCACCGCCGCCATCCGCTCCCCAAGATGGGCCAGGTAACGCGGCAAACGCCCGTAGCCGCCCGTGCGCAGCAGGTCCGTGCACGTCGTCACCGGCACAAAACCCGCCGCCACCATGTCGGGGAAGTTACGCTGGTCCACGCCCGCGCTGAACGACAACGGCAGCTCCGGCCCCATGGCCTCGCGGAAACACTCCGCCAACGTCAGCGTGATCACGTGCAGCGGCTGCCCGGAGAGGTACATCACCGAGTTGCCCGACGGGAAGACCTGACGGTGGTTGACCACTTCGAGCGTGTTGCTGAACTTGGCCCCAACCTGCCGCCCCAGCCGCCCGGCCAAGTCCCGCAGCCGCCGGCACATGTCCACCGCTTCGTCAAACCGCAACCCGCTGGTGTACGCCGACGGATTCACGCGGATTTCGCTATAGCCCATCACCTCGTGGAGCAGATGTTCGAGCCGCTCGCGCCCGAGCATCGGCGGATTCATCTTCACCACCACGTCGACGCCCATCTCGCCCAGCAGAAAGGTGCAGATCCGCTCGATCTCGTCGGCGGGGCAGCCGTGGAAGGTCGACAGGGTGATCGAGTCGCTGACCTGAGCGGGATAGTCCAGATCGCGCAGACGCCGATGCCGGGCGGGAATCTGCAACCGCAGCTCGTCGATGGCCGCCCGGGCGTTCTTGAGGCTCTCGATGTAGCGGACGACGGGCTCGCTCTTGATGCCCGCCAAGTCGTACCCCACGCTCATGTCGAAGACGGTATCGCCGGCCGACCCGGTCAGGTCCACGCCGTCCGCCAAGTCCATCTGCCGCAGCATGTGGATGAGCATCGCCCCGGCCACATACTCGCTCAGCGACTCGCCGATGCGCAGCTCCTGCGACCACTCGATGTTGTAGCAGACGTTGGCGGCGTCGATGCACGGCCGACCGATCTCCAGCCGATCGTTGATCTGAACGGTCTTGAGTTCGAGGATGCGTGCCCCGGCCAGCCAGCAGAGCACCAGGTTCTGGGCCATCTGGGTGTGCGGCCCCGAGGCAGGCCCTACCGGCGTCGCCGCTCGGTGACCCAGAAACCGCACGCCTAGATCCGGCCCGTCGGCGTGCGGCAAATACCACTTGCGCCGCGGTAAATCAAAAACCGCCTCCTGCCGCCGGATTTCCAGAAACATCCGGTCAACCAGATCGGCAAACGACGCCGGGCACAGTTCAACCATCACATCGCTCCACGCTGTATCCCGAGGCTGCACCGGTTCCGGGATTGATGCCGGAATCAACTTCGGTGCTCCCCATTCCTGCTGCACGACGTAGCCCTGTCGTGCGTCTTCATTTAACCCGACGAAGCATGACGGGACCAAGCTCGACGCGCCAATCCCAGCCACCCAACGCCACCATCCTGCCTCTGCGCTAGGCCCGACATTCATGCCGGGGCGTAGTAGGCATTGTGGCTCACGTTGAGCCTCCCACATCCTCATGCCCGGTAATGGTTGCCGAGTCCACGGCGCGACCCATCGTCCCGCCGCTACCTGTCTGCCGCGAAAACCTGGAACTCCGAGATCTGCGGAGCACCAAAATAGCGGTGCGGGTCGCCTTCCGCCTCCCGAATGACCAGCCGCACATGTTGGGCTACAACCGGCTCGAAGGGCAGCGTGAGCATCGCTCCAACGCTCGCCCCTTCGGCCACCGCACGCCATTCCTCGCCGTCGCGATACTCCACGGAAAAAGAGCGAACCCGGTTGAGCAACTCGCAAATCACCACGCGATCCACCCGCGTCGGCTCGCCGAGGTCCACCTCCAACCATGCGGGAGTGACCTTCATATCCGGCAGCCAGAACGTCGTGTAGTCGTCGTCAAGAGCTTCGGCCGCACTGTGCTCCTCACGCTTCCTGCCCGATTGCGTCGCCAGCCGCTTGAACGCGACGGAATCCGACGGCAAGGCGACCGGTGCGATCTCATTCGCCGGGCCATCCAACCGCAACTCCACCACCGTCACCGCCTCGTGCGAGTAACCACCAAGCAGGGTCAGCGTGATACCCTGTTCGTTCTGCTCGACCTTCACCCTGCCACCGCCCAGAATCCGGGCGGCGGTAACCCGCCGCGGAATCGCCGGCAGCCGAATCGGTTCAGCCTGGGCGATCAGCAGATGCACGTAAATCCGGTTCCTGCGGTGCGTGCTCACACCCCACGGGTTGGGCAGAAACGGGCCGCCTTGCGTACGGTAGACACTCGCCCCGTTGATCTTGAGCCAGCGGCCCATTTCCTTGAGCCGCTCAACCTGACGAGGTTCGATCTCCCCAGTCGGCATGGGCCCAACGTTGAACAGCAGGTTGCCCCCGCCGCCAACCGTCCGAGCCAAAACGTGCAGACACTCCTCGGTCGACTTGATGATATCGTTCGGCCGCCATGACCACTGCTCGCCGATGGTCATGCACGTCTCCCACTGCCGATCGACCTGGAAGCGGCCAATCTGCTGCTCCGGCGTGTCGAAGTCGGCGTCCAGACCCGCTCGCCGATTGAGCAACACACCCGGCTGCAACGTCCGCAGCATCTTGAACAGATTCTCCGAATCCCAATCCTCCGCCGTCCCGCCCAGCCCGTCGAACCAGATGATGTCGATCTTGCCGTACCGCGTGCACAACTCACGCAATTGACCATGCATGAACGCGATGTAACGGGCGTGGTTCTCCGTCCGGTAATCAGGGTGGTACCAGTCCACCGGCGAGTAGTACCAGCCTATTCGCAAACCGCCCCTCCGACAGGCGTCGGCCAGCTCGGCGCACACGTCTCGCCCGAACGGTGTGTTCGTGATCTTGTAGTCCGACAACCGCGTGTCGAACATGCTGAAACCGTCATGGTGCTTTGTGGTGAAAACCAGGTAACGCATCCCCGCCGCCTTGGCAATCGCCACCCACTCGTCCGCGTTGAACTGCACCGGGTCGAACCGCTTGTAGAGATTGTCGTATTCCTCGACCGGCACCTCTGTCCCCGGGGCAATCCCTCGCCGTTCGCCTGCCCGCGACCAACCGATCTCCTTGCCTACCAGGCTCACCGGCCCCCAGTGGATGAATAGCCCGAACTTCGCCTCCTGGAACCACTTCACGTCCGCCGGCCTGGCCCGCAGGTAGTCCGTCGGCTCCTGGGCCACCGGTTGAGGCTCCAGCGTAGCACAACCCACCAGCAGACCCAGCCCCAGTACGCTCATGACCGCCGGCCTCAACATCCTCGCCGCACGCATCCGCGCCGCGCCCATCAGAGCCGCGCCCGCAAGGAAGCGGTTCCTCCCCATCTGTGCCGCGTCTGCAAGGAAGCGGTTGCTCCCCATTCGTGCCGCACGCGTCCGAGCTGTCCCCCCTTGCCCTCGACGTCGCACAGCGATGCCAAGGGTCGGGAAAGGCTTCCTTACCATCTGCGCCACCTCTCCCTCGCGACGGTCGCGGTTCTGTGTGACCTGCTCACATGCATCCTGAGATGTGCGCATATGATGTCTCCTTGTGATGGCCGAATGACCGTCCCGAGTCGCGTCCGCATTATGGTCGAGTCACTGATCTGCCGCAACGCCATCACCGCCGCCCCAGACCGGTGCCAGCGGGAGTCGGCGCCAGCGCTCAGGCAACCCACGAGCCGGGGACGCAACCGAGCCAGGGATGCAAGTGAGCCGATGACGCAAGCGAGCCGGGGACGCAAGTCCCCGGGTGCCAGCGGGGTAGGCGGTGGGGAACACGGGGGCGCATGGATCGCAGATCGCAGAACCGCTCCCTGACCCTTGACTGCGTAGCGATGTCCAGGGTCAGGAAGTGATGTGGCGGAGGTTACCAGCAGGCGCAGAATCAGGCAGAGCCGCGCCCGTAAGGAAGCGATTCTTCGCCTGCTGGAGCAACCCCCTCCGGCAGTGCCTGTCCCCATTGTGTCCCGCCGTCTTACGGGCAGGCGTTGGCCAGCGCCGTGTTCAACACATTGCGGACCGCCACCAGGTCGAAGATGTTGATGGCCCCATCGGCGGTCACGTCCCGGGTGAACGTGCTCTGCGTCGGTGCCTGGTTCAGGGCGTTTCGCACCTGGACGAGGTCAAAGATATTGACCCGCTGGTCGCCGTTCGCGTCGCCGGTCAGCACGCCGAAGCACAGCGTTTCCGCCAGCGGCGCGCCCTGGTCATCGGTCAGCCCCGGATAGGACACCACCAGGTTGGCTTGGTTGGCCGCCCCGGTCATGTCAATCGTGAGCTGCGGCCCATTATGGGTATAGAAGGCCACGCCGGTCACCGTCCCGCTGGACAGGGCGATGTCCTCGGTAGTCGGCCCGCCGGGCGTTTGCACCTCCTGGTTGAAGGTCACGATGAGCTTCGTCGGCCCGGCCTGGCGCGGCTCCACCGCGCCCGGCACATGCACCGCCACATCAAAGGTGCCCACGCTCCCATGCGTCTTGCGCGAAACTGCCCCGTGCTTGAACACCGAGAACTCGCGGGTCACCGCATCCGTCACCTCGACTGGCCCGAGTGAGCCGTTGTATAGACTGAACTCGCGGGTCACGCTATCCGTCACCTCGACCGGTTCCAGCGAGCCGTTGTAGACGCTGAATTCGCGGGTCACGGCGTCCGTCACCTCAACCGGCTCCAGCGAGCCGTTGTACACGCTGAATTCGCGGGTTACGGCGTCGGTGATCTCGACCTCCGCCCGGGCAACGCCGGTGATCGCCAAGGTGACCATCAGCACTCCCCAAACCAGAGCGCCGCACCCCCACGAGCCCCTAGCGTTAGCCCGGGGTACGGCGCGCGGGTAATTGCCCTTCAATGGGGGCTGTCTTACGGAGTGAAGCAATACGACTCCTGAGTATTCATGTTGTGCCAGCATGTTTCACCCCCTTACGGCTTCGACGCCCGGGCCTGGATCGCGCTGAAACCGTAGGGCAGGGCCGGGATCTGGGCCTCCCAGGTCGAGAAGCTCGCGTCGCCGCTGACGAATGTCGCGGTGTACAACTGATCTTCGCCGTGCCGAGGCACCACACGCACCGAGATGACCCAATCCAGGGGCACGTTCTCCGCATCGAGAACCAGCGTCACTGCCGCGGGCGTGTCCAGGTTCACGTCGTGCTGTGGATCGAACCTCGACATAGGTTCTGCCGGCACGCTCTGATCGCCCAGAGTTACCGCCCGGATGCGTGGGGCGGTGCTGTCCGGGCAGATGCGGGCGGTGCTTCCGGGAAGGCCGAGCGAATAGGCTGGATTCCCCTGATGTTCAAGCGCGACTTCATTCGCTTCGACGCGAATGCGCCCGGCGCCGCCGACCCGTCCCCCCGTGCCGCCGTGAGCGTACAGCCGGCCGGTTGTCCCGCCCGCCAGGGTATCGCAAATCAAGCGGATGGCGCCACCGCTGCCGCTTCCGCCCCAATCGCAGCCGTTTCCACCTATAGCCTGAATCTGTCCGGTGATATCGGTGGTGCCTGGAGTCGCGATCAGAATGGCTCCGCCACCGGCACCACCACCGCTGTTCAGCTCCTTATCACTGGAGCCGCCGGAGCCTCCGAGAAGAGGGAAAACGCCCGCGTTTCCGTAGCAAACACCGACCAACTGCGGATTAGTATAATACCCTCCGGAGCCACCGTAACTTCCCCCGGTACCACGGGCGTTCAACCTATACATTGATCCGCCGGGGCCAAACCCACCGCCACCGGCAGCATGGCTTTGTGTTGCAGCGCCGCCCCGGAAACCGCCTGGACCAGGCGTCACCGGTCTTGCCATACTGCTGGTCTGGTTTTCCCCATTCAACGCCAGCGTCCCCGCGATGGTCACGTCGCCCTGCACCAGCCAGACGACGGGCGCGCCCGACGGATGGTTGATGAAGGTCACCGTCCGGCCGGAGGCGATGTTGACCGAGGTGTACTTGAACACCACCGCCCACTTGTCGGGATCGTATACGCCGTTGCCGGGGACGGGGGCGGGGCTGTCCCAGGTGATGCCCGGCCCCGAGGCCGCCAGTCGCAGATCGATGACCAGGTTGGCGGAGGTGACCTCCAGAGCCCCGTCCGAGCCAGCGCCCGGCGAGCCGTCATTGGCCCCCGGCACGATCAGGCCGTTCTGTGTGCCGAGACCCGACGATCCATCCTTCGTCTCGACCACCGGCGGCGGAACCACGTACTCCGCCAGGTCCGCCGAGCCGTCCACCGTCGGCTCAGGGATCTCGCCCAGCCCGACACCGCCCGATACGCAGAGAGTAACCATGGACAACAACAGCCTCTTCATCACCAATCTCCTTTTCAAGAAGTGCTCAGACTGGCCAATCGCAAAGCTGCATGCGCAAGGGAGCTGATGGGAGCCTCTTTTCCCTTGGCCCGCCTCGCGGCCGCGCCTTACGCGACCACGAAGGTAAATATTGTACCAGCGCTTCTAAGAAATACAACCACGCATCGCTGAGAATATGCGAGCAAAGCAAGCAGAGCCGCGCCCGCAAGCCAGCCGGGGACGCCAGCGAGCCGGAGACGCAAGTCCCCGGGTGCCAGCGGGGTAGGCGGTGGGGAACACGGGGGCGCATGGATCGCAGATCCCAGATTTCACATTCCGGATCCCAGATCGCAGATCCCAGATCGCAGATCCCAGAGCCGCGCCCGGTCAATGATCCCGCGGGCGGGTGATGATGATCGTGTCGTTCTGGCCGCCGAAGCCGAAGCTGTTGCTCAGACAGGAATTGACCGTCGCCTTGCGGGCCTTGTTGGGCACATAGTCCAGCGGGCAGTTCACGTCCTCATACTGGTAATTGGTCGTCGGGGGCAAGATGCCGTCGCGGATCGCCAGCACACAAGTGATCAACTCAACCGCTCCAGCGGCGGCGATGAGATGGCCCATCATGCTCTTGATCGAGCTGATGGGCACCTTCCTCGCCTGCTCCCCGAATACGCCCTGAATGGCGAGCGACTCGATCTTGTCGTTCTCCTCAGTTCCCGTGCCGTGGGCGGAGATGTAGTCGATGTCGGCCGGCGTCAGGCCCGCGTCTTGGAGAGCCAGCCGCATCGCCGCGATTCCGCCCCGCCCGGACTCGTGGATGTCCGTCACCCGAAACGCGTCGGCGGTCGAGCCGAAACCGGCAACCTCCGCCAAGATCTTCGCCCCGCGACGCCGAGCGTGCTCGTACTCCTCGAGAATCGCGATGCCCGACCCCTCGCCCAGCACAAAACCGTCGCGCGTGCGGTCGAACGGCCGGCTGGCCGTCATGCAGGAATCGTTCCTGGTCGACAGCGCTGTCAGCCGGTTGAACCCGGTAGCACCGAACGGATGGATCATACTGTGAGCTCCACCCGAGATGACAACGTCGGCGTCGCCGCGGCGAATGACGTTGGTCGCCTCACCCATGGCCTGGGTGCTGGCGGCACAGGCGGTTAGCGTGTTGAACGTCGGACCCTGGGCATTGAAATGGCAAGCGATATGCCCAACCGCCATGTTCGGATCTTGTTCGAGCTCCCGCGTGGCATCCAACCTGGAGGCCGCCACCTCAGCCCATATCCGCGTGTCCAGATCGCCCCGACCACCGTTGGCGGCAGGATCCCACCCCCGAACCGCCGCCGCTACGAAGTTGTCAAAATCGATCGGCCCTTCGCCCCCGCCGAGATACACACCAACGCGATTCGGGTCCAGAGCGTCGCAGCCCGCCAGGCCGGCATTCTTCCACGCAACACTGGCAGCCGACAACGCGAACTGCGTATTGCGACTCGCCCGATGATGACGAGCCGCCCCCTCGCCCAGGTGCTTCTCGATACTGAAGCCCTTCACCTCGGCCGCAAAAGTCGTCGGAAAGGTGCTCGCGTCGAATAGCGTCGTGGGAGCTACGCCGCTGTCGCCCTTGAGCAAACGCTGCCAGACGGACTCCAGCTCGTCGCCCAGCGGCGTGATCCAGCCCATCCCGGTCACTACCACGCGTCGTCGTGTCGCCATGCGAATCAACCCTCCAACCGTTTGAGGACCAGGGCCGCGTTCTGCCCGCCACCCAACGCATATGCCACGCTGACCGCCGTGTTAACCCCAAGCTTCGCCGCACTCCCGACGACCACGTTCAACCCACAGGCCGGATCGACCTTCTCCGTGTTGACCGCAGGCGGCACAGTGTTGTGCTGGATACTCAGAGCCGCGACAGCCACGTCAATCGCTCCACTACCCGCCCCGTTGTTGCCCATCGACCCCTTGATGGCCATCACGGGAACCTCCTGAGCACGAGCGCCCAGGGCCGCCTGGATACCGCGAGCTTCCGAAAGATCATGCGCCACCGTGCCCGAGCCGAAAGCCCCGATGAGGTCCACGTCGCCAGGAGAGACTTCGGCATCGGCCATCGCCTTGCGGATCGCCGAGGCAATCCCAGCACCTTCCGGATGCGGCTCGGACCAACTGTGCGTATTGGTGCTCGCCCCGAAACCCGCCAACTCGCAGTAGATCCGGGCTCCGCGAGCCCGGGCGTGCTCGAGTTCCTCGAGGATCAGCAGCCCGCCGCCCTCGCTGATGACGGAGCCGTCGCGACTTACGTCAAACGGCCGGCATGCCCGCTCCGGGGCCTCGTTGTGCGTCAGCGACAACCGCTTGAGCAGACTCTGCCGCATCAGCCCCATCGGGTTCAGCTTGCTCTCCGCCCCACCACAGATGCAAATGTCCGCCGCACCGCGGGCAATCGTCCGAAACGCTTCCCCAATCGCCAAATGGCTCGCAGCCTCGGCACAGGTGATCGTGTTCGACGGAGCCTGGGCGTCGTGCACGATGGTCACATGACAACTCAACATGTTGGGCAGGAACTTCAACAGCCAAAGCGGGGTCAGGTTGTTCATCCCATCACTGCCCCACTTGCGAATATCGAAATGGCCTTGCCCGTCCGAGGCGGTGTACAAAGCCCCGGCCAACTCGGTCAAATCCGCACAGATCAGCCCCGCCCCAATGTTCGCGCCAAAACGCGTCGGATCAAAATTCGGCGGGCCCTCAACCTCCTGCCGATCAATCAGACACTTGGTCCGCAGCCCCGCGTCCCGCGCCGCCAAACACGCCGCCGCCACCGCGATCTCGATGTCCCGGGCCATCACCTTCGTGCTCTTGCGGTAGCTCTTCGGAACGAAATCAGCCACCTTGAGCCCGGCTATCTCGCCGCCCACCTGCGAGTCAAATCGCGA
>JAAYDF010000276.1 GCA_012729395.1 Phycisphaerae bacterium
GTCCTGGTCCTCGACGGCCCGAACCGCACCATCACGCACAAATACACCTGGGGCCTGGACCTCTCCGGCTTAGCGGGCCAAGGAGCCGCGGGCTTCAGCCCGCGCGGTCCTTCGGACGGTGCGACCGCCGGTATTCACGGTGCCGGCGGCATCGGCGGCCTCCTCGCCGTCGAAGCCCCGCAGGCCGTAGGCGACCCCTTGCGCCACTGGTACTTCTACGACGGCAACGGCAACGTCGGCCAACTCCTCGCCTACGACGCCACCGGCCCAACGGTTAACGCCGCCCCCGCCGCCAAGTATGAATATGACCCCTACGGCCAACTTATCGCCCACACGGACACCGTTGGCAACCCCTTCCGCTTCTCCACCAAGTGGCTCGACACCACCCCCGGCCTCGGCTATTGGGGATACCGCCACTACTCGCCGCGGCTCGGGCGATGGATGAGCAGGGATCCGATTGGGGACGCTACGCCAGGGGATGGGGAGGACTATTCCGACTCCGACTTTTCGGCTGGTGTTTCGCTGGGTTGTGGCTTGCACACTACATGTGGCGCTCTGCATTCAGATGACAACAATCGTAGTTCGGCGGATCGCAGAAGCCCTCCAGTGCGTTATGATGTAGATAGTGAGCCGAATCTCTACGAATACGCACGATCCAGCCCGCTTACCACGATTGATCCGCTCGGCCTTCGGTCCTGTGATCAAGACGATATCACGGTTTGCAAGGCAAGATGCAGATTCTACAACGAAGAGTACTCCGGATGCTACTTGACCCGATTCTTGAGGCGTCTGAAGTGCAAATGCCGAGAGCACTGCGAGTTGACTAATGGTGCACGCATGAATTGCAGATGCCGAGATGGCAGCTGGAAATGGGAATGTTATTATCGCTGTAAAACCAAGTTCGTCGAGAAACACATGTGTGGTGGATGCGATGATCCGCTAGTTGGCAAGGAGAAGATCCATTGATTGGCCCTGGTGTAGACTTCTGGGAGATGAGACGTCGTGGGGTGCCGTGGGATCACCGACGCCTCCGAGCGATGGACAGGGTACTGAGACGTTCGTATAATCCTGGACTTCTCGATCGGCTTCGTAAACGGCTCGCCCATGCCATCGACTTCTGGACTGGCTTGGCTGTGCTGATCGCACCGCCGTCGCAACCGATCCCCTTGGCCTTTTTCGATTGGCTGAGGTCTGCTACTAAATCATACGACACTGATTTCACACTTGAGCTACTGCCGGGAAGTCATCTTCGCCTGAACGGTAATACCCTGAATAATCCTGAACTGATAGCCGAATGGAGGCTTTTTCGCTACATTGTGACACGGCTCCCGGTGACAGAAAACCCCGATCATGCCGAGGGCCAAACGGAGATCCTTGTGGCCGGCTCTGAGCGATTACTCGTGCGGTACCTCAAGGGCGAACAAGTAGAGGTGTTTACGTTCGTACGGTTGAGTGCGGAATAGGACCTATGAACCTCATGATGCCAGATGTGGAGACGGCGCGGATCATAAGACGTAGCAAGCGACATTCTTCCTCCTAGCCATTGACTGGGAGCCGAGGGGGAGAGGAGTCCGCGAACCTGCCGGAGGCGCTCCGAGAGATGGGCACGGTGGTTTCCATGATGCGGAATCGCGGTACCATGAATCCCTTGAAACGCAGTTTGAGCAGCAGTGACCGATGGCGAGGAATGGCGTTCCTGAATTGGGCGCTCGTATTTGCGCTCGGAGGTGGAGCGACGGCCACGTCGATTGTCGTCCTTGGGCTATCGACAAAGTCTGCGGCGCCGGGTGCAGCGATGAATTCCCATTACGCGTTGCTCGCGATGAGCGATGAGGAGCTGTCCTTGGTTGACGTGGCGAGGATAAACCTGTTCTGTGCCCAGGGGCTTCGGGGGGCAGAAGGCCTCGATCAATCCGTTGTGCTCGGGAAACTTGACCAGTGGGCGGGGCACGTGCGACTGGAGACGGAAAGACATCTCTATCGAGTATCGGACCCTCGCTATGCTGAGCACTACGGCCGTTCGGAAGCGAGATTGCGGGCCGAGTTCCTGGTACAGGTGCTGCAGGAAGACTGTGGAGTCCGCTACAACGCGGATCGTATCCGGGACGTAGATTTCTCGAATGCCGCCGACCTGTTCATTCATGGCATGGTCGACAACCCCAACGGCGGGACGTGCGCCTCGATGCCGGTGCTTTATGCGGCCGTGGGCCGGCGCCTGGCGTATCCGATCAAGCTGGTGCTGGCGAAGCAACACGTCTTTTGCCGCTGGGAGGATGGGAAGGAACGGTTCAATATCGGAGGTAGTGTCAAGTCCTGTGTAAATTGCCTCGGGGCATCCTGCCGGTCCAATTCGTTACGCCACTTTCGATTTCTTCTTTGAGGATGAAGAGGGTAGCGGCACCGTCGGGCACAGGTGTGCCGA
>JAAYDF010000277.1 GCA_012729395.1 Phycisphaerae bacterium
CCGCAAGGGTGAAACTCAAAGGAATTGACGGGGGCCCGCACAAGCGGTGGAGCATGTGGTTTAATTCGAAGCAACGCGAGAAACCTTACCAGGTCTTGACATGAGATTGCCGCTGCGAGAGATCGCAGTTTCTAGGGCAACCTAGACGATCTACACAGGTGTTGCATGGCTGTCGTCAGCTCGTGCCGTGAGGTGTTGGGTTAAGTCCCGTAACGAGCGAAACCCCTGTCGTTAGTTGCCAGCGCGTCATGGCGGGCACTCTAACGAGACTGCCGGCGTTAAGCCGGAGGAAGGCGGGGATGACGTCAAGTCATCATGGCCTTTATGCCCAGGGATGCACACGTGCTACAATGCCCGGCACAATGCGACGCAAGACCGCGAGGTGGAGCAAATCGCAAAAATCCGGGCCCAGTTCAGATTGCAGTCTGCAATTCGACTGCATGAAGTTGGAATCGCTAGTAATCGCGTATCAGCTACGACGCGGTGAATGTGTTCCTGAGCCTTGTACACACCGCCCGTCAAGCCATGGAAGCCGGGAACTCCCGAAGTCCGCTTAGCTAACCGTAAGGAGGCGGCGGCCGACGGAGAGCTCGGTGACTGGGGCTAAGTCGTAACAAGGTAGCAGTACGGGAACGTGCGGCTGGATCACCTCCTTTCTAAAGGATTATCCAGTATTAGTCAGCACATTCTTGACCGGTCCTCGGACCGGCCCCGGAAGCCTTTCGGCGACCGGCGCCATCGAACTGTTGTTGAAATGAACCGGCCGATGCGGTTAAACCGTGTCGGCCGGTTTTCTTTTTTACCGGTTCATGGCCGATCCGGTATCCTCAAGGGTCGGCGGGACGTGGAAACCGCGGAAATGCGTTGAGCTGGCCATGCCGAAATTCACATCCAGAGACATCACGGTGGCGTTGGACATGTGCGGCTGTCCGAACCGGTGCCGCCACTGCTGGCTGGGCCGGGCAGACAATCGCCGGATGACCGAGCGGGATTTGCGCTGGGCGGTCGAACGGTTTCGTACGTTTGTCCGGAAGGGGCAAACGGAGCCGTTCTTCACAGGCGTCAAAGCCTCGGCGAGCTGGCGCGAGCCGGACTTCTCGGACGACTACCAGCGGCTGCGCGATCTGGAGTGCGAATTGAGCGACGGCGAGCCGTGGCGGTTCGAACTGCTCAGCGTCTGGCGGCTGGCCCGGGATGAGACTTACGCACGCTGGGCCAGGACGGTCGGCCCGGACACCTGCCAGATCACGTTCTTCGGCCTGGAACAGACGACGGATTGGTTCTGCCGCCGACGCGGCGCGTTCCGCGACGGCATCATAGCCACTCAGCGGCTGCTCGACGCCGGAATCAAGCCTCGCTGGCAGTTCTTTCTGACCCGCAAGATCCTGCCCGACCTGCCAGGCCTGCTGAAACTGGTCGAAACGTTGAAGCTGCCAGAGCGGGCAGCGGCGCTGGGCGGTGAGTTCACGCTGTTCATGCACACGCCGGGTCCGTCAGGCCAGGCGCGGCACATCGAACACCTGCGGCCGACGATCGACCAGATCGCCGATCTGCCCGCTGAGATCGTCGAGCCGACGCGACAGCACTTCAAACGGGACCGGCTCTGGTTCACCGAAGGCGAACTGGCGGCCCAAATCCTCGACGGCGAGGAGCGCTTTCCCTGGGGATGCCATAAGCCGGAGCACCTGTGGTTCATCATCGCCGGCAACTGGGACGTCTTTACCAACTGGGCCACGACCGAACCGTGGTGGCGGCTGGGCAATCTCCAAGCCGACCCGCTGGAGACCATCATCGCGAACTACGAATACAACCAGCCGCTGGGCTACCGCACGGTTCACACGCTGTCGATCAAGGAAGCCGCCCGACGCTACGGCGACCCAAACGGCCAACGGGTCTACGAAGGCGGAGTGGAAGAACTCTGGCTCGGACAACACAGCGAAGCCGAGTGGGCAAATCCGGAATCGCCCCCAGACCAACCGCCATGACTCCACCTCCCAAACAGATCTCAGCAAACGTAGCCGCATGCCTGCACCACCACCGCTGGCAGGCCCCTCAGATCACCTGGACGCCGTCTTCGACGATCTGGTGATACAGCGGCTGGGAAGGGCCAAAGTCCTCGGGACGGAAGGGGACCGGCTCGATCCGCAGATCGATGTCCCGACGCAGCCGGTGCAGCAGTCTCATGTCCTCGAACCAGTCTCCCGACAGGCTGTCCGAGACAACCGCTACGTCAATGTCGCTGTCCAGCCGAGGGGAGTCTCCGGCCTGCGAACCGAAAACGTAGAGGGCGGTAACGCGAACGCGGTTACGCTCCAGTTCTTCTGCGTATCTCCGGGCGATAAGGCGAACCTGGTCAAGCATCTCGGATCTGCTCCTCTAGGCGGCTGGCGAACGCCGCGATTTTCTCAAGATACTCACGGGCAAAAGCCTCCGTACACTGGCGGTGGAACTGGAACTTGGCATCAGGATAGCGGACCGCGATATTGAAGGACGTTACGATGTCCAGGAATTCAATCTCCGACTCGGCCAAATCCAGTCCGATCTCCTTGGCAAGCAGGACAAGCCCATGACGATAGGGAACCTTGGGTTAGATACGCGCCGCGTAGCACGCCTTCAGCATCTTCTCCAGAACAAGGTGTCCTATGAAGAGTGACCAACTGAACTCACCACAGGCCAGAAGGTTCCGGGCCGTCTGAAGGTCCATTCTGGCCGATTTGATCCAGTAGTCGCTCACCGTCGATTCGCTACTCACCAGCGCCTCCCGTGTTTCTTCGCTACGATACTAGTCCCACTTGTCGGCCACGTCAATTTGTCCAGATGAGCTTTTTGCTTGACAGGTCTGGCAAAAGCATTATAGTTGTACTAGGCAAACTAGCACAATAGGCAATGCGATGCTTATTCAGATCGATCATGGCTGTGACCGTCCGGTGTATCTGCAGATCGCCGACCAGGTGAAACGCGATGTGGCGTTGGGTCGGGTAGCGGAGGGGGACCGGCTGCCCACAGTTCGGGAACTGTCAAGCCGGCTGGTGATCAACCCCAACACCATCGCCAAGGCCTACCGCGAGCTGGAGCACCAGGGGATTATCATAACCCGTCCAGGCTCAGGCAGTTACATCGCCCAGGGGAGCAGCCGGCTCAGCGAGGCGGTGCGGGAAAAGCTCATCCGCGAACAGATCGACCGGCTGATGGTCGAGGCCATTCACATGCAGATCGATCGGCGGCAATTGTTCGGCTGGATCGAAGAGGCGTTGGCGAAGTTCAAGTTCCCGGAGAAAGGGGCCGGCGATGGCGAAGATCGTGGTTGAGGCTCAAGGGCTGGTTAAGTTTTATGAAGGTCGGTGCGTTCTGGACGGGATCGACCTGAAGGTCCCGCAGGGGTGCATCTACGGCCTGCTGGGTCGAAACGGGGCGGGCAAGACCACGCTGATCCGTATTCTGATGGGTCAGGAGACGCCGACCCGCGGCCAAGCCCTGGTCCTTGGGGCGAATTCGCAGCGGCTCTCCGCGGCGCAGCGCGGGCGGGTCGGCTATGTGGCGGAGGGGCATCAACTGGTCCCGAGCTGGCGGGTGGGCTGGCTGGTCTCGTTGTGCCGAGGCCTCGCGCCGCGGTGGGACGAGCGGTTCTTTGGACACCTGGTCTCGACGTTCAAGCTGCCGATGGACCGGAAGGTCAAACAGCTTTCGACGGGCATGCGGGCTCAGTTGAATCTGGCGTTGGCCATGGCGGTCGAGCCGGAACTGCTGGTGCTGGACGATCCGACGCTGGGGCTCGACACAGCGGCACGGCGCGAGTTTCTGGAGTTGGCGATCGACGTGATCCAGCGGGACGGCCGGACCATCCTGTTCAGTTCGCACATCCTCAGCGACGTGGAGCGGATCGCGGACCGGGTGGGCATTCTGGTAGGGGGGCGGCTGGCGGTGGATTGCCCGCTTGAAGCCCTCAAACGCCGGGTGCGCAAGCTGCGTCTGGTGTTCGCCGAGACTCCGCCGCAGCGGCTGGCCCTGACCGACATCGTGCGGCAGGAGGTCCAGGGGCGCGAGATGCTGCTGACGGTGGCGGACTGGGACGAGCACAAACAGGCGTACCTGGAGACCTACGGCCCGATCAACTGCAGCGTCGTGCCGATGTCGCTGGAGGACATTTTCCTGGAGTGTACCAGTCGGCGGACGCCGGTGGCGGTCTAGAACGGAGGCGTGCGATGAGGAAGCTGGTGCTGATGGAACTGGATCGAGTGGGCTTGGTGGCGCTGCTATTGCTGACGGCTGTGGGCTTATTGATGGCGTTCGCCGCAGTGACGGGTTTCTACTATCCTTGGCACGACTCGAGTCGGCCGCCGGTGGGGAGTCCCGAGGAACTGGTGGTGGTCTTACTGGTGGCGACCGTCGTGGTGCCGTTGATCTCGACGGTTCTCGGATGGCTGCAAACCGACTACGACAGGCGATGGAACCTGACCGCGTACGTTTCGACGCGGGCGACGACGCGCGGGCGGATGCTGGCGGCCCGGCTGATCGTGGGCGGGTTGATCATCGTGGCCTCGATCGCGTTGATGGTGCTGGCGGTTGCCGCGATGTTTCATGCGTTTCCGCGGCTGCTGCCGGTGGACGCGACGATCCTGGTGGCCATCTTCGTCACGATGTTGGCGGCGGCGTTGCCGGCGTACGCAGCCGGGTTGGTGATGGGCTGGTCGCAGATCGGCCGGCTGAGGATTCTCGTGCTGCTGGGGCTGCTGCTGGTGATCCTGCTGGCGGTGCTGATGATGGGTTCTCGGCCGCGGGCGTGGATCACGCTGGCCGTCCTGGCCGTCGCCATGATCGGTTGGCTGCACCATCGGTACGTCCATCAACCGCTGTAGGAGATCGACCATGGAGACACGGGTAATTCGATTGGTCAAAACGCTCGCGGCGGGAGCGATCATGGTGATCGCGGTGGTGATGGTCCTGAGCCTTGGGCGGAGGATGTTTGAATCGGAGTTGCTGGCCCTTGCGCTGGATAGGCCGTCCTCGGTCAGCATCGATGAGGTGGATATGTGGGGGCGGCGCTACGACGGGGACGATATACCGACCGGTGCGATATTGCACGCCTCGCTGAACCGGCGCATGATCAGACTGCTGTGGCCGGCGATCCAGGACGCGGTTCCGCAACTGACGGGATACGGTCGGGTGGGAAAAGACTTTGTCAGCCGCCATGCGGAAGGTTCTGGCATGACTGGAACCGAAGCCATCGGTCGGTACGGCCTTGACGAAGGACTAATAACCCAAACCGCTATCCGATTTCAGGATGCTGCAGAGGGGGCACAAGACAGGGAGGTGACCAAGAATGTCCTCTATGCGGGTCCGGAAGGCATTTCAGAAGTTCCCGCCGAGTCGCTTGGGCGGTTCGGAGACGTTCTATGGCGTCCGAGTTACGACGGTGACGTGATCGGGCTCGACCGCTGGCGCCGGGCCTTCTTCCGGATTGATTTCGAGGGTCGGCGGGTCGATTGGGGACCGCCGGTGCAGGACGATAGCTTTCAGCCGATTCAGATCGGGCGGATCGCCCGCAATGACTTCGCTCTCAATGTTTGGTGGGAGACTCCCTCGGAAGCACACGCGTCGGCGACACAGAAAACAGGGGGAGCGAATGAGACGCCGAGCGGTGCTCTCGCGGTGCGTCATCACGATTCTCCCGTGCGTCTCCAGTGGGAGACGGAAGGTGTCGCGCTCGTCCTGGACCGGTCAGGAACGATTTGGAGGCTGGACCGGGCCGCTCTTGCGGTCGTGGGCAAAGCGGGAGAGATGCCTTTCATCAAACCACACGACCTGCTTGCTTACGACGTCCGGGTTGCCGTGGGTGAAGGTGCGTCATACCAGGGCGTGGTGGTGGCGGACGTAGCACGGACAGGCTGTGGGATTGGGCTGTTTGCCTACGACGACGACGGTCGGCTACTGGAAGGCGAAGGGGACGCAATGTCACCGAGTTCAAGGCCGGGCGGTTACGCCCTGCTGATCGGCAAGTACATCGTGGAGAACCTGTATCCGCCGGTTTTGGCGGCGGGCTCATTTGCCGCAGGTCATCATTGTGACGCAATTCGCAGCCTTCACGGGGTGTTCCTGGTTCCGAATTCGGTCTTTGGCTGGAGGGGTAGGACATTCGTTGAACGTTCGAGTCTGAAGGCTCGTTTCTTCGCTCTGCTGGTCTTGGCCCCGCCGGTGGGTTTGGGAGCGGTGCTGGGGTGGTTGGTGGCGCGAGATGCCAAGCAGCGCGGGTTGGCGTCGAGATCACGAAAAGCGTGGTTTGTCACGACGATGATGCTGGGTTTGGCGGGCTACGTCATGTGGCGGCTGGTCCGTCCGGGGGAGGTGATGGTGACGTGTTCTGAGTGCGGCCGTCTTCGGCGGACGGAGTTGGCAGTGTGTCAGCACTGCGGGGCGTCATGGCAGGCTTCGGCACCGCTGGCCTGGCGAGTGGTTGAGGGAG
>JAAYDF010000278.1 GCA_012729395.1 Phycisphaerae bacterium
ACCTTCGGGCGAGCGAACCTATCCAGGCGGAGACGGATCTCCAAGCCAATACACGTTGTATCTGATTCCTGTGGTGTCTCTGGCACCCGGTGATCTACGGCTTCCTGCGCCGGGGGCGTGGAGAGCTTGTCTGGACTGATCTCATAGGGGGCACTCGGACGACGGGGAACGGATACCCCACGCTGATAGTTCCCATCAAACGCGGTAAGCGGGCGCCAAGGAAGGCACTCGCGAAAGGTGTCGTGCGAGCCAGGGATGGCGAGGGTCATCGTGCCGGGAAGACGCCAAGGAAGGCAGCCGGCAGGGTGAATGCGGGCCAAGGATGGCTACCGGCATATCAAGTGCCGGAGGTGGCGGGCGGCGTCGGCCAGTACGTGAGAACCGGTCGGTGTGGGCCCAGAAGTGTTTCTCCTGAAGGGACTGAGAAGGAAAGGAGAAGCCATAATCGGCATCCGGGGCGGCCAGCGGAACAGCCAGGCGGCCGCTTCGGACAGAAGACATCGATGAAGAAAGGATGCTTCATCGATGTCATGATTTCAGCGTAGCTCAGGCCCCGGCTGTGTGGTCGGGATCCTGATGGTCTGGTCGGTTCCGTCTGTTCGCAGCGGACGGGGCCGACAAGTGACCGGTGGCGTTCGCGTCGAACGTTCCGGTTTGGTCCGGCGGGCCCGGAGGTCATGCGCCTCCTTGTACTGTCAAGTGGAATGCGTTTGGACCGCAGTCAGAAGCTTGATGGTTCCCTCGCTCAAAGCCAATCTCAGGAAGCATCGGCTTTCGGGCCCGCCCCAGTTTTCACGATGTGTCGTCGAACCTTGTCTCCCCGGCCGGCGCGGTGTCGCCCCACGAGAAGAACCGACAGGCCATGATCATTCATCCCGCCGATCGTGATGTCGTCAAGTGGGCCGTCGATCAGGGCTTCGTCTACGAGTACACCCGCGAGTACGGACTCCCCGAGCCCAGTCTGCGCATCCGGCTCGGGCTCAGCAGCGCGTTCTTTCTCGCCGGCCAGCTCATCCACTGGCGCGCCGACGTCGACGCCGGTTATCTCGACCAGCTCATGGCCGAGCTGACCTGGCTCTTCGGTTGGTGCGCTATCGCCAAGGCCTATCCCCAGCAGGAAGTCTTCATCTCCCCAGCGGAGAGGTCCGCCCTGCGCTTCCCACCCTCCAAGTCGGCATAACCGCCGGCCCCACCGAGCTAACGCCTGAACGCTTGAGCCTTCGACGCTGACCGGCGTATGCAGCCAAGCAGGGATACTGTCACCCCTTGCCTGACGAAGAGTCGTCGCAAACGACTGCGTGGTTATCGGGCCTTGCATGCATGCCATCGTCAGAATAGTGATCACGATCACAGTCACCCCCTATATATTGGCGCGAACATAATCCGAATTGAAAATCTGCGCTTTCCGGGATTTTACCCCGAAGATTCTTCTTGCATCGTGGCCGACCTGGTGGTAGTCTTTCCCCTGAAAGCCCTGTCCAGTGGGGGCAAGTCCCTGGCGGCGGGGACGGCGACGGGTGAGTACGAGTTCAGGTCGCGACCGGCATGGTGCTATCCGGCACGTACGAGCTGACGATTGACGGCAAGAACCGACTCTCGATTCCTGCGAGTGTTCGGGCAGCCCTTGATCCAGAAACGCAGGGAACGACCTTCTATATTGTGCCGGGGACGCCCATCACGACCTTGCACCTGTATCCGGACCGCTACTTCCAGTCGTACTCGGAGCAGCGGCACGCGTCGTTGACGCCCACCGCGGAGCAGACGCAGTTCGAGCAGGTGTACTACTCGATGGTGACGTTGCTCGAGCCGGACAACCAGGGCCGGGTGGTCTTGCCCAAGTGGCTGCTGGACAACGTCGGGATTGGCAAGCAGGTGACGGTGACAGGAGCAAGGGATCACTTGGTGATCTGGAACAGAGCGGAGCACGCGATCTTCATGCGGCAAAACGGACCGCGACATCCGGATCTGTACCAGTTCGCGGTGGACAAGACGATCGAGGCCGGTCGGAGCGTTTTTCCGCCGACTCGGAGTTGAGGTCGGTTGGCGAGGGGAGTCACAAACGAGCGAGGGACCGGCATCGGACAGGGGCCCAAGGGTGTGTTTTCTTTGAGCCCCTTTCCGGCCGGCCATCAGGTTGCGAGCGTGGGTGGGGAAGGCGAGCGATGAGGTTGGCGGCCCCGATGGAACGACGGATCGGGGAAGTGCCGCGGTGTGTGGAAGACGGAGGGGCGGAGCATTCGCCCAGCTTTGCGTTGGGCGGATTGGCAGGGCTCGCAGTGGAAGCGGGTTCTGCGGCAGGTTCTCATGATGACCGGTTGGTCCGGACCCATGGCGTGGTCGTTCGGCCGACGCGGTCGAAGCCCGGATGAAGTCATCAGCGAGACGAACGGAGTCGCCGGGCTGATCACTTCCCGGCCAGCTAAGCAAAGGATTGCGAAGCGGGGCCGGGGTGAGCGTTTCCTGGCACGGGCGCAACGGATTGCGTCGGGATTGGCGAACGAGGCGACAGCCTGCGAGGGCTGGTCTGGCAGTGAGTTAGGCGGCCGGTCTCCCACCCGTTGACGCGGATGGGTGTGAGCGGCGCCTGTGCCGGACGGCAGGAGGCGTGGCCGACTCGTCGAACTCTGATCCCGGCCGGGACGGATAGGGCCAACGCCGACACGGATGGACGGCGTTGCCCCCCTTTTTGGGGTCAAGGTTTGCAGGTGGCGGCAACGGTGGCCGTCTGTGGAGGCGTCCCCCGGTGAGCGGAGCGGAGGTCGAGCACCAGCCGGTGCTTTGTGACGCGGTGTTGTCCCTGGTGAAGCCGCAGCCTGGGGAAGTGGTTGTTGACGCGACGGCGGGGCACGGCGGGCACGCGAGTCTGCTGGCCCGGGCCATCGGTTCGACAGGCAGGCTGATCGGGCTAGACGTGGACGCGGGCAACTTGGCGAAAGCGGCGGCTCGGGTCGAGGCGGTGTGCCCGGCTGGCGGTGGACCGAAGTGTGACTGGGTTCGGTCGAATTTTGCTGAGTTGCCGGCGGTGTTGACTGGTCTGGGCGTAGGGTCTGTGGATGTCATTCTGGCGGACCTGGGGCCGAGCACGGATCAACTGATGGATTCGGGGCGGGGGCTGTCCTTCAGCGAGGACGGGCCGTTGGATATGCGGTTGGACGACCGTCTGGACCGCGATGCGGCGGACTTGGTGAACTCCCTGAGTGAGTCGGCCTTGTCGGATCTTTTGTGGGAGCACAGCCAGGAGCGATACAGCCGGCGGATCGCGAAGCGGATTTGCCAGGATCGGCGGGAGACGCGGATCCGTCGGACCTCGGAGTTGGTGCGGATTGTTTGTTCGGCGTTAGGGGTTTCGCCGCATTCGCATCCTGGCAAGATCCACCCGGCGACACGTACTTTCATGGCCCTTCGGATGGCGGTGAACAGTGAGGTAGCCAACCTGGAGTCGCTGTTGAAGGCATCGCCGGACCTACTAGGTATGGGGGGTCGTCTGGCGGTTATCAGCTTCCATAGTGGTGAAGACCGTATTGTGAAGCATTGTTTTCTTGATTGTCGGCGGGCTGGGGTGTATGACATACTCACGAAGAAGCCGGTGCCGGCATCTCGCGAGGAGGCCGAGCGGAATCCTCGGTCTCGGAGTGCGAAGCTCAGGGTAGCGGTGCGTGTGGCAGGGTCGGCCAGTTGACCGTGGCGGGGCTGCTCAGGCGGCCTAGCGACGGTTTATGGTCATGGGGTGACGGGGGTACGCAGGGCGAAGCAGGGAGGTTTCGATGACCCGGGAAACGAAGATTGGTCTTCTGGTCGGGTTGGGCTTCATCGTGGTATTCGCCGTGTTGCTGTCGCACACGGGGTCGGTTCCGCCGCAGGGTGACGGCCTGCCGATGGCTTCACGGGAAAGCGGGCTGCAGGACACGTTGGTGGGCCGGGCGCAGCCTGGGGTGGGCGTTTCGTTGACAGGGAGAAGCGGCACGCCCCATGGGGTTCGTGAAACGACGGAAGGGGGGTCACCGTCGGGTGTTGGTTTGGTGTCATCGGGGATCGAGGCTGTGCGAGGTCCGTTGAATCGATTGGCTCAGGGGTTGCCTCGGCCGTCGGCGTTGGGGCCATCTCCGACGGAGTGGACGGCGACGGATGGTCAGGATGGGAGCGGAGAGCGACAGGTGAGTCTTCCACGGTCGTCTTCGGGTGCGTTGACGGCGATTGACCGTCGGGTGGCTCCGGCGTTGCCGGCGCGGCCGATCGAGATTGCTCCTCCCGCGCCGACGGCACCGGTACCTGCGCCGCAGATGAGCCCGTCGCCGGAGCTGAAGCCGGAGCGTTCACCTTCGCTGCCTCCGACTCGTGAGGCGGTGTCGAGAGAGTACATGGTGCAGAAGGGTGAGACGCTTGGGGAGATTGCCAAGCAGCATTATGGCACGGCGAACAAAAGGGCGGTGGAATTTCTAGCCTCGACGAACCAGATGAAGGATGTGCACACGATTCGTGAGGGTCAGAAGCTGGTTATTCCGGCACTTCCGGCTGAGTTGGCGGCGATTGTGGAGCCGGCTCCGAGTTTTGATGTTCGACGGGTGACGGGCGATGCGCGGACGGTGAGTTCGGAGGAGCTGGCTTCGCGGCCGGTGCGGAGCGAGGGTCGGCAGGCTCCGTCGCTGGTGCGTCGTGAGGAGGTCGCGTCGCGGGTGGCGAGCACGGAATCGCCGGTGGAGCGGCGGGTGGCTCCGCAACCGGGGGGAGCCCGGACGTATGAAGTTCGGCCGGGTGACATGCTGAGCACGATTGCGGCGCGGGAGTTGGGTTCGGCGGCCCGGTGGCCTGAGATTTTGAAGTTGAACCAGGATTTGGATCCCAAGCGGATGAAGCCGGGGACGAAGATCAAGCTGCCGAACGGGGAAGAGAAGCCGGAGGGGGATAAACGGGTGTCGGCATGACCATACCGCGGATGGTGGGACTGTTGGTTTCTCTGGCGGCGATAGGGATCGCGGTGGTAGTGGTTCGGGTGGACCAGATGCTGGTGATGCGTCGGATCCAGCAGTTGCAGTTTCGGCAGACAGACCTACGGCGTGAGATTTGGACGCAGGAGATGGAGTTGGCTCGGTTGCGTTCGCCTCGGATGATTCGTGAGCGAGCGGAGCGGATTGGGTTGGACACAGGCCGGCCGAGTGGTGAGAAGATAGCCGGGGCTCGGCGGTAGGCCGCGGCGGGGAAGGCGATTTGAGTATTTGAGACCGGATTTTGGGTGCGGTCAGATGGAGCCGAAGGAGACATCCGGGCGTCATGGGGGTTGGGTCCGGGATGCGAGCTCCGGGCGCGACGAGGTGCGTCTGCGGGCGTGGGCAGGTCACATCCTTCTTGGGTTGATTTGTGTTGCGATGGCTGGTTTGGTGGGTCGCCTGGCGTATATCCAGGTAGAGATGCGGCCTGCGCTGTTGGCGTGGTCTGAGCGGCGGCAGTGCAGCGAGGTTCCGCTTCCGGGCCGGCGTGGGGCGATTCTGGACCGTCGCGGGCGGGTATTGGCGGGTAGCCATGATGCCCCGATGGTGTATGCGGATCCGCGTGCGATTGAGGATCGGTCGGCGGCGGCGCGTGATCTTGGGATGGTGCTGGGCATGCCGGCCGAGGAAGTCAGTCGTCTGCTGAGTCGTCCGACCTCGCCGGGTTTTGTGGTGATCCGCAGGGGTGTGCCCGCACACGAAGCCCGGGAGGTGGAGTCGTTGAAGATCCCCGGTGTGGGGGTTGCGAATCAGCCGACTCGGACTTACCCGATGGGTCCGGTGGCGGCCCACGTGATTGGTTTTGTGGGTTCAGATGGGGGGGGGTTGGAGGGTATCGAGCGATCGCTGGACAAGGTGCTTCGTGGCCGGGACGGCAAGCGGGTGGTCTACCGGGACACGAAGCGGCGGGCGGTGTTCCAGCAGCCCGACTCGTACGAGTCGCCGGAGGACGGCAAGCATGTGGTGCTGACTTTGGACTCGGCGATGCAGGAGGTGTTGGAGACGGAGATTCGTGGGGCGGTTGAGCGGTTCAAGGCGGAGAGCGGATTGGGTCTGCTCATGTGCCCTCAAACGGGGGCGATTCTGGCGCTGGCCTGCTATCCGACATACAATCCGGTGGAGGCGGGCAAGGTGGCTGCGGATCTGCGGCGTAACCGTGTGCTGACGGATCCGGTGGAGCCTGGGAGCATTTTCAAGCCGTTCGTGATGGCCGGTGCGTTCGAGCACAACCTGGCTCGCCCGAGCGAGACGATCTTCTGTCACAACGGGTTGTACGCGACCGGGAAGCGGCGTCTTCACGATCATCACCCGTATGGTCATTTGACGGTTGAGCAGATTCTGACGAAGTCGAGCAACATCGGGATGGCGATTCTGGGGCAGCGGTTAGGTAATGCACGGATGCACGAAACGCTGTCGAAGTTCGGGTTTGGGCGGCGGACAGGGATTGATTTACCCGGAGAGGGCTTGGGGTTGTTCATGCCTCTGAAGGCATGGAACTCGTTCACGACGACCTCGGTTCCGATGGGTCACGAGATGGCGTTGACGCCGATCCAGTTGGCGACGGGTTTCGCGGTTTTAGTGAACGGGGGGCGTCTGGTTCGCCCGTATGTGGTGTCGGCGATCGCGGACTTGGATGGGCAGGTGATCGAGGATCGCAGGCCGGAGGTTGATCCGCCACAAGTGATCAGTGCTGAGACGGCGGCGACGATGCACGAGCTTCTGGTGAAGACGGTGAACGAGGGGACGGGGCGTCCGAGCCAGCTGGCGAAGTGGCAGGTCATGGGCAAGACGGGGACGGCCCAGATTCCGCGGTTTGGCGGACGGGGTTATGAGCCGAACGCATATTTGGGTTCGTTCATGGCGGCGGCTCCGGCATCCGATCCGGCCGTTGTGGCCTTGGTGATGATCCGCAAGCCGGATCGGCGGATCGCGTATTATGGCGGTGCGGTGGCGGCACCCACGGTGAAGGTGGTTTTGGAGCAGGTCCTGGCCTACATGGGGGCTCCGCCGGACAAGGGCGAAACGGCGCAGAGCCGCCTGGCGTTGAGCACGCCGGAGGCGTTCAGGGCGAGTGATTAGGGGGAAGGCTGAAGGCTGGCGGATGGTGTGGTGGTGACGGGGGTCGTTTTCAGGTGACGGCAGGTGTTGGCGCCGGCCGCCACGGGGGGCGGCCGCTACGGTGGGCGGCTGCCGCGGGGGGCGGCTGCTACGGGGGGCGGCTGCTACGATGGGCGGCCGCTACGGTGGGGTGGTGCTGGGCGGAAGGTGGGATGCGGGTTGAAGTGGAGCCAACTGGTCACGCGTGCGGGCTTGGTGACCCGGTGGGATGGGTCCGTGGATCCGGAGATCACGTCAGTGGTCGAGGATTCGCGGCAGGCGGGGCTGGGCTCGTGCTTTGTGGCGGTTCGGGGTACGCGGGCGGATGGACACGGGTTCGTCGAGGCTGCTTGCCAGGCGGGTGCTGCGGCGGTGGTGTGCGAGCGTCCGGTGAAGGCGATTCCTGGTGTAGCTGTCTTGCAGTTGGCCAGTGCTCGCGGCGTGGTAGGCCGGTTGGCGGCGGTGTTGTACGGGCTGGATGAGCGTCTGCGGTCCGGCCGGCTCAACGTGGTGGGGGTTACCGGAACCAACGGGAAGAGCACGTTCTGCTACCTGATGCAGGCGATCCTGCGGCAGGCGGGGTATCCGACCGCCATGCTGGGGACGGTTCAGTACGATCTGGTATCGCGGACGATCGAGTCGGGTTGGACGACGCCGCCGGCCGCGACGTTGATGGGTTACCTGGCGGAGGCGGCGGAGGCGGGTGCGACGCACGCGGTGATGGAGGTATCGAGTCATGCCCTGGACCAGGGGCGGTGTGATGGCGTCCGGTTTGCGGTGGGAGTATTCAGCAACCTGACGGGCGACCACCTGGACTATCACGAGACGATGGAGTCGTACTTGCGGGCGAAGAAGCGGCTGTTCGACGGGTTGGACGCGAATGCGGTGGCGGTGGTGAACGCGGAGGATCCAGCCGGTCGCCGGATCGTGGCGGACTGCCAAGCGTCTGTTTTGTGGTACGGCATCGCGAGCGGCGATGATGCGGTGGGCGGGCGGTCCGCGGAGTTGGATGTGGAGGCCCGGATCGAACGGATTGCCGCGACGGGGAGTCGGTTCGAATTGACTTCGCGCTGGGCGGTTGGGCGAGGTCATTCGGCAAGCCCGGTTTCGCGATGGATCGATTCGGCACTGGTTGGTCGGCACAACGTGCAGAACTGCTTGGCGGCGGCCTCGGCGGCGCTGGGTTTGGGCATTGGTCTGGATACGATTGCGGCGGGCTTGGACAGTGTGCGGTGTGTGCCGGGCCGGCTGCAGCGGGTGGAGGGGACCGGGCGGGCGTGCACCGTGCTGGTGGACTACGCACATACGGACGACGCGTTGGAGAATGTGCTCTCGGCGGTGCGGCCATTGGCGACCAGGCGGCTGATTGTGATGTTCGGCTGTGGCGGTGATCGGGACAAGAGCAAGCGGCCTCGGATGGCAGCCGTGGTGGCGAAGTACGCGGATCGCATTGTGGTGACGAGCGACAACCCGCGGACGGAGGAGCCGGAGGCGATCATCGCGGATATTTTGCCGGGCTTCGACGCGGCGGCGATGCGGCGTGTGACGGTGGAGTCCGATCGGCGGGCTGCGATCGGGCAGGCTATCGCGATGGCTGAGGCGGATGATGTCGTCGTGCTGGCGGGCAAGGGACACGAGACGTACCAGGAGATCGGGCGGCAGCGGGTGCCGTTTGATGATGTTGTGGTGGCGGGAGAGAGGCTGAAGGTGACGGGTGAACGCGGCGGATGAAGGAGGAAGGGACAGGTCGGAAAGCTGGAGTGCTCATGGGACGGGGGATGTGGGGGGGGCATGGATGAGAGTGGGCAGCGAGAGAGACGGCGGATTTGAGATCTGAGATTCGAGATTCGGGATCTGAGATTTGAGATTGGGGATTTGAGATTCGGGAACCGGGATTTGAGGCAGGGTTGGGTGGCGGGACGTCGGATCTGATATGAAGGCAATGACGCTGGAAGAAGTTGTGACCGCATTGGAGGGGACGGCGGATCGTTCCTTGCCAGTGGGGACGGTCAGCCGGGTGACGATCGACTCTCGGGCGGTAAGTCCGGGCGATTTGTTCGTGGCGGTCCGTGGTCTGCAGTTTGATGGGCATGATTTCGTGGGGGAGGCGTTTGCGCGCGGGGCGATGGCGGCGGTGGTGCGGGACGATTACCACCTGCCACGGATGGACTATTCAGCAGTTCGGCCGGGCGCGGGATCGGTGGTGCCGGTCGAAGATCGGCCGGGGCATGGAGCGGGTGGAAGCGGACAAGGTGTCGATCGGCGGCCGCTGACGGGGTCCGAAGTTGGGGGATATGCGTCGCCGGCGATGTTGATCCGGGTGGATGACCCGGTGCAGGCGTTGGGGCGACTTGCCCGCTACTACCGTCGCTCGGTGATCGAGGGTTCGGTGGCGGTGGTCGCGGTGACGGGTAGCAATGGAAAGACGACGACGAAGGCGATGATCGCGCATGTGCTGGGCGGGCGTTACAAGGGTCGGGCGTCGATCAAGAGCTACAACAATGCGATTGGAGTGCCGCTCACGCTGCTGTCGACGGAGCCGCCGGACGAGTTCGTGGTTTGCGAAGTGGGCACGAACGCGCCGGGCGAGATTGCGGCGTTGGCCCGGCTGATCGAGCCGGAGGTGGCGGTGCTCACGGGTATTGCGGAGGTTCATCTGGAGGGGCTGGGGAGCCTGGAGGGTGTGGCGGCTGAGAAGCTGTCGCTGCTTGCGGCATTGCGGCCTGACGGGTTCGCGGTGGTCAACGTGGATCCGGAGTTGCTGCGTTGGTCGTTGGAGCATGATCGGCAGTACATGCGGATCAAGCGGGTGACGTTTGGCGAGTGGTCGGGTGCGGATCTGCGATTGACGAGCTTGCGGCATGTGGCGGGAGCCTCGGGTACGGCGGCCGGTCTGGAATTCACGGTGAACGACCGGTTTGAGTACCAGTTGGGCATCCCGGGTCGGCATAACGCGTTCAATGCCTTGGCGGCGATCGGGGTGGCCCGACGTTTTGGGATGGACCACGAGGAGATCGCGGCCCGGCTGGCGACGTTTGAGTTGCCGCCGATGCGTTTGCAGGGGGAGCGGTTGGGCAAATTGACGCTGATCAACGATGCGTACAACGCGAACCCGGCCTCGGTGCAGGCGGCGATGGAGGTGCTGGTCTCGATGCCGGCTGCCGGTCGGCGAGTCATGATTCTCGGCGACATGCGTGAGCTGGGTGCGGCGGCGGCGGATCGGCATCGGGCGGTGGCGGAGCGTCTGGCCGCAAGCGGCGTGGACTTGGTGATCGCGGTGGGGGAGCACTCGAAGCTGGTCAGTCGAACGGTGCAGCAGGCGAGCGGCGGGCGGGTGCGGGTGCATGCGTATGCGTCGACCGCGTTGGCCCGGCGTCGGCTGGTGTCGCATCTGGAGCCGACGGATACGGTGTTGGTGAAGGGTTCGCGGCTTCTGGCTTTGGAGCAACTTGTGGAGGTGATCCGGGGTTGGGCGTCGTCACCACCAGAGCGCAAACCGGCTGGCAAGAAGAAGGTGGCGGCCAAGCGGAGCGTTTCTCGCGGCAGGGTGCGGGGAAAGTAATGAGTGCTGAGCACTGAGTACTGCGTACTGAGTGCTGGGTGGCTTCTGTGGATTCCACGGGTTGGGTTTGAGGATATGCTGAGGCGTGCTCTACCATCTGATTGACTATCTTCAGGGTTACCCGGCCGGCCCGTACGCCTACAAGGACGTGCTGTTTCGGGCTACGTGTGCGGTCCTATTAGGTTTTGGCGTGGTGGTAGTCCTAGCGCCTCGGGTGATTCGTGCGCTGGTCAGATACAAGATCGGCGACCAGGCGGAGTTTGATCACGATCTGCTGAACCGCCAGAGCCAAGACAAGAAGGACACGCCGACGATGGGCGGCATCCTGATTGTGGTGGCGATCCTGGTTTGTCTGCTGCTGCTGGCGGATCTGCACAACTATTACATCCGCATGTCGATCTTCTGCATGATGTGGCTGGCTTTTCTGGGGGGGATCGACGACTGGTTGAAGTTGACCGTGGGCCGGCGGAGCGGATCGCGAGATGGGCTGAAGACCTACGAGAAGCTGCTGTTCCAGATTGCGCTGGGGATTCTGCTGGGTAACTTCATTTATCGGTACGGGCAGCAGAACATGGCGTTCGCGACGATGGTGGGCGGTGAGTCGGTAGAGGCGTTCCGTATTCTAACTGTACCGTTTTACAAGCAGGGCATCCTGCTGGGCACGCCGTTGTTCTTGATCGTGACGGTGCTGGTGACGGCGGGGACGTCGAACGCGGTGAACCTGACGGACGGGATGGATGGGTTGGCGGCGGGGTGCATGGCGCTATGCAGTTTTGTGTTCATGGTGTTCGCGTTTCTGGGCGGTGATCCGGGTCGGGCGAGCAGTCTGCTGTTCCCGTACATTCCGTTTACGGCTGAGCTGGCGGTTTTGTGTGGGGCGATGGTGGGGGCGTGCCTGGGCTTCCTGTGGTACAACGGCTATCCGGCGCAGGTGTTCATGGGGGATACGGGCTCGCTGCCATTGGGCGGGCTGATCGGTTATGTCGCGATTGTGACGCGGCAGGAGCTGATGCTGTTCATCATCGGCGGGGTTTTCGTGATCGAGGCCGTGTCGGTGATCATGCAGGTCGGCTACTTCAAGATGACAGGGGGCAAGCGGATTTTCCGGGTGGCGCCGATTCACTATCACTTCCGGCTGGGCGGTTGGACGGAGACGCAGACGGTGATGCGGTTCTGGCTGATCGCGGCGATCTTCGCGACGTTGGCTTTGGCGACGGTGAAGCTGCGGTGAGGCCGGCCGGTTGTGCGGGAGGCGGTACAGCGGACACGAGGGTGCTGTTGAAGGGAGTAAGGCCATGAGCGACGCGGTATCTGCGAGCATGGCGGGTGCTGACCGATGGCCGGGCGCGGCAGAGCCCACCCTGATTGGCGTGACGACGCCTGGGCGGGCGACCTCGACGGGCATCGTGGCGATTGCGACGGGGTTGATGGGGGTCGGAGCGGTGATGACCTTCTCGGCGACGGCGTCGATCGATCGTCCGGTTCTTGGCTGGCCGCTGTGGGATTACCCGGCGATGCGTCAGTTGGTGTTTCTGGTTGCCGCGTTGGTGGCGATGTTGGCGACCGCGCTGGTGCCCTACCGGGTGTTCGTGGGGCAATCTGGGCGTCGGGCTCTTCTGTTGATGTTGCTTGCTTTAGCGGGTTCGGCGCTAGTGTTGATGCCGGGCGTTGGATACATGGCCAACAACGCGCGTCGATGGATCCCGCTTGGCCCGGAGAGCTATGGGTTACGGATCCAGCCTTCGGAGGTGGTGAAGCTGGGGTTGCCGGTGTTCCTGGCCGCGTGGATGGGCCTCCGGGCGGACGTGCGGAAGTTCTGGACGGGCTTTTTGCCGATGGTTTTGGTGATTGGAGCAGCGGCTGGGCTGGTGGGGATCGAGGATTTCGGGACGGCTGCGTTACTGGCGGTGGTGGGTGGGGGCATGTTGATGGTTGGGGGGGCTCGTTGGTTTCACCTGTTGCTGCTGGTGCTGCCTACGGTACCGGCCTTCGGGTATCTGCTCGTCAGCCGAGCCCACCGGATGGAGCGGTTGCTGATCTTTCTGGATATCTGGCGTGACCCTGAGGGCAAGGGCTACCAAGCGATCCAATCGTTGTGCACGATCGCCAGCGGGGGCTGGTGGGGTCGAGGTTTGGGGGCGGGGTTTGTGAAGGGCTATCTGCCGGCCGCCCGTACGGACTTCATCTTCTCCGTGCTTTGCGAGGAATTGGGTTTCGTTGGCGCGGTCGCGGTGATCGGTTTGCTGGTGGCGTTAGTCTGGCAGGGCTGGAAGGTGTTCAATCGTTGCGGTGACCCGGTGGGTCGGCTGCTGGCGTTGGGTATCACGTTGACGATCGGGGTTCAGGCGGTGATCAACGTGGCGGTGGTGACCGTCTCGGTTCCGACGAAGGGGATCGCTCTGCCGCTGGTGTCGGCGGGCGGCTCGGGGGCGGTGTTTCTGGCGATCATGGTGGGCATTCTGGCGAACATCCCGCGATTGCGGGTTTCTGAGCGTTCGTGACGGAATCGGCGGGGTTCGGGGTAGGGCCAAGGCGACTCGTTGCTGTTGGTCAGATGCGTCAAGGCATGTCCATTGACACGGTGACTGGGTTCTGGGTCAATCGGCACTTGATGGGTTCACCCGCGGGTCCGGTCGCTGGCGCAGTGAGTATCGAGGTTCGCACTCGCGGCGATTGTTGGTACAATGGCGGTACCGCGGACTCAGTTCTCATGCCGCGGAGAGGGAAGCCTCAGGTCGGATGGGGGGCGGTTCAATGGGGCAAGGCGACCCGATGACCGAGCGTGTTTGGTTTGTTTTTGGGGGGGGCGGAACCGGGGGGCACCTGTTCCCCGCGCTGTCTGTGGCGGATGTTCTGTCGGCGCGGTGCGGTGGTGTGGACGTTTCGTTTCTGTGCACACAGCGTCCGATGGATGCGGAACTGCTGCGTGCGGCGAAGGTTGAAGCGATTCCCCAGTCGGTTCGCCCGATTCCATCTCGTCCCTGGCAGTGGCCGGGCTGTCTGTTGCGCTGGCGGGAGTCGGTGGGCCTGTGTCGGAGGCTGTTTGCCCAGCGAAGGCCTGCCGCGGTCGTGGGGGCGGGAGGCTATGCGTCGGGTCCGCCGGTTCATGCGGCCTTGCGGATGGGCATTCCGACCTTCCTGTTAAATCCTGACGCGGTTCCGGGGCGGGCGAATCGTTACCTGGCGAAGCGGCGGGGTTTGGCGGGGATTTTCGCACAGTGGGAGGTGACTCGGGACCACCTTCCGGCGGCGGCTCCGGTGATAGTGACCGGTTGTCCTGTGCGGCGGGCGTTCCGGGAGGTTCGGCGGTCGGATGTGCCGGCGATCGTGCAGTCGTTTGGTTTGGATCCTGGGCGTCGGACGCTGCTGGTGACGGGGGCGTCGCAGGGAGCCCGGACGATCAACGAGGCGATGATGCGGCTGGCGGGGACGCTGAACTTTGCGGGGTGGCAGGTGCTGCACTTGACGGGTCCCGCGGACGCGGATCGGGTGGGCGCGGCGTATGCTCGGGCGAAGTCTTCGCTGGGGATGTGGCGGTTCCACGGCCGGGTGCTGGCGTTCACCGAACGGATGGCGGAGGCTGTGGCGGCAGCGGATCTGATCGTGTCGCGGGCGGGTGCTTCGACGTTGGCGGAGATCATCGCGGCAGGCAAGCCGTCGGTGTTGGTGCCCTACCCATATCATCGGGATCAGCATCAGCGGCACAATGCCACGGTGTTGGTGTCGGCGGGTGCGGCGTTGCTGGTGGATGATGCTCGAAACGCGGAGATGAACGCGAACCGATTGGGTTCGGTTTTGGCTCCGGTGTTGGCTGACGACGAGCGGCGGACCGCGATGGCCGAGGCGGCTCGCGGATTGGACCGCGTGGATTCCGCGGAGCGGATCGCGGATCGTCTTCTGTCGGCGGTGGAGCACTCGTCGGAGCGGTCGCCGGATGGTGATTTGCCGGCTCATCCGCCGGTCTTATCACGACAGACAGCATGAGTGCACAGCTCGGCCTCAAGGAATTGGCGAGCGGCACCCGATACAATAGAGGTTGTGCTTTGAGCGGGTGTGCGGTTCAGTGAGCTAACGGCGTTTGGCGCGTCGAGCTCGGCTTTCATTCTGGCAGCCTTTTCTTTAGCCCAAGCGGCGTCTCTCCGGTGATCGCTTGACGGCCGATCCTGACAGTGAACGGCTTATGCGGTCAAGAGCGTGAGGCGGGTGGGCATCGAAGGTTTCAGGACGGGCTCTTGGAACCCACTCCGCGACGGATTACAATAAGCAAAACAGCGCCGGCGCAGCGCGGCGTCGGGGTATGTGCATCGGAGCGACGCGACCCACCGCAGTCAACCTGGCCTGCCGGGCGGGAGCCCGGGGCAGTGCCTGATGGCGAGACGGCAGAAGCTGCCAGAGACTCTTGAAGGGGCCTTTGGGAGGTTGTGGCAGGTCTAGTTCGCGGGTGATGGTGTTGCCGTCAAGAGACGGAGGGAGCAGTCGATGACCCAAAGCGCAAGGACGCGCAGACTATCCAGCGGGAAGCTGAACGCGGAGGCCCTGTACCCACCGGTTGGAGCGGGGGATGCGGCGATCCCGGCGGCGGGTCCGTTGACCTGTCCCGGGTCTGGTTCGCGGGTGCACATGGTCGGCGTGGGTGGTTGCGGCATGCGTGGTGCGGCCGCGGTGTTGTTGCGGCGCGGCGTACGGGTGAGCGGGTCGGATCTGTCGGACTCGGCGGAGTTGGGCGCTCTTCGCGCGGCGGGCGGGGAGATTCACATCGGGCAGGGGGCGGAGAATGTTCCGGCCGACTGCGACTTGGTGGTATGTTCGGCCGCGGTGAAGGATGTCAATCCGGAAGTGGTCGCGGCACGCGAGCGTGGCTGCGCGGTGGTGAAGTACTCGCAGCTTTTGGGCCTGCTGATGGCGGACCGGCTGGGTGTCGGGGTAGCCGGCACGCACGGCAAGAGCACGACGACGGCCATGACGGCTTTCGTGCTTCGCCAGGCCAGCATGGACCCTTGTTTCGTGATTGGTGCGCAGGTTGAGCAGTTGGGCGGCGGCTCGGGTGTGGGCGACGGCCCGCATTTCGTCGTCGAGGCATGCGAATACGATCGTTCCTTTCTGAATCTGCATCCACGGTACGCGGCGATCCTCAATATCGAAGAAGATCATCTGGATTACTACAAGGACCTCGATGAGATCATCGGGGCCTTCCAGGCGTTTGCGGGCCTGGTGCCGGAGTCGGGCGTGCTGGTGGTCAATGGCGAAGATGGGCACGCGTTGCGGGCGGTGAGGCGTGCGGTTGCCCGGGTGGAGACCTTCGGGCTGTCGAGCGACGTGAATTGGCGTGCGGAGTTGCAGGGCACGGTGCGCGGTTGCTGGCGGTTCACCGTGTTGCGGGACGGCAAGCCGTTGACGGATGTCCAGTTGGCGATTCCCGGCAAGCATCAGGTGAGCAATGCCTTGGCGGCGATGGCCCTTTGCCTGCATGGCGGGGTCGAGCCGGAGACCATCGCCAAGGCCCTGGGCGATTTCAAGGGTGCGTATCGGCGGTTGACGTGGCGCGGTTGCGTGCACGGCGTCAATGTGGTCGACGATTATGCCCACCATCCGACCGAGCTGCAGGTGACGATCCGGGCGGCGCGGGAGTATTACAGGCCGCGTAAGATGTTCGTGGTTTTCCAGCCGCACCAGCATTCACGGACGCGGTTCCTGCTTGATGATTTCGCGCACAGCTTCCAGGATGCGGACGTGGTGGTCGTGCCGGACATTTACTTTGTGCGGGACAGCCAGGCGGAGCGTGAGCTGGTCGATGCCGAGGATCTGGTTCGGCGGATAGGGGAGAACGGTCGGGATGCCCGTTACGAGGGCGGCTTCGGGCAGATCGTGTCGCAGCTTTGCGGCGAAGTGGAACCGGGTGATCTGGTGGTCACGATGGGGGCGGGGGACGTCTGGCGTGTGGCGGACGGGCTCTTGGATTGTCTGACCAAGCGGTACGGAGGGTAGGGATCGGCCATGATGAGTTTCGTTCCTGAGTTCAGGGACATTCTTCGCGACCAGGAGCCGTTGGCCGGGTATACCAGCTACGGTCTGGGTGGGCCGGCGCAGTGGCTGGCCTGTCCGCGGACGATTGACCAAGTAGCGCGGCTGGTCGGGTATTGTCGGGGGGAGGGGATCCCGCTTTACGTGCTGGGGCTCGGGGCCAACGTGCTGGTTAGTGACGAGGGCGTTGCGGGCTTGGTTGTGCGGCTCAACGCTCCTGGTTTTCGGCATGTGGACTGGCCGCGGCCGGGTAGCGCGAATGGAAGTGGGCGTCGTCGGCAGGCGACGAATGGCGACAAGGTGACGATCGTGGCGGGCGGCGGTGCCGATATGCACCGCTTGGTGCTCGAGGCAGTTCGGCGCGGTTTAGAGGGTGTCGAGGGGCTCGCGGGCATTCCCGGCACGCTGGGCGGGATCATCCGGATGAACGCGGGTGGCCAATGGGGGCAGATCGCCGACGTCGTCCGCGAGGTCACGGTGGTGGATGAGCGGGGGGCAATGCGGCACTTGCCGGCCAGTGAGGTTGGTTTTAGCTACCGGAATACGCGGTTGGGGGATGCTGTGGTATGTCAGGCGAAGCTGGAGCTTCGGCCGGGCGATCCGGTGGCGCTTCGCGAGCGGTTCATGGCCATCTGGGAGCAGAAGAAGCGGTGTCAGCCGCTCAGCGAGCCGAGCGCCGGTTGCGTGTACAAGAATCCGCCGGGACATCGGGCGGGTGAGTTGATCGACCGTGCGGGGCTCAAAGGCAAGGCGATAGGTGGGGCAAGGATTTCGCAGTTGCACGCCAACTTCATCGTGACCCAGGAAGGGGCGACGGCCGAGGATGTGTTCAGCCTGATCGGGGAGACCCGCCGGGTGGTGGCCGACCGGTTTGGCGTGGAGTTGGAGCTGGAGATCAAGGTGTGGGGTCGGCAGCGGGCTCGGAGTTTGGAGCCGGCCTGCTAGCGGAAGACGGGTGGCTTCGAGACTGAGGCAGTGTGTTGCTGGTGTCCGGGGACCACGAACAAGTTCGCTCGGTCCGACCACGAACAAGTTTGTGGGGTTCGATGGAAGGCAGGGTGCGGTGATGACTCGCATGGTTGACCAGGCGATGCGGCGGGCGGCGGCGAGCAACGTGGCTGCTCGGAAAGGGGCGGCGACGATGCCGTTGCGGGATTTGGCTTCGCCTTCGCAGGTGGCGGTCCCGAGCGGGGCGATTCTGGTGCCTGAGTACCCGCCTGTGCCGGAACTGGAGCGGGGTCTCAAGATCACGGTGCTGTCCGGGGGGGCGAGTGCGGAGCGTGAGGTCAGCCTGAAGAGTGGCCGGGCGGTTGCCGCATCGCTGACATCTTTGGGTCACGAGGTTCGGTTGGCGGACATCACTCCTGGGGATCTGCGGGCTCTTGACCAGCCCATGGATATGGTGTTCATCGCGCTGCATGGCAGTTTTGGCGAGGACGGTCGGCTTCAGCGGATTCTGGAGGAGCGTGGCATTCGGTACTGCGGCTCGGGGCCGGAGGCTTCGGCTGTGGCGATGGACAAGGTGGCGGCCAAGCGGCGGTTCGACGCGGAGGGCATTCCCACGCCACGGTTCGAGGTGGTCACACGGACGAATGCGGTGGATACATTGCACAGATGGGTTGGTCCGGCAGTGATCAAGCCTGTCGCCGAGGGCAGCAGTGTCGATTGCGAATTGGCGGATGATCGGTACACGCTGATCCGGCGAGTCGGCGAGTTGACCGAGCGTTATGGGCGATGCCTGATCGAGGAGTACATCCGGGGTCCGGAATTGACGGTGGGTATTCTGGGCGAGCAAGCGCTCCCGCCGATTGAGATTCGTACCAAGCGGCGGTTCTACGATTATCAGGCGAAGTATGTGGATGATGACACGCAGTACTTGTTCGACATTGATTTGCCGCCGGATGTGTTGGCCGAGGTGATGACCTTGAGCGAGCGCGCGTCGGGGGCTTTGGGCTGTCGGGACTTTTGCCGTGTGGATTGGATGATTGACGCGGCGTCCTGTCGGCCCTATGTCTTGGAGATTAACACGATCCCCGGCTTCACGGATCATTCGTTGCTGCCGAAGGCGGCGTTGCGAGCGGGCTTGAGCTTTCCGGCTCTATGCCAGCGGATCATTGAGCTGAGCTTGCAGCGGGATTCGTGATCGGGTGGACGTTTTGAGATTGGGAATCGCGTGGGTTTGATGAAGAAGAAGCATCGCAAGGATCGCGCGAAAGAGGCCGCCCCGTCGGCAGAGGCTGAGGTGCGGGGTACGATTCTGCGCCCGTTGTTGCCGGTGGTTTGTATGGCCGTGCTGGTTTGTGGGGCGGTCTGGGGACTGGAGCGGCTTCGCGCCCATGTGTTCGCCTTGCCCGAGTATCGCCAGCCGATCCGTGTGGAGTTGCAGAATCCGCCGGACTGGCTTGAACGCGAGCGCTGGGGTCCGCGGATTCTGGCGGGGATCAAGATTCCCGCCGATGCGAGTCTACCGGACGCGACGTTGGTCAAGCAGATTGCCCAGGACTTGGCGGGCAGCGGCTGGGTGAAGCATGTGCACGCGGTGCGGAAACGGATGGATGGGGCGGTGTTGGTTGACTGTGAGTATCGTCGTCCGATCGCGATGTTGCAGACGGAGTACGGCTATGTGCCGGTCGATCGGGAGGGCGTGCGACTGCCGGAAGTGTACGAACGGGTAGACAACAGTTCGGGGTGGCTGCGGATCGTTGGGGTGAAGACGGAGATTCCGCAGGTTAACGGCAGGTTCGTGGGTGAAGACGCGAATGCGGCGATTGAGATTGCGTCGGGGATTTTCGACCAGGGTTGGGAGATTTCCTCGCGTCTGTGTGCGGTGGATGTGAACAATTTCCGGGGGCGTGTGGACCGGCGGAAGGATTACATCCTGGTGTGGCGGCCGGATCATCCGCACCCGATCATCTGGGGATCGGCGATTGGGGAGGAGATCGAGGAGCCGACGGCGGCGGAGAAGTTGGCGACGATCGCCGTGATGCTGAAGCAAGGTGGCCCGCAGGCCCAGGCGAATGTGAGCGTTTTCCCGGGCGCGGCCATTTATCCTGTGGCACCATCCGTCGAGACGGCCGACAGTTCCACTCGCCGCGACCGATAACCGCGTTTGCCAGCCTGAGTCTGCAGGGATAGAGTATATCCAGAGGGGACTGTGTCCTTGGGGGTTGAGGTGCGCTGTGTTCGATTTGCCCGCCGTGCTCGATCAGCTCTCCAGATGGGGAGCGTTTATCCGGGAGTACCGGTTGGTTGATCTGGGTTCTCACCCGGTCGCGGCGGCTGTCGGGGCGGTGGCGGCTGGTCTGCTGCTTTGTCTGTGGGGCGCTCGGATCCTGCGTACCGTGTACATTCTGGTGTTCATGTCGGTAGGGGCCGGGCTGGGCATTCAACTGGCACGGCAAGCGGAAGTCGACGTTCTGATCGGGTTGGTGCTGGGTGCGGGCGTGCTTGCCCTGGTTGGTCACCTGCTGTTTCGGTTGTGGGTAGGGGGCACGGTGGGGCTGGTGGCTTTGACCGCCGTGCTGGCTCTGGGTGCACCGTGGATTGGCGACGAGGCACAGCGGTACGCGGACCGACTGTTGGAGCTGGCGACGGGCGATCGGGTTTTCGCGGCCGCGGTGGAAGCGGCGGTGGAGGCCGAACTCGAGCGCGGCCCAGTTCTGCCGTCGACGGCTGAAGAGCGGTTTTCCCTGTATGAGGCGGCCTCCCAGCTTGGGTCGTTTCTGTGGGCCGAGCGGCATGAGGAGCTATGGCGGGTTGTGTTTTTGGGAATGGTTGCCGGCCTGTTGGGATTAGCTCTTGGGGTGGTATGGCCGCGGCTGGTGATGATTGTTGGCACGTCGGCTGTTGGTGCGATTTTGGTGACCGGCGGCGTGTTGACTCTGGCGGTTCGACTCTGGCCCGCGGCCTGGGATTGGATTGAGTCGAGGCCGTCGGGCGTGCCGATCGCGGTCGGTGTTGTGTTGCTTCTTGCCATGCTCCGCCAGGGGCTGCGGCGTTCGGCACTGGCGGTCACTCCGGCTGTGGTGCCAGCGACGCCGGCGAAGGCCGCCTGATCGACCGGGTCAGAAAGTGCTGGGGCCATGTCTTCAATCTCGTTTCGGGCATTGGTGGAGGGGATGGAGGGGCAGGATCTGGTATTGGGGGTGGTGCTGCTCGGCGCGGGCCTGGTGTTCATGATCGTGGGTGGTCGGCTTTTCAAGATGCTCTTGGCATTGAGTTTCGCGGGGGTGGGCTTGGTTCTGGGGGCGTCTCTGCCGATTTCGGAACCCTATCACTGGGTGGTGGGCGCCGTGGTGGGGTTGGGTTTGGCGTTGATCAGCACGCTGGTAGCGAAAGTGGCCGTTGGGGTCTTGGCGGGCGGCTGGGCAGGGCTGGCGGTGGCGGCTGCTTTGATGGGTGTGGGGGTGAGCGACCAAGTCGTGCTGATTGTTGGGGGGGTGATCTGTGCCGTGGTCATCTCGCTGACCTTTGTGTTGTACCAGGAGATCATCGCGGCAGTGATGAGTTTTGAGGGGACACTGCTGTTCCTGGCGGGTCTGATTGTCTTCCTGAGTCACTCGGCTTCGGGCTGGGCGCCCTTGCGAGCGATGTTTTTGGATATGCCGTTTTTCGGTGCGTTTCTGCTGATAGCGGGGACGGTGACCGGCTTCTATCTTCAGGTGACGGAGTTGCAGAAGCGGCAGGTCGGCACATCGGGTTGACTTCCGGCGGATTGGGCGGAGCGACTGCTACGATGAATCGTGATACGCGCTAGCGCCGGCCAAGTCGGTGCGGTGTTCGGAATGAAGGCTCCTCAGCAGAATCCGTGGGTGAGTACGCGCCTGGGTAGCCGTCCAAGTGCATGACAGATCGCGACTTGTACCCCTTTCAGATCCCGATCATGGTACGTTTTTCTGATGGTCGGTATGGTCTTGTAGTTCAAGCCCTCCGCGCTCCCGCTGGTCAATCATCTTGCCAGACCTCGCCTTGAGCATGGTTTGTGGTCGGGCCTCGCGGCGGCTGGCAGTGGCGGGGCGGTACTGGTATGCTGTCGGAGGTGATTCGGAGGTGCGGCGATGGCGGTTCGTTTTGTGGTCGGACGCGCGGGAGCGGGCAAGACCTGGCATTGCCTCGAAGCGATCCGGGCCGGCCTGCGCCGCGACGCCGCCCGCGGGCCGCGATTGCTGCTCCTGGTGCCCGAGCAGGGCAGCTTCCAGATGGAACGGGCCCTGATCGAGACGCCCGACCTGCCCGCCTACACGCGGTGCGAGGTGCTGAGCTTCCAGCGACTCGCCTACCGCATCTTCGCCGAGACCGGAGCGGATCCCCGGCGAGGCGACCAGACCATCGGCGGCCTGGGACGCATGATGGTTGTGCGAAGGCTGATCGGGCAGGAACGCGGGGGGCTGAGCATCCTCGGCCCGGTGGCTGACAAGCCCGGGCTCGTCGGGCAGGTGGTGAGAGCGGTTGACGAGCTGATGCGCGAGAACGTCGAGCCGGCGGTTCTGGAAGAGCTGGCCGCGAGAACACAGGTCGACAACCCACTCGGTGGAGCCAGGCTGAGCGACCTGACCCGGCTCTACCGGGCCTATCTCGATTACCTGAGCGAAGACCGACTGGACCCCGCCCAGTACCTGCGACTGGCGGCCGAACGGTTGACGCACTGCCGGTGGATTGACGGAGCTGAGGTTTACGTCGACGGCTTTGCCGGCTTCACCCGGCAGGAGTCGGCCCTGCTGGTGGAACTGGCTCGTCGGGCGGAACGGGTCGAGATCGCCTTGCTGATGGACCCCGCCGCCGCCGCGGTTACCTCTGATACGCTGCCTTCGTTGTCTTTCTCGCTGTTCGCCCGGACGGAACGCACGCTGGTGCAGTTGCGCAAGGATCTGCGGGCCGCGGGTGTTACCGAAGACGAGCCGCTGCGATTGGGCGACCAGGTGCCGCGGCGTTTCCGTGGGCCGGGGCTGGCGGAACTCGAACGTCATGTGTTCGCCGAGCGGGCACCGAAAGTCGACGCCATTTCGTCGCCGTCGGTACGGGTGCTGGAACTCCCCGATCGGCGGGCGGAGGTGGACGCGGCCGTGACCGAGATTCTGCGCCTCACCCGCGAGGCCGACCCGCCCATGCGCTATCGCGACATCGCGGTGATCGTGCGCGACCTCGAGGCCTACCACGACCTGCTTTCGGCAGCCATGCGGGCCCACCACATCCCCTGTTTCATTGATCGCCGCCAGCCGACGACGCACCATCCGCTCATCGAGCTGGTGCGCTCGCTTTTGGCCGTCGCCCAGGATGATTGCCGGCTCGACGCGGTCCGTCTGATGCTCAAGACCGGGTTGCTGCCGATCGCCGCCGGGGACGCCGACCTGCTGGAGAACTACTTACTGGCTCACGGGATCGAGGGCCGCACGCGATGGCTCAATGAATGGCAGCAGCGTCGATTGTTCAAGCACCGCGGCCCGGACGACCAGTTGCGGCCCTATCAGCAAGAAGCCCTGGCGCGGGTCAATCGTGCCCGCGAAATCTGGCTGGAGCTGATGGGTGAGTGGTTGGATGCCGCGACCGAGCCAACCACTCCCGGTCGCCAACGCATCGAGGCCCTTTACGCGTGTCTGGACAGGCTGGCGGTGGGGCGGCAGCTCATGGACTGGGCGGCCCAGGATGAGGAGGATGGACTGCCCGATCAGGCGGCAACGCACCGTCAGGTGTGGGGCGACTTCCTGGAACTGCTCGACGAGTTTGCCCACGCGTTGGGTGACGAACCGCTGACCTCGGCGGCTTTCCGTGAGATCATCGAGGCGGGGCTCGGCGAGTTCGACCTGGGCCTCGCACCGCCGACCCTCGACCAAGTGCTCGTCGGAGCGATCGAGCGCAGCCGGCAGCCGGCCATCCGCGCCGCCCTCGTTTTGGGTTTCGACCAGACGTTCTTTCCGCGACGGCGATCCGAGGATCCGCTGCTCGGCGATGAAGAGCGCGAGGCCCTCGAAGCGGCGGGAGTGGGCATCGGCCCCTCACGACGTCGCCAGTTGCTCGACGAACGGATGGTCGCGTACCTGGCGTTGACCCGGGCCTCGCAGCGGCTGTGGATCAGCTACCCGCGCGTAGAGGTCGACGGTGGACCGTTGGAGCCGTCGCCGTTCCTCGTGCATGTGCTGGAGGCTCTGCCCGGCCTGGCGGTCGAGAAGGTCCAGGATCCGCGGCAGGACCGCAAGCCGGCTTGGGTGAACCGCGTCGGCGAGTTGGGGGGGCGACTCGCGGCGGAGTTCCGCTATCGGCCGACCTTGGCGGCGGATCGTGGAGGCGATGAGCGGGCGGTCTGGAATGCGCTGTACGAGGCGGGTCGTTCTCGCTCCGAGTGGGCCGCGGGGCTGCGACGGACGCTGTCGGGTTTGGCCTACCGCAACCTCGCTCAGCTGTCGCCGAGCTTGGCCGCCCAATCGCTCGCCGAGCCGTTCATGGCCAGCGTCAGCCGGCTCGAACGGTTTGCCGCCTGCGCGTTTGCCCACTTCGCCGAATACGCCCTGCGGCTTGAACCACGGGTCGAGGCCGAGATGACCGCCCTGGAAGTGGGTACGCTCTGCCATGGGATTCTCGAACAACTTATTGACGGTTGGGCCGGCGAGGGCCGGCGACTCGCGGATATCGAGGACGACCAGATCGCGGCGGATATCGAGTCGGTGACGGAGAGAATCCTGCCGCAGTTGCTCGGCGACCTGGTAGTGGAGGGGCCGCAGAACGACTACCTTTGCGATCGCAGTCAGGCCCTTGTGAAGCGGGTGACCTGCTGGCAGCGCGACTCGGCCCGGGCGGGGCGGTTCAATCCCAAGGCGGTCGAGTTCCCCTTCGGGTACCACGGGCCGGGCAATGCCCTCACTCTGGCCACGCCCAAGGGCCGCACCATTCACCTGCGCGGTCGGATCGATCGCGTCGATATCGCCGAACTCGCCGATGAACTGGTCGGCATGGTCATCGACTACAAGACGACCTACGATCGCCGGTTGGATCTTACCGCCGTTTATCATGGTCTGTCCCTGCAATTGGTGGGATACTTGCTGGCCCTCCAGCAGCAGGGTCACACGTTGACCGGCCGCCCGATCCGCCCGGTGGCTGCCGTCTATCTGCCCTTGCTTGAACAGTACGAAACCGTCGCGCATCCCACGGTCGGTAAGGGCAAACGCTACCAGTGGCGGGGCGTGCTGGATCTGTCGGCTTTGGATGTCTTGGACGCGGGGGCTCGTGACGCGGGCGGCTCAGCGTTCTTCTCCGCCCGAATCACCAAGGCGGGCGAGCCATACGCGGTCTCCGATTTGGCTTCGCGAGACGAGCTGGCGGCGGTGATGCGGCACGTGGGGCTGAGGATGGGCGAGCTGGCCGACGGGATCATCGACGGGTGCGTCGACGTCAACCCCTACTCCCTGCGGCGATACACCCCCTGCACCTGGTGCGTCTATCAGTCCGTGTGCCGGTACGAGATCGAGACCCAACCACCGCGCCCCCTGGATTCGTACCAGGGCCGTGAGGTGCTGGCCCTGCTCAGCGGCGGAGGTGGCCATGCCTGACCTGCCGGAGCTGCGTGAACTCTTCGCCCACTTGACCGAGCCGCAGCGCCGCGCGGTGCTGGCCGTCGATCGCAGCCTGCTGGTGTCCGCGGCGGCCGGAGCCGGCAAGACCATGGTCCTCGCCGAACGCATCGCCGCCTTGGTTTGCGATCTGCCCGCTCCCCGGCGATGCCGGGTTGATGAACTCCTGGTGGTCACCTTCACCGAGGCGGCGGCTCGCGAGATGCGTACGCGGATCGGCTCTGCGATCCAGAAACGCATCGCCGCCCGCCCGCGCGACGATTATCTCCGCGAGCAACTCTACCTGTTGGACAACGCGTCCATCTCGACCATCCACGCCTTCTGCCGGGCGCTTATCCAGCGCTGGTTCCCGCAGGCCGAGGTCGACCCGCAGGTCGCCGTTCTCGCCGAGGACGAGGCCGAGCTGCTGCGACTCGAAGTCATCGAGGATCTCTTCGAGGATCGGTTCGGCTCAGGCGACGATGCCGGGGCTCGTTTCCGGCAGTTCCTTGAGGAGTATGCTGATGGCAGCGAGGCTCGGGTGCGGCCCATCGTCCTGCAGTTGTCGAGCTTCCTCGGCAGCTTGCCCGCCCCCGAGGACTGGATGCGCATGGCCCACGGCCGACTCGCCGCCGGCGCCCAAGGCAGTCTCGTGGGGCATGTCGACGAATGCCAGAAGCAACGCCTGCTGCGCGAGCTGAGTCTCCAGGCGGAATACGCCCAGGAACTGGCCGCCACCGTCCGCTCCGCCTGGCCTGTGGCGTCGCTCCGCGCCGAAGCCCTCGATGCCCATGCCGCGCAACTCCAGGAATGGCATGCCGCGCTCGGCGAGGCCAAGGCCTCCGCATGGACCTTCATCGCCGACGCGATCAGCAACTACGACCTGAAAACCAAACGCAAGCCCTCCAAGCTTTCGCCGGAAGACAGCGCCGCCTACGACGCGGCCAAGGACCTCGTGGATGAGGCCAAGCGGTTGCTCAAAAGCCGGCTTCGGGATGCCCTCTGCCGGTTCACTACTGAGGAATACGAGACAGGTCTGCAACTCATCGCTCCGCACGTACACACGCTGCTGGAGCTTGTCTACGAGTTCAACGAGCGTTATCGCGAGGCCAAGCGGAACCAGGCGGTTGTGGACTTCGAGGATCTGCAGCGATCCGCCTATCGCCTGCTGATTGATCCGGACAACCGGACCGGGCCCTCTGAAGTCGCTCGCCACTTGCAGCGGCAGTACCGCCACGTCCTGGTGGACGAGTTCCAGGATGTGGACCCGCTGCAAGAGGCCATTCTCCGGATGGTCAGCCGCGAGTCCGCCGACCCGCCGGCCGGCAACCTGTTCACCGTCGGCGACATCAAGCAGAGCATCTACCGCTTCCGCCTCGCCGAGCCCGACCTCTTCGCCAAGCGGACGGAGCAGTTTGCCGACGGCTCCGACCTCGGCGAGGTCATCCATCTGCAGGAGAACTTCCGCAGCCGCCGCGAGGTGCTCGACGCGGTGAACGCCGTCTTCCGCCCGCTGATGCGGCCGACGTTCGGCGGCACCGATTACGACGCGCACGCCGAGCTGCGGGCGGGCATGGCCTACCCCGAGGCGGCCGAGGATGGACCGGTCTTCGGTCGGCCGGCGGTCGAACTGCACCTGCTCGAACCCATCACCAGCCGAAACGCCCCCACGGTCGCGCATACCGATGACGAGGATGATGGCTCCGCGGATGCAAACGGCGGCGACGAGGAACTCGACGGCCTCGACCGTGAGGCCCTGCTGATTGGCCGGCGTATCCGGACCTGGATGGGGCTTGAAGGCGACGGCAGGCGCTGGCAGGTGGCGGATCGGCCGGCCACACCCGGCGGAGCGCTCGTCACCCGACCGGTCGAGTTCAGCGATATCGTCATCCTTCTGCGATCCATGCTCCACAAGGCCGAGCCCATCGCTGAGGTGCTTCGCCGCATGGGTATCCCCGTGCGCATCGAGCGAGCCGAGGAAAGCATCGACTCGACCGAGTATCGCGACCTGCTCAGCCTGCTCCAGGTGCTCGACAATCAGCAGCAGGATATTCCTCTGGCCGCTGTGCTGCGATCGCCGCTTCTGGGCCAGTCGTTCAGCGAGAGCGAATTGCTGGAGATCCGCTTGCTGGACCGCGAGGTGCCGTTCCACGCAGCCGTCGCCCGATATGCCCGCGAAGGGAAGAAGAAAGCACTGCGAGAGAGAATCGCGGCGGTGCTCAGCCAGCTCGACAGGTACCGCACGCGCATGCGACGCTCGCCCGTGGCCGACGTGCTCTGGGAGATCTACCAGGAGACGGATTACCTGGCCTATGTCTCCGGGCTGCCCGGCGGCCTGCGACGGCAGGAGCACCTCATCAGCTTGCATGAGGTGGCCCGGCAATTCGGCGGCTTCGCCCGTCAGGGTCTGCGCCGCTTCCTGCGATTCGTCGAGGATCTTATCGCCCAAGAGCGCCAACCCGTGCCCGGCATGCCCGGAAGCGCCAACGACAACGTCGTCCGCATCATGTCCATCCATGCCAGCAAGGGCCTTGAGTTCCCCATCGTCGTCCTGCCCGACCTGAGCAAGCGATTCAATCTCCAGGATCTCCGCGGCAACGTCATCGTCGACCGCAAACTGGGTATTGGCCTTCGGGCGGTCAACGCCGACCAGCGCATCCGCTACCCGACCCTCGCCCACCAGCTCGCCGCCGAGCAAGTGTTGCGCGAGACCCTCTCAGAGGAACTACGCATCCTGTACGTCGCTCTGACCCGTGCCCGCGAGCACCTCGTTCTCGTCGCCCGCCTGTCACCCCAGCGAATCGAGCGCTGTCGGCACTGCGGTCGCTCGGGCGGCGGCCCGGCCATCTCGCAGCTTCAGCTCGAAACCGCCGGCCAACCCATCGATTGGCTGCTGCCGGCCGTCTGCACCGTGCCCGAGCTTGCCAACTGGCCCGAGGACGAGCGGACCGGCAAGCCGTCTGCCGCCTTGTTCGAGGTGCGGATCTACCCGCGATCGGTGACCGATGAGTGGAACCTGCCCTCGCCGATCGAGCCGGCCGTGCGAACCGAAGCCCTCGCCGCCCTTGCCCAGTTGCGACCCCTCCCGCCCGACGAGCCCCTCGCTGATGCCCTCACCGTCGAGCCGTTGATTCGCGCTCTGACCCATGACTACCCGGCCTGGGAACTGACCAGCTTGCCGGCCCGCATCGGTGTGACCGAGCTCAAACGTCGCTGGGATGCCCTCTCCGAAGCCGACGAGCGAGCGGATGAGCGCAGCGCGGCCGCGGTCAAGCATGGCCCCCGTGCCAAGTCGGAGCCGGTGCCCCGGCCGCAGTTCCTCGGCCCTCAGCCCGCGGGTGAGGCCCTGGCTCGGGGGACCGCCACTCATAGGTTCCTTCAGCAGGTTGACCTGCGGAGAGCCTGCGATGCCGCCGACCTCGCCGACCAGCTCGCCGCGATGACCGCGAGCGGGGCGATCTCCGCCGAGGACGCTGCCCAAGTGATGATCGACGGGGCCGCTTGGTTCTTCACCAGCCCGCTCGGCATCCGCCTGCGAGATCATGCCGACGCCGTCCAGCGAGAGGTGGCCTTCGTCTGGCGTATGTCGCCGTCGCAAGTCGATCCGAGCGTCCAGCCCCGCGACGAGCGCGACGTAGTCCTGATCCGCGGCATGGTGGATGTGGTCCTCGCGGATGGGGACCACCTCGAGATCCTCGACTACAAGACCGACCGGGCGGAGCCCGCGGACTGTGCTCGCCTGGCGGAGGGCTATCGTCACCAGTTGCGACTCTACGCCGCCGCTCTCGCCGACGCCTACCGCTGCCCGGTCGAGCGTCAGTATCTCGTATTCCTCCATCCGCGACAGATCATCGAGCCGGGGGTGAAAACCCCCGGTTGTGACAACGAGCGAGTAAAACGCAAGTAAGTGACGACGCCAACGAGCCGGGGGTGACAACCCCCGGTTTAGTCCGCAAGCAAGCAGATAAGCACTATCGCGAACGCGCCACTTACTGGGGTTACCCCTTCGCGATGAACCACAACACGGACCCACAAACGCCTCCTGCGTCCACCCCGACGCCTCCGCGCCTCACCATCTGTCGCCGTTGGCTCGAATCCGAGCCTCTCGTCGCCCCGGTCGCAGGGCTCATCACCGGCATCATCCTGGACAGTCGCTGGCCGATCCCTCTCTCCGTCGCACTGCTCGTCTTCGCCCTCTCCGGCCTGCTTCTCTGGCAAGCCCGCCGCCGCGACTGGCTCGGCTACGCCGCGGTATTCGTCGCCGCGATGGCTCTCGGAGCCGCCCGGCACGACCTGGGCTTCCGCCGCATCCGTGCCGACCACGTCGTCCGCCGATGTGTCTCGCCCGTTACTCCCGTCCGCATGGTCGGCACCGTCCTCTCGCCCCCGCGAATCGCCCCCATCGACACCGGCCAACTCCAGGCCTTCACGCAATCCCCGCGAACGCGAATGCTCGTCGAGGCCGAGCAACTCGCCGGCGTCAAAGGCACGATCCCGGTCTCCGGTGCGGTCGCCGTCGTGGTCCGCGAGCCGGTCCTGCATGTCTCCGCAGGCGATCGGGTCGAGCTTTTCGGGCACGTGTACCGTCCAAGCAGCCCGGAGAACCCCGGCGAGTGGGATTGGTCCCTGGTCGGCCAGAGGCAGGGGGTGCTCGCGGGCCTGTCTTGCGGCAAGGCGGGCAACGTGCGTGTCCTCGGCGAGTCGAGCCCCTGGGCACGACGGCTGGCGGTCCTGCGCCGCCAGGCCCGGCACGCGATGCTCGATAACACCTTCCGTGCCGAACAGCCCGGCGCCCAACTGCTCGCCGCTATGGTGCTCGGCCAGCGCAGCGCCGTCAGCCCGCAACTCAACGACCAGTTCGCCGCCGCCGGCACCGTCCACTACCTCAGCGTCAGCGGGGCTCACGTGGGCATGCTCGCCTCTGCCGTGTGGCTGGCGGGTCTGGTCCTCGGGGCCTCACGCCGGGCCTGTGCCGCCTGGGTCATGATCGCTATCACCCTCTACGCCGTGGTCACCGAGCCACGCCCGCCGATCCTCCGCGCCGTTCTGGTCGGCGATCTTCTCTGCCTGGCCATCCTGCTACGCCGCCCGGTGCGCTCGCTCAACTGGCTTGCCCTCGCGGCCATCATCCTGCTCATGGTTCAGCCTACGCAGTTGTTCGATCCCGCGTTCCAGCTGTCGTTCGGTACGGTGACGGCCCTGCTGCTCCTTACCCCCCGACTGCACGAGACCGGACGCAGGCTGTGGCATCGGGCGCTCGGCCGAGATGACCCGCTGCTCATGCCCGAGATCCAGCGGCTGCTTAACCCTCGTTCGCTGCCGCGCCGCAGTCTCGAAACCGCCACCCGCATGGTCGGCGCCGCCCTCACTGTGACCGTCGGGGCCTCGCTGGCCAGTCTGCCCCTCGCCGCTTATCACTTCCAACGTATCGCCCCGTGGGGCTGGTTCAATAACCTGCTCATCCTGCCGGTCGTCTGGGTGGTCGAGGTACTCGGGCTGGTCAAGACCGCCGTTGCGTTCATACTTCCACCCGCAGCGGAGTTACTGGGCGCGCCGCTGGCCTGGGCCACGGAGCTACTGGTCGGCTTGGTGGAACGACTCGCAAGGCTGCCCGGGACCGGGATGGCCGTGCCTCGTTGGCCCGCCTGGCTGGCCCTCGCCGCGGTCGGCGTCATGGCTCTTTGGGTGATCGCCCACGCGCTGCGCATCGACCGCCGCTGGATCTTGACCGTGGCCCTCGCATGGTCCGTGCTCGCTGCTTGGCGGCTGGCTCCACCATCACCCACGAACTCCTGCCGGGTGGATGTCCTCGCGGTGGGGGCCGGCACCGCTTGCGTGATTCAGTTGCCTGACGGGCGGGCTATCCTCTACGACGTCGGCGCCATTCCACCCTACAACCTGAATAAGTGGACCGTAAGCCCGTTTCTGGCCGACCGTCGCATCCGCCGCCTCGAGGCCGCGGTAATCAGCCACGCCGACCTCGACCACTGCGTGGGCCTGCTCGACGTCGCCGACCAGTACCCGATCCGCCGAGTACTGGCTCCGCCGCACATGGCCGACGACGCCAAGCCCTACAGCCTCGCCGTCTGGGTCGAGGCGGGCATGCGAGCCCGCGGCGTACCCTGGCAGAGCGTGGTGCGCGGCGATCGGCTCACCGGCACCGGCGACGTGACCATCGAGGTGCTCTGGCCGCCACCGCCCGCACAGTTGACAATCGCCAAGGCCAACGACACCGCCGTCGTGCTCCGCCTCAGCTACGCCGGCTGGCGCGTGCTGCTCTGCGGGGACATCGAGGAGCTGGCCCAACACCATCTGCTCGCGTCCGCGGACCTCAAAGCGGACGTACTACTCCTACCGCATCACGGCTCCGTCGAGCCGACCACCGAGGCCTTTATCCAAGCCGTCAATCCCCAATACTGCATCCGCTCGAGCGGGCAACGCGACGCCCACACCCGCAACGGCCTGCTGCCCCTGATCGCTGATCGAGGTTACCTCAACACCGCCGACGACGGCGCGATTAGCATCCACCTCGCCCCCGGCCGCCTTGCGGTCTCCGCCAACCGCCCGCGTCCCGCCGTCAAGTAGCCCTGGGCCCACGACATAGTCCGGTACGTGCCGATCGGTGAGGGACCGGTTCAGCCTGTGTCCAAGTGAACATCGCCGAGAGGGTATCTCGCGATGTTACGTGACAGCAGTACCCGCCGCGCGGACAGCAAACAGCGCATCAACGTGCCGGCCGGCGTCGGCGTTTCAGTCTCTCGGCCGGCCTTGCCTGGTCGGATTCTGTGTCCTCCATGTGATGCCGAGAAGATCAGTTCCATTGTATGATCTCCCGGTGCTCGGCGAACGACAAATCCGGGCCTTGACGCAGGTGGGCGGATTATGGAATTCACACAGTAGGAGTTGTTCGCAAATCGATCCGCCATGGGCACGGGATTCCGCTCGATCGGGCGGAAGCCTCACGGCGCTGTGCCTCTGTGAAGAGGATGAAGGAGACGTCTCGACAGGTTCTCCGACTTGGCTGTGCGGCGGCGGTCTGTCTGTGTGTGGCCGCCATCGCCCAGGCGAACATCATGGTTTACGATGACCTCTGGGACGTCAGCCGAGACACGTCAATTGTCGCTCACAGCGGCGTGCTGGCCAGCAGCGATGCACGGAACATGATCGGGTTCGCTGGTATGGGAGGCGAGCCATCCACCTTGCTGTTCGACGACAACAAGCCGGCAGGTTCGTTGCATTACATCGAGTGGCATACCTTCTCGCCCGTCAGAATCGAATCGTTCAACATTGTGGCTGCTCATGATTATGACGCGTCTGACCGACGGGCATTCAGTGGATTTGAGCTGTTCGCTTGGTCCGGTCAAACCTGACATATCACGCAAGGATCACCGTGGAGCAGGCGAGCGGAAGGCAGTGCCGAGTAGATAGCACCAGGGGGCTATACCGATGTGTTCGCTGCCCCGCGTTTGGCAGCGGCCACCTTCCGAGTTCGAAATCGCTCAAGGTGGCGGCGCGAACGGGTCTGTTAACTGGGCGAGGGCTGCTTGCGAGAGAGTCCGAGAGTTCGGGCCGTTGCTCTCGGCGTGCGGTTCATTCAGCCCTTCCGTCTCGCAAGAAAGGACTCATGAGCACAGTTGCCTGAGTGCCTCCGATGCGTCTGTTCCCGGAAACCGCCGAAGCAGCGTGAACGTCACCCTGGATCCACTTCACTCAAGAATGAGACGATGTCAGATTCAAAGGCGCGGATACCATCAAGAATCTGGTTCGTCAGGCTTTCTTGGTCCTCCAAAGAGCAGCCTTCTGCAAGCGTAGCTGTTACGATGGCATCTATGCCAGCACCGGGCTTCATGAGCCGGTGCTTGTGGTATCCTGCGTTGAGAAGTAGATCCCAATAGCGGCTCTGTACCCTTCGGTTCCGTGCAGCGAGCCAGATTTCAAAGCCGAAGGTTTCGTAGTTGAAGACGATCGCGAGCTTGAGATTGCGTTCCTTAAGCGTGTCGGATAGCAGCGCAAAGTAGGTCATATCGAAGTAACCTTGGTACAATGCGGATACGAAACGTTCGCCTCTTTGCTCGGCACACAACGTTCGCAATCGAGACATGTACGATATGATTCCTTTGTAGGCACGCCGTATCGACCCATCACGCAAGCGTTTCTGCAGCTCTCGAATGTCCTTGTCGAGCATATCCATTCGCGATCTCCACGATTTCGTTGTCCACTTCGTCACTGCCGCCGTTGCGAAGGCTGTCACACGGACATTGCCTCGCAAGCATCGTGAATCATCCCAACAGTACCGCTTCCAGCACTGCAAGCCAAGGCTCTTCTTGCTGCCCACTGGGGAATGAGCTCTCCTATTCTGCTGGGTGTAACTCGCCATCCGCGGACGAAATGACCCATGGCGAAGCCCCAATGACCAATGAAGTCCGAATGACCCATGACGAACGTCCCCGCCCGCGGCTGGCGTTCTGGCTTCGGGCTTGGTCATTGATTGGTCATTGGGCCTTGGGCATTCGCCATTTTGCCCCGGGAGCCAGGCGGACAGCGAGTTGCACCCTATTCTGCTGTCATCGTTCGGCCGGTGCAATCTGGTCCTCGTGCGACGCGGGCAGCTCGATCTCCTCCGGGCGGCCCCAGACAACCTTGCTGTCGCGCCACTGATGTTGAGGAGCGCCCAAAACCAGCCACTCGGAGGCGCCTCAAACCCAGCCATCATTGAGGAGCCAACGGTTGGCCACGTAGCCTGGGCCACGAGCATGTCGCTCGCGGAGGCCGGGCATGGCGAGTAGCCGTTCACGAGCTGAACCACCAAGGCACCAAGACACAAAGAATGCAGCCCGGTCAAGCAGCCGTACGCTCGATTCTCGCAGATCATGCCTCTTGGTGTCTCTGTGTCTTGGTGGTTCAAGTTACTCGCGATGTCACCCGTCGGCAGTGTTGAATCGCCGCGACACACGAAGCCCCGTGAACGGTTACGAAGAAACAAACGGTTTGCAGTGCAGATAGGCTGGCTACGATCATCAGGCCTCCAATCTGCGTCATCTGCGAAATCTGCGGATCGTCACTCCCTGCCTCTGCGGTTCACACCTCCTCACGCTACCGCCCAGGTCGCCAAGGGCCCACAAACACGAACCCGTCCCGTGTTCCAGCCCCGTTTTTCGTCCCTACCCCTGCCCAGGCCCGCTCCGAATTGGCTTGCGCCCCTTCTTCTCCGCCCCGAATTGGCTTGTGACCCTTTTTCTCCGCCCGCAGGCGAAGCACGCCTCGGGCGAGAATGGCCGCGATCTCGTGGCGGCGCTGCTGCGGGGTCATGGTGGCCGGGTCGTCCAGCGATTGTGGCATTGCGGGCTCCTTCCGATGTGCCCACAACGGCCTTCGCTTGGCGACCGGCTCGCTGTCTGGCGGGGTTGGTGGTTCGTCCTCTGTTTACTTACCCGGCGGGAGTTCGAAATGGCGGTGGGGTCCGAGACGAACGGGTCTGTTATGTTCTGGACGAATCGCCACGATATGCCGACAATGCGATCATGAGCGCTCCCCTCGCATCCAAGCTTGACGACAGGATCAACAGATTGCGCATCATCGCGCAGGCCGAGCCGCGTCTAGACGGGGTGTTGCTATACGGGTCGTGGACGACGGGAGAGGCTGACCAGTATTCCGACCTCGAGGCCTATGTGTATGTCTACGACGACCAGGTTGGCAGCTTTGACGGTCGAGCGTTCGTTGAGCAGCTAGCGCCCCTGAAGTTGGCCTACACCAATATGTATGGCATCCTCGCAGTGGTCTTCGATGACCTGATGCGCGGGGAGTTTCATGTCGCGCCCGCCAACCAAGGCATTGACGAGATTGCCACGTGGCGAGGACTGGTGCATTTGCCTGATCCGAACGCCGCCATTCTGCTGGACCGCAACGGGCGATTGGCCGAGGCAACCGCCTGCCTGCGGCAACCCTGTCGTCCCGATCCGGTCAAGACCGCGCAGCAGATCAGCAGCGAATTGGCCAACTGGACGCTCTCGCTGGCGCAGATACTGGCCCGGGGCGAGATCGCCCGTGCTCACGCCCTAATGCAGACAACCATTGCCCCGCAGCAACTGCAGCTCCTTCGCTTGCTTCGCGGCTCGACCGATCACTGGCTGACACCCAGCCGTGCGCTGGAGCGCGATGTATCTGTCAAAGACCAGTCACGCTACGCCGTCACGACGGCCCGACTTGGTGAATCGGAGGTTCGCCGAGCAGCAGCGGCCAGCTGGCAGTGGAGCCGCGAGCTGGTCGCCGAAGCCGCCGAGCAATGGGGCATTTCCATGCCTCACGATCTTCATCATGACATCACCGCCTTGCTGGTGGCGGATCATCAGTCATCGCACTGAGCTTGAGTTGCCGCAACGGATAGAGTTCGAAATCGCCCTGGGGTCCGAGACGAACGGGTCTGTTAACTGGGCGAGGGCTGTTTACGAGAGAGTCCGAGAGTTCGGGCCGTTGCCCTCGGCGGGCGGGCGAGAACGTGTAGGTTCACCGCCGCGACGTGGTGGAGGCGGATTGAAACAGAGAGCGCAGCCCGTGGTGGTGGGTGCGTCGTAACCCTTTGACGGCATAGAGATACGAAAACGCCCGGCCAGTTTCCTGGTCGGGCGTTTCCGTTAACTTGGACTGGCGAAAAAGTTCGCCAGGTTGATTTTGGCTCCCC
>JAAYDF010000279.1 GCA_012729395.1 Phycisphaerae bacterium
CCCTGTGTGCCCGCCTCCGCTGGACCGGCGGCACGAAGCACGTCATCGCTCTCTGTTTCCGAGTCGCGGCGTCCGTCGGGACCACGGGCGGGAGTCTCCAGCACGCGACTGGGCACAGGGGTACTGGGGACCTGCGGCTGCAGCCCTTCCGTCATTCGCCGGTATTCTTCAACGAACTGCCAAGCACGCGGGACATCCCAGTCGAGCGCATCCAGCATCGCCGGGTCCACATCGTCCTGGCGTAACCGCCGCTCCAACGTATCGATCAACCCCGCCACCCGATCCGAAGCCATCAACGGGGCGTCCGACTGTGACGACGGGGCATCAGGTGCGGGGATATCGGGCGGCGGCGGCTCGGGCTGCGGGCCTTCCGCCAGTTCATGCGGCGAAGGCTGTCCGCCCCTGCCGGGAGCACCACGTGGGCCGCTTTGGGCATCGCCCGGCTGGCCGGCAGGTCCGTCCGTTGGATCCTTGGCTGAACTGGCAGAGGAAGATTGTCCCGATGGCCCTTCGCCATCGCTCGACGAGGCCGCAGGATGGCTGTTTTCCGCGGGCTCGGCAGCATCCGCTTGTTGCGTGGGCGTCTCCGCTTCGTCCGTTGGCATGCCCGCCTGGTTCGCGGCGGAGCCCGACGCGTCGCCAAGCATTCCAGATGCCGCGCTCGGCGCCGCCGTTTCTCCACGCTGGCCGGCCTCACTCGGCTCACCGGTATCAGACGCGGCCGATTCCGTTGGTGCGTTCTCTCCGTCCGTTGCCGTTTCTGCCGCTGCTTCGCCCGGCATGGCTGAGGCCGAACCCGCGGGCTCAGCCGATGGCCTGCTGTCTTCGCTAGTCTGCCCGGCAGCGTCAGCGGGTTGTGCCTCGCCCTCTGTGCCGGTGCCGGCCGTGGCCGTATCGACTTGTCCCTCGACGAGCGAGGCAGATTCTCGTTCGCCTTCATGTGGCGCTTGCGGCTCGTCACCAGACTCGTTCGATGGGCCGTTCTCGTCATTCAGTAGATACAGGACTAGGGCCGCAAGCTCGCGATCGTAAATCCGGGCAAATCGCCTCGGTGCGGTTGGGTCGGCGGATTCTCCTTGAGTGACCGTGGTTGGCGAATCTTCACGTGAGATTGGCTGGTCGGACGGCTCGTCATCGGCAAGCTGCGACGCGGGCTCCTCGGCAGACGGTGGGGCGGCGCTGGCCGTTTCCGGCGGCATCTCCTCTGGCTGGCTGGGCTCCGTGTGCCCGGCGTCGGCAAGCTCGGCGGGTGCGGCCTCTTGCGAGGCCGGTGAAGACGATGGTTCTTCATCAGCCATCTGCGGTGGCGGTTCCTCGCTGGACGCCGGCTCGCGAATCTCCAGGTGGCGAACCTCGCTGTCGGCTCGTTGATGATCCGCTCGCCCCGTCAGATCCTCGCGGTTGTCCCAGGCACTGATCCACCACTCGATCACGTCCCCCGGTCGGCCGCCCAGCTCGTGCACCGGGATCGTACGGCTCAATGCCGCCTCCCGCCCGCCGTCGCGAGCCGACGTGTCCAACGCAAGCTGCCGCGCCTCCTGACGCCCGGCAAGGCGATACGCGAGCACCGACCGTGTCACGCCGTAGTCGTCCTCGACTCGCCCCACGACCGTCACCTGCCCCGTCGGCTCGACCTGCACCTTCGGTTCGGGCGAGTCGATCCGCACGATGGGGCGATGATCGACCCTTGCCCGGATCGCGTGCCGGATCGCGTGACGATTGGGCTCTCGGTGAGCATCGCGGAAATGGAGGGAATAAGTGTCGTCGCCGGTGACCGTCAGTCTGGCGGTGATACGGGCGGCGTCGGCCTCGTCGGGTTGGGCCAGCACCTGACGCTTCTCGTTCGGCGGCTGACCAAGGATCAGCAGCGGGCCAAACGCGGGTACGTTGGCCGTCGCCTCGATCGTGACCTGAGTACCGACCGGTGCGTCAATCTCGCCTCCCGGCTGCGTGGTCGGCGCCATTCCCGTATAACGCGGGTACTCATAACGCACACGAATGTCAGCGATCCCAGGCACTGGGCGGACCTCGAGTTGCCGCTCCTCGCTGATCGCGTCGCCCGCCACCACCTGCCAGATGACCGATTCCTGGAGATCCTGGCCCGCCTTCGTCGCCTGCCACGGCTGCCGGGCTGGACGGGGCCCTTCCGGCGGCGTGAGGGCGAGTTGCTGGGCCGACTGCCATGCCGCGTCGTCAACAGGCCGAAAACGAACGAAAGCCTCTTGCGGATGTTGCCCCTCAAACTCAGCGGTGAACGAGATCGCCTGCCCCC
>JAAYDF010000280.1 GCA_012729395.1 Phycisphaerae bacterium
CGCGGCTCTTTGCAGTGGTCCAAGAGCAGTGGTCCACGGGAGCACAGGCGACAATGACTGACGATAGTGCGGTTTCGCGATCATCCTTGAGCTTGCCGCCGTGCGACTTTCGGCCGCCGGCGTATAGCGGGCCCGGCCCCGAGGAGATCCTCGCCCTGCGCGAGCGCTACCTGAGCCCCGGGCTGTTCACCTATTACCGCGAGCCGTTGTGCGTTGTGGCCGGCCACCTGCAGTACGTCTGGGATCATACCGGCCGACGGTACCTGGACGCCTTGGCGGGCATTGCCACGATCACCGTCGGGCACTGCCATCCGGAAGTCACGCGTCGGGCGGCGGAGCAGCTCGGCCACCTCGTGCACACGACCACGATCTATCTGCATCCGACGATCGCCCTGCTGGCACGCGAGCTGGCCCGGCACATGCCCGCCGACTCCGGGTTAGGCGTGACCTACTTCGCCAACTCGGGCAGCGAGGCCAACGACTTGGCCACGATGATGGCCCGGCTGCACACCGGCAAGGGGCATGTGCTCGCCCTGCGCAATGGCTACCACGGGGGCACTCAGGCGACCATGGCTCTGACCGCCATCGGTACCTGGAAGTACCCGATCTCCAGCCCGCTGCAGGTCGCCCACAGCGCCCCGGGCTACTGCTACCGCTGTCCATTCGGGTTGAGCTACCCATCCTGCGACGTGAAGTGCGCCCGAGCGATCGAGGAGATCATTCGCTACGAGACCAGTGGTGAGGTGGCCTGCTTCATCGCCGAGGCCATCCAGGGCGTCGGCGGCGTGGTGATTCCCCCGCCGGAGTACTTCAAGATCGTCTACGAGATCGTCCGCCGCTATGGCGGGTTGTGCATCGCCGACGAAGTCCAGGTCGGGCTGGGCCGAACGGGCAAGCACTTCTGGGGCTTCGAGAACTGGGGTGTGGTGCCGGACATGGTCACCACCGCCAAGGGCATCGGCAACGGCGCCCCGTTGGCCGCGTGCATCACCCGGGCGGAGATCGCCGGCCAGATGACAAGGCGGTTGCACTTCAACACCTTCGGGGGCAACCCGGTTTCCGTGACGCAGGGCTTGGCCGTTCTCGATATCCTCGAAAGGGAGCAATTACAGGCCAACGCCGAGGCGATGGGCAATCACCTCATGGACCGCTTGCGGGGTTTGATGGACAAGCACGCGTCGATCGGCGACCTGCGCGGCCTGGGGCTGATCATCGGCATCGAGCTGGTCGACGACCGAACGACACGAGAACCCGCCGGTGGCAAGGCGGCGGAGGTACTCGAACTGGCCAAGGATCGCGGCCTGCTGCTGGGCAAGAGCGGCCTGCACGGCAATGTTCTGCGAATCACGCCGCCGCTGTGCGTCACGCGTGCCGACTGCGATTTCATTGTCGATTGCCTCGACGAGTGCCTCACAGCCGTCGGGTGACCCGCAAGGCGACAAGCGAGCGAACAAGCCGAGAGTCCAATCCTGCTACGGGCTTACCTGTGGATACAGAAGTGATCCGCGAGTCAGGAAGACCACGAATCAGTCCGCGCGGCCCGAGCACCAGCATGCGGAGTTGATCTTTCGACACAAAGACCAGCGGAGCACTCACGGGCAGGGTGCGACCGCCGTGTTCAAGTGGTTACGCACGGTCACGAGATCGAAGATGTTGATCGCGCCATCCGCGGTGACGTCGGCCTTGTATGTCTCCTGAACGACGGGGCCGTTGAGGGCATTGCGGACGGCCACAAGATCAAACACGTTCACCATGGCGTCCCCGTTCACATCGCCCGCGAGAACCCCCATGCAGAGGGTATCGGTGACTCGCGAGATCGGCTCTTGAGCATGGGCGATACCGGGGAAGCTCACCACCAGCGGGGCGGCGTTGGTCGAGCCGGTCAAGTCGATGACCAGGGAATCGCTCTGCACGTGCAGTGCGCTGACCGTGCCGGTCGAAAGCCGCACGTCGGCCGGTGTGCCAGTTATCTGCTGGATGGGCTGGTCGAAGGTGATGACCAGTTGCAGAGGACCGCCGGCGCGCGGCTCGATGGCGGCGGGTGCGTGCAGGTCGAGATCCAGTGAGCCGACCGCCCCGTGCTCGCGACGTGAGACCGCGCCAACGATGCTCGGAACGCGCCAGGCGGCCAAGGCGTTCACCAGCCCATAGCCACGGGCGTTGGCAGGGTCCGCCATCCCGTGGGACACGTAGAAGTCCGCGGTATTGCAGAGCGCGTCCCGCACTTGCTGGACGGATGAGTCCGGGCGATCCTGGAGCAGGCATGCGACCACGCCGGCCACCAGCGGGGTTGCGAATGATGTTCCGCTGCCCCCGGCGTAGCTGCCGACGCCGCTTGCACTGGCTCCCCAGGTGGACAGGCCCCGGGCCACGACCTCGGGTTTGACCCGGCCGTCGGCGGTCGGACCGCGTGAGCTGAATGAGGTCACCGAGCCTGTGGAATCGACCGCTCCGACGGTGATGACGTCGAAGGCGTCGGCCGGGGCGATCAGGGACGGCCCGGCCCCGCCCGCGTTTCCGGCGGCGGTGCAGCAGACGACCCCGTTGGCCGTCGCCACGTTGACCGCGAGCGTGGTGACCGCCGTTTGGCCGTCGAGGTCCGCCTGCGTGTACCAGTCGATGTAGCCCAACGAGGAAGTGATCACATCCGCACCATGGGCTTCGGCAAACTCCAGGCCGGCTACAAACCAATCCTCCTCGATTGGCACCTCGCGGGAGATGTCCTCGGTCTTGCAGAGAATGAGGTCCGCCTCGTAGGCCGGACCATAGAGCATACCGTCCTTCCGCCCCGCCGCGACGCTGAGCACCTTGGTGCCGTGGTCGTGTTGGCCCGTTGGATCGCCCGGCTCGTTTTGCGTGTTCCCGTCGTTCTTGACGAAGTCCCACTCCGCGATGACGCGGGCGGCATCGATGGACTCGTGATCCTTGTAGAACCCGCTGTCCAACACCGCCAGCACCACGCCCGTACCCGTCAACCCGAGATCGTGCAGGGCAACCGCCTGGATCTGATTGAGCTGGGCCAGTGACGGGCCATAGTTGAGCGCCGACGTTGAGGTGGGAGTGGGCTGGACAAGGGTTTCAGCGTCAGTGGTTTCTTGGGTGAGGACGGGTTCGTTCCGCCGCCCCCGCCCCACCGGAAGAATATCCCGGACGAAGGGCAGCGCGGCGATGGCTTTGACCTGTTCGGCGGTGGCGGTCGCGCTGACCGCGTTGAGCCAGCGGCTGGTGGTACCCAGGGTTGCGCCGGTGGCGGCCACCGCATCCATGTACCGCGGGTCGACCGGCAGGTCTTGGGTGTCGAACAGGCCGGGCCGTGTGCGCCGCAGGCGACGTCGTTCGACCGCCCGGACGCTGTAACGGGTCGTGAGCCGGGCGTGCTCCTGTGGAGTCAGGCCGGCGTGCTCGAAAGCACCAGCCGGTGTGCCACCTTTATCCGCCAGCCGCACCCAGACCTTGACCCTTGCCGCGGCGGGTTGATCCGGGAATTGCCGCCAGACCTCAGGGTGCACGGTGGCCGGACTGGAAGCCGACAGCCCAGTAGGCAACGCGAGCACACCAATCAACCATATTCCGATGAGCATGCGCTTCATCGGCCAAGCTTGCACGCTTGGCCGCTCCTCCATTGATTGATCATACGCATTACGGCAGTGCGACTCAACGGCCGGCGGGGTTCGGCTCGTCGACGTCCAATCCCAGGGCTTACCCGGGTTCCTGTGTGGGTTCCGGCGAGTCGGTGTCGGACACGTCGGCGGGGAGGGCCGGCAGGTCCGCGGTGCCGAGCAGTTGACCGGCCGCGGCGGCGGGCATCTCCTGCACATCGCGGAGTTTGCGGCCGATAACTCGCGTGCGGACGGCTGCCGAGTCGATGACATTGCTGGCCTCTTGCAGCTTTTTCTGGACCTTGCCAATGATGTCGCCGAACTTGTCGAACTCCGCCTTGACCGCACCCAGGATAGTCCAGACTTCGCTGGATCGCTTCTGGATGGCCAGGGTGCGAAAGCCCATCTGGAGACTGTTGAGCAGGGCGGCGAGGGTGGTCGGGCCGGCCACGCTGACACGGCACTCACGCTGCAAGAGCTCGACCAACCCGGGACGCCGGAGAACTTCCGCGTAGAGCCCCTCGGACGGCAGGAACATGATGCCGAAGTCGGTCGTGCCTGGCGGGTGGAGGTACTTGTCGCGAATGTCGCGGGCATAGGTGCGGATGAGGGTCTCGATCTGACGGGCGGCGGCTTCGACGGCGTCGGCGTCCCCTCGCTCGGACGCCTCGATGAGCCGCTGGTAGTCCTCCGTGGGGAACTTGGCGTCGACCGGCAGCCAGACGGTCTGCCCGTCGCCTTCGTCGCGGCCGGGCAGCTTGATTGCGAACTCGACCCGCTCGTTGCTGTCCGGCCGGGTGGCCACGTTGGCCGCGTACTGCTCCGGGCTGAGCATCTGCTCGAGCAAATTGCCGAGTTGGACCTCGCCCCAGGTGCCGCGGGTCTTGACGTTGGTGAGGACCTTCTTGAGGTCGCCGACGCTGCTGGCGATGTTCTGTACCTCGCTGAGCCCGGTGCGCACCTGTTCAAGCCGGTCGCTGACCAGTTTGAACGATTCGCCAAGCCGTTTTTCGAGCGTGGTCTGCAACTTCTCGTCGACGGTTTTGCGCATGTCTTCGAGCTTGCGGGCATTGTCCTCTTGAATCGCGGTCAGTTTCTGCTCGACGGCGATGCGCAGGCCGTCCAGCTTCTGCTGATTCGACTCGGTCAGTTTGCCGAGCTGGTTCGAGAAGGTCTCAAGTTGAGTGCGTTGGGCGGTCCCGAGCTGGTCCATGGTTTTAGCCAGCGTCTCGCTGACCGCTTTGAGTGTGGCTCCGACCTCCTGACGCAGGCCCTGGGCTTGCTTGCCCGCTTCCTCGCGGTTGCGGGCGACCTCCTCGCGGACGGCCCGCTCGATGCGCTCCTGGCCACGGTCGGACGCTTCCAGCCGGGCGACCAACGGCGACAAGTCCGTCCCTCGTTCCTGCCGGCGCCAGACCCACACCAGCAGCACCACGGCCGCGACCAGCACGATCAAAACCAGCACCAGAAGTACGTCGGTCATGCCCGCGAAGATACCCCGCGGCTCCGACGGCGGCAACAGGACCCCTGCGAAGCCGCAAGCGGCGACTGAGAAGAGCCCACAGATTTTCTTGCGGGACAGTTACAGCACACCCTTGGTGGAGGGAACGGCGGTCTCGCGAGGGTCGAACTCGCACGCCTGGCGCAGGGCTTTGCCGAAGGCCTTGAAGATCGCCTCGGCCACATGGTGGTTATTCGTGCCATAGGGCACCTGGACGTGGAGATTCATGCGGGCGTTGAGGGCGACGGCCCGGAGAAACTCCTCGATGAGCTGCACGTCGAAGGTGCCGATCTTGGCCCCCCGGTAGCGGGCGCGATAGGCGATCGCCGCCCGGCCGGAGAGATCCACCGCCACTTGGGCGAGCGATTCCTCCATGGGCAGCATGAAGAAGCCGTAACGGCGGATGCCCTTCTTGTCGCCGACGGCCTGGGCGACGGCCTCGCCGAGGCAGATGCCCACGTCCTCGACCGTGTGGTGGTCGTCCACGTGCAGGTCGCCCTCGGCCTTGACGGCCAGGTCGAACAGGCCGTGCCGGGCAATATGGGTAAGCATGTGGTCGAAGAACCCGACGCCGGTGCTGATCTCCGATTGCCCTGTGCCGTCAAGGTTCAGGGTGAGCTGGATGCGGGTCTCGCGGGTCTCACGGCGGATGACCGCGCGACGGCCGGCGGGGGTGATGCGACGACTGGAGGCCGATGCTGTTTTTTTGCTCACGGGATCAACTCCGCCAGGGCGGCCAAGAGGGCATTGTTTTGCTCGGGGGTGCCGACGGTGATCCGCAGCTTGTCGTCGAGGCCCGGGCTATTGAAGTATCGGACGAGGATTCCGCGGGCCTTGAGCGATTCGTACAGCTCACGGGCCGTCGGCCGATCCGCCTGAGCCAGCAGGAAGTTAGCTTGGCTGGGCAGGCTGTTCAGGCCCAATCGAGCGAGAGCGGCCGCGAGACGCTCGCGCTCGCGGATGACCTTGCTGCGAGTCTGTTCGCGATAGTCCTGATCGGCGACGGCGGCGGCGGCGGCGGCGATGGCCACGGCGTCGGCGTTGTAGCTGTCCTTGACCTTGATGAGCCCGGCAATCAGGTCCGGGTGCCCGACGGCGAACCCGAACCGCAGGCCGGCCAACGAGTAGCCCTTGGACATCGTCCGCATGACCAGTACGTTGGGCCGTGTCCTCGCTAACTCCATGCAGTTCTCGCGGGCGAAATCCACGTAGGCTTCATCGACACACAACACGCCGTCCAGCGCGCTCGCCAATCGGGCTACCTCGGAGACCGGCACAAACGTACCGCTGGGCGAGTTCGGGTTGGCCAGGTACGTGATCCGCCCGCGAGCCTCGACGAGTTTCTTGACCGGCAACGTGAAGTCCGGGCCGAAAGGCACCTCGCGAATGATCGACGCCTGGATACTGCCGAGCACGGCGTAGAGCGTGTAGGTCGGCGTGGGGTAAACCATCGCCGCCTCCGGTCCGCTGAAGGCGCGGACGCTCATGTTGAGCAGGTCGTCCATGCCGTTGCCGCAGATGATCTGGTCGCGGCTGACGCCGAAGACGCGAGCGGCAACGTCGCGGAAAGGGTTCGCCAGCGGATGCGGATAGCGGCGGAGCTGCTCGGGCCGAATGGCCGCGACGGCCTCCATGACCGCAGGCGAAGGCGGATAGGGGTTCTCGTTGGTGTTCAGCTTGATAACCGCCGGGTCGCTCGGCTGCTCGCCGGGCGTGTACCCGTCCAGAGCGGCAATGCGTTCAAGGAAGTAACTCATGGTTTCAGGCCTTCACTAAAGGGATCTCAGGGCCGCAATGACTGCACGCGAATGGTCGCCGATCGGGCGTGGGCGTGCAGCTGCTCGGCGGTGGCCAGGGCCTCGATGGCCGGTGCGTCCTGGACGAGACCCTCGGCCGTGTACTCCATGACCGCTACCCGTCGCAGGAACCCCAGGGCGGAAACGCCGCTCCAGAAGCGGGCACTGCCCCCGGTGGGCAGGACGTGTGACGGGCCGGCTACGTAATCACCCGTCGCCTCGGGCGTCCAGTGCCCGAGGAAGATCGCCCCGGCCGAGTCGATCCGCTCGGCAACCGCCGCCGGGTCGCGAGTCTCGATTTGCAGGTGCTCGGTAGCCACGTCGTTGGCTAAAGCGACGGCCTCGTCCATGTCGCGGACGATGACCACCGCGCTGAAATTCGCCAGGCAGCGCCGCGCCCCTTCCGGGCGAGGCAGTTGTGTCAACTGGGTGTCGAGCTCGGCCAGCACGCCCTCCACCAGCGAACGATCATCGGTCAGCAGGATCGCACACCCGGGGTCGTGCTCCGCTTGCGACAACATATCCGCGGCCACGAACGCCGGCCGGGCGGACGAGTCGGCCACGATCAGCACCTCGCTGGGACCGGCAAACATGTCGATATCCACCACGCCGAACAGCATCCGCTTGGCCAGTTGCCCGTAGACATTGCCCGGCCCGACAATCTTGTCGACCCGGGGTACGCAGTCGGTGCCCATCGCCAGAGCGGCGATGGCCTGGGCCCCACCCATGCGGTAGACCTCGAAGATACCCAACTCAGCCGCGACGGCGAGAATGGCGGGGTGCACATCATTATTGTGCCTCGGCGGCGCGACGAGAGCGATGTCCTGAACGCCGGCCACCTGGGCGGGAACCGCACTGTGAATCGCCGACGAGAGCAGCGGCGCCGACGCGCCCGGCACGCATACCCCCACTCGCCGCACCGGGCGAACCCGAATACTCAACGTGCGGTCGGGTAGTTGCAGCGGCGGAGTGCTCCCTTTGAGGAGATGCTCCTGGAAACGCCTCACCGCCGCGATCGCCTGGCGAGCCGCATCGAGCAGTGCGGCAGGAGCCTTGGCCCGCGCCTGGGCGATGTGCTCGGGCGGCACCCGCACCGCGTCCGGCGGCACCTGGGCCCCGTCCACGCGAGCGGTGATCTCCGCCACCGCCTGGTCCCCCCGCCGGCAGACATCCGTGATGATGTCCTGCACGATCTGAGCCTCGGGCGGCACCTCGAGCACCAGCCGATCCAGCAGCAGCGACCGTCGCAATGCCCGCAACTCGGCCACCGCGTCCGACCGCCCCGCGTCAATCACCCGCATATCCGCCATAGCTCACCTGCCTCGGTCCGTCGCCCGCCGTCAACCAGCCAGAACCGCGCATTATACGCCGCCGTACCCTCTGGCGAAACCTGCCGGCAATGGGGGTGCGCGTTCAAGCGTTCACCGGGCCATCTTTCTCTCGCCAACGCCGCCGGCGTTGGGTCGAATGCGGCCCAGCGTTGTCTTGGGTTGCGGGCGGGGCTCGTGCCGCACCTCTGCGTGAGGTGCCTTCTTCTCAGGACAAGAAGGAGCCTGCCCTCAGCATGACGGATGGACACAGAGCGTGACGAGTGCTTGCCGGCGTACTGCCCAAAGAGCAGGGGCGCACGGTATGCGTGCGCGAGGAACGCAACCCGGGTCCACCACAAGAAGCTACTCCAGTCAGTGCTGCTCCGTCTTGCGGCCGCGGAAGAAGACCAGGGTTGCCTCGACGACCATCCACCCGGCCAGGAGCACCAGGGCGGCGCCAAGGGCCATGAGCGAGGCGTTGCCCGCGTCGCGCGAGGCCTGCCAACCGCTGTAAAACTCGCCGAGCTTGAGCAGCATGGCCCAGATCACCGTGATGAGCATGAAGATCATGGGCACGACGAGCCAGACAATCGGCCGGCGAAGCTGATGGAGGTAGACCGCCGCCACCAGCAGCCCCAACACGGCAAGGAGTTGATTACTGGTCCCGAAGAGCTGCCACAACGTCAGGCCCGCGGGCTTGCCGCCGATCTTCATCAGGGCGAAGTAGCCGATCGCGAGGACCGCGATGAAGCTCGACAAGTAGCGGTTTCCCAAGGCCGGCACACGGACCAGCTTGCTGATCGCCTCGACGTTGAAGCGCAAGAGCCGCGTGCCCGTGTCCAGGGTGGTCATGGCGAAACTGACCACCACGACGGCGATGAAGTTGTAGGAGAACGCCTCAACGGCGGCGTGCCTGGACTCGCTGAAGAAGACCAGGAACGGCTTGGCGATGACGTGACTGGCGGCGGTCAGGAACGAGCCAAGCGCCCGCCCATCCAGCCCCCTCCAGGTGCCATACTGGTGGTGGAACTCCTCGGAGCTCAGGCCGGCCACGCAAACCATGATCACCATCACCGCCAGCAGGCCCTCGGTCAGCATGGCCCCATAGCCGATCACGTGGCTGTCGGTCTCGCGGCGGATTTGCCGGGCGGTGGTACCGCTGGATACCAGGTTATGGAATCCACTGACCGCCCCACACGCGATGGTGATGAACAGAAAAGGCAACGGCCCGGGGGCGGGGTCGCTCACCGCCGCGTCGGCGGAGCGCTCGACCCCGAAGGCCGGTCCGACTATCTCCGGCCGCCAGACCAGCAAACCCAGGAGCAGAACGGCTAGCCCGAAGTAAAGCTGGTAGCTGTTGATGTAGTCCCGCGGTTGCAGAAGCAGCCACACCGGCAAGATCGAAGCGAGGAAGGCGTAGATCAACAATATGTAGGTCCAGCTATCGAGCGCGTGCTGCCGGGCCTTGCGGACATCCGCGGCGAGGGCTTCATACTCGGGCCGCTCGGCCACACGCGACTCGAAGTACTGCAACGTCTTGTCCGCCCGCGTCGCTCGGATGCCGTGCACCTGCGGCAGGTCGGGGTCGTCGGTGGTCGCGATGACCTGTTTCACCTGCGAGCTGGCGACGAACGCTTTGTACAGAGGCACCGGCACTTCAAGGCCCAGGAAGGTCGCGATGAACATCAGCCCCACGCCCACCAGCGTGGCCGGCCCCAAACGCCAGCCGAACCGATAGACGCACACACCGAAGATCATGGCGATGGCGATGAGCGCGAAGGTCGGCACGACGGCCTGAGGTGACAGATCGGTGAACAACTGCGACATCAACAGGGCGAACGTGCCCATCGCCAGGGCCAGCAGGAAGAAGATCACAATCAGGAACAGCGCCCGCGCCCGGCCGTTGATGATGTCGTACGTCAGGTCGCCGATCGTCCGCCCGTCATGCCGCAGCGAGGCGAACAGCGTGACCAGGTCGTGCACCCCGCCGATGAGAATGCACCCCACCATGACCCACAACAACGCGGGCACCCAGCCCCAGTAGACGGCGATGGCCGGCCCGGCAATCGGGCCCAGCCCGGCAATCGAGGCGAAGTGATGGCCGAACAGAATGGCCGGGTGCGTCGGCACGAAGTCGATGCCATCACGCAGTCGGTGAGCGGGCGTCTCCTTCGCATCGTCGAAGCCCAACACCCGCTTGGCCAGGAAGCCTCCGTAGACTTTGTAGCCAAGATACAAAATGCCCATGCACAGAAGCGTAATGCCCAACGCGTTGGTCAAGAGACTCATGGCTGCACCTGCTCTAGCGCCACATCAGACAGCGGCCGACATGTCGGCAGCGGCCGTCCCCTGTGGCGGTGGACGTGTCTGTACCGGCCGCTCCCTGACCTCGGCGAGCTCGGCCGAGCCGTGGCGACCGGATGTCCCGACACCCTTGCCGCCTTCATTGTACATCAACCCGCACGATCCTGGCACTGCGGACCCAATCTTTCAAGACCGGCCCCCCTGGCTTGGTGAAGCCCATGCTGCAACCCGCAGCCTCGCCCGTGCCCGACGGCCTGATGTCGGGTTTCGCCATTCATCGGCTAGAGCACTGCCCGGCTCATCGTAGCGGTCGCTCCCTGACTTCGGCGAGCTCGCTTCGTCTGAGCTCAGCGTCGAAGACAACCGAGCCGTGGCGACCGGCGTGTTTGTTGGGAATCCAGCGTGATCGAGGGGCAGCGGCCGCTACAGAATCTCCTGAAATGCTCTCAGCGGTCTTGCGTGAGTTCGCAGCACTCGCGTCGGCCCGAAACAAAAACCTGGGTTGGCATGTGGGCCATCGCCGCTACAGGTTCATCTGGGACCGCTTAGCCCGTTGTGCCGGCCCATCGATGCCGATCTTCATTGTCCCGGAGGAGTCGAGCCGCTGACGCAAGCCAGCGGGTTGCGACGGGAAAACGGACGGGACACTGAATATGGTCCGTTGTCCTGCTGGAAAGACATGGGCACATCACTCATTTCGTCCCTTCTTTGTCGGTTTCCTTGGCCGGCCGGGGTTTCTGAGGGTGAAGGTTAGGCCGAGCCGTTTGGCGGTGTGCTGTATCCACTGCTCCTGGCCCCAGGGCCGGCCACGGTTCACGCTGGTCCGCAACCGCTCGAGGATTTCCTCGTCGAGGGCCTCGTTCACCGCCGCCGTCCAGTTTCGTGGCCGATCCACCGACCAGTCCGCCAGCGCGAACGGCTTGCCCCGACGCGCCCGGGCGTACAACCCGCCCCACATCCACTGTTCCGCCCGCCTGGCCAGCCCGGCCCGCACCGCATTGGCTTCCACGTAACGACAGACGGTCAGGAAGTGGCTGTCGTCCTGCACCGGGA
>JAAYDF010000281.1 GCA_012729395.1 Phycisphaerae bacterium
AGTTCGCCGTGGATGTGACCGTAGCCCCAGTCCGGGTTGTCGGCCGCCATGCGGAGCACCAGGTCGCGGATCATGTTGGCCTTAGCGGGCAACGGTCCTCGCTTGCCGCGGCGGCCGGAGCCGTCGTACTTGCGGGCGATCAGCATGCGGTGCCACTTGATCAGCGTAGCCGGCGAAAACAGCGTGCCGAACTGGCGCAGCAGGTCCTTGCCGACCTTCATGGCCGCCGTCGCGAGCCGTCGCTTCTGGGCGTCGTTGAGGATGATTCGTTTATGGCCGAGTTTTTCCCGCAGAATGCGGTTCTCTTCGCGGAGATACTCGATAATCTCCTGCTGCTGACGGTTCACCCATCCCGCCAGCGCCACCATGATGAATTGCCACGGTGTCCAAGTCATGGCTGGCATGATAGCCGGGTTGGGGCGGAGTGAGAAGGGGCGGTGACAATACCTGATAATGCGGCAAAGAGTGGTCCACACCCTCTTAAAAACTCCAGAACCTGAATGGATGGTGCACGTCCAGAAGAACTACGAAATCAAAGAAGAATTTTGTTTATGAGGTAGAGACCTGGAGGGCAGATTCTCTTGCATTCTTCCGGCGGCAGTCCAAAATGTCGGGCCATTGTAACAAAAAACTTACGGCAGCAAGGGGCAGACGGAAACATGTAGGATTGCTGGGACTGCGATCACTTTGTCAACCTGCGAAAAAATGAATCCGAAGAGCGGGGAGTTGAAGCCCGTAGCCTTGCCCGTCCCATGTGCCTTCACGAGCGACTGGTCAGGAGTCGGCGGCCAGGGGTAGACGGAAACATGTGCCCCGCACCCAGAGCGGCAAGCTGCCCGGCCAGAAGGTCGGCAGGCATTGGCGGTTCCACAAGGAAGCCGTCGAGTACTGGCTGAAGCGGCATCCCACCGCGCCGGCAGGTTCTTCCGCAGCATTTCCAGGCTCAGGCCCGTCTCCGCTGTGCTTCGTCGTGGCAAGCCGTCGGGTTCGTCCGCCGTCGCCTTCCGGCTATGGCGTGACTAGTCGCCGCTGAGGATGGCTTCGATGATGTCGGGCATGTGCCCCTCCGCCAAGCAAGACATGGTTCGAGTTTTCACAGAAAGCAGAAGGGTCACACTGCCGCAAGTCCTGCAACAGTGAGGTTTGCCTGGACCCTGCGGTGTCTATCCCCGGGCGCGCATAGGCAGTGCGGCAATGTCTGGTAATGCGTCGTCTTATCAGCATGTGCTAACTTCTTCTTGACGAATTCTGTGGTGGGGCTAAACTATGTAATACTCTTGGCGGCATGCGGTGGCGCGCTCAGCTCCAGAGCATCCGCAGAGGGCATTTGTTCACGCATGCGCTTCCCTCCGATGCACAGGGCATCAAGGGTATCTCGCGATGGACATAATGGGAGGAAGGCCAATGGCTCGAATGGTCTCGTCGGCATGTTCTTTTGTGGTACTGATGGTGTCGGTCTGTCTTTGCGGACTGTTATCACATGCTCAGGCAGATCCGTTCGTGGGATCAAGCACCTATGCTGTGCGTACAAATTACAGTATTGGTGGCGGTGACGACTTGCATGTTCATGAGATGACTGCCGTGGGAGCAATCCCCAACATGGGTGAAGATAGGTACATCAAAACGGCTATGCTGGCCCTGTTTGCCGTTGGAGGTGTCGCCTTGTTCCGCCGCCGCGAGACTTTAGGCCGGGGTGGCGAGGTGGCCTGTCAATTCCTTGTAAGCTTACTGTTCATGCTCCTGTTGGCAACGTCATCTCTCGATGCTGCGATACTAGATGATGGTGGGGAGCATGTGATCAACACTGCCGTGACGGGGCACCTGGTGATTGATAACTCCGATGCGGCTGCCCCCACTGCAGCTGAGCTCATAACCGGCGGGAGCGTGGGACAGAATCTGTCAGTCTATGGGAACAGCATTCTCTATATGCGTGGAGGTGATGTCAGGGGGGATCTGAATTCGGGCTACTACCTCGGGCCTGATTGGAGTCGAGCCCGTGTGCACATCTCTGGAGGAACTGTCGGCGGGAGTATCCACACATGGCGTGGAGATCATGTCGTCATGTCCGGCGGGTCGGCTTCTGCAGTCGATGTGAAAGGCCCAAGCATGGTGGCCATTACAGGCGGGACAGTCCACGGTATCGTCAGATGCTGGCAACAAAGCCAGCTTGCCCTCTCAGGCGGGACATTGGAGAGGGCTTTCGGAGTTGGTGGCACAAGTGTGGCCACAGTCTCTGGTGGCACGGTGCAGGAAGGTCTCTGGACGTGGGGTGAGAGCAACATGACGGTCACAGGTGGCGATATCCGAGGCGATATCAGGAGCGGTGGGGATGGCGGCGACAGTAACAGTACGATAATCCTTGTTGGGAGTGGGTTTGCCATCGACGGAGTACCGACTGGATATGGAATATACTATGCATCTGACTGCGCTGAAGACTACTTGGGTAGGTTAACCGGACAATTGGCTGGCGGAGAGTACTTGCACAACGACGTCTTCATCCGGAGCGGATCCCGGGTTGTTCTGAAGCCAGCCCCGGCTGCCAACACCGCCTGGGATGTGTCTACGGGCCACGTCTTGCAGGCGAGCAACTGGAGCGACGGCCTGCCTGACAGCAATCGGAATGCCCTCATCAACGGCGGACAATCAGCCTTCATGTCGGGAGGGGTGTTCAGCGTTAGTAGCATCACCATTGGTGACAGCACCTCTGGTGCCGTCAGCCAGTCCGACGGCCTGACTGTTGTCTCTAATGTGTTTCTTGTCGGTGGCTCCGCCGGGAGCAACGGAACATACACGCTTAACGGAGCAGGTGAATTGGTGGCCCTTGCAGGGAAGATTGGAGTCGCGGGCAAAGGCTTCGTTAGCCAATCGTCTGGCTTGGTGACCATCCACGATCAGCTCCACGTCGCTGCGCAGGTTGGATCAGAGGGTGGATACAGCCTTTCGGGATCAGGCAGGTTGATGTCGTTGCGACTATATGTGGGTAACGGCGGCACTGGGCAATTCACGCAGACTGGCGGCAGCAACATCGTTCGAGACCAGTTCCGCGTGGGGAACCTCCAAGGCTCTTATGGGACATACGAGCTGAGCGGCTCATCCGAACTGTCAACAATGCGGACCTATGTTGGCTATTCAGGAACAGGGCTCTTGGTGCATACAGATGGGAGACATCAAGCAACCGACCGTCTGGTCTTGGGCCAAGACGAACAAGCTAGTGGTCGGTACGAGTTGGGCGGCAATGCTGTGCTGGAGTCGCGGTGGCAATATGTTGGCCATGGGGGCACCGGAGCCATTCTCCAGGACGGCGGAAGCAATGTAGCTCAGTACATACGTCTCGCTTCCATGTCGGCTGGAACGGGCGCCTATTCACTAAGTGGAGGTCGTCTGGCGGCAGGCACGCTCTATATCGGCTACAGCGGCGAGGGTGAGTATTCCCAAAGCGGGGGTATGAGCGAGATAGATGTGATGCGGGTAGGCTTCAATGCAGGCTCCGATGGGCGGGCCACGGTTGCCGGTGGAAGCCTGACTGTTGGCACTCTCCGGGTTGGGGACGGGGCCGCCGGAGAGCTGCAGGTCGCCTCCAGCAATGCCCAGATCATCATTACAAACCTGCTTCACTTTGGCGGCTGCAGCGTATTCTCAGCCGTCGCTGATAGTGAGATCCGCATGTCAGGCTCCATTTTCGAGAACCTAAACATAGATCCCAATGCACTAACAGGCCTCGCCAATACGACGCTTATTTTCGAGGGGGATGCTGTCATCAGCACGTTTGAGGTGGGTGGCCTGGACGATGTTGCCAACACGGATTTTACCATCGGAACACTTCAGGTCGGCGGGGTTGTCGGGATTGGGCGGCTGCAATTGGTTGACCTGTTCGATAACCAACCCGACTGGACAGGTCGTGAGGCGCTGCACGTTGGCAAGCTGATTATCGGGCAGGAATCGCATCTCGATTTGAATGGTATCAATCTCTACTGTATGGAGCTGATTGATAGGGGGGTGTGAGCCTGAATGGCGGAGCGATAATACTGATCCCGGAGCCAACAACGCTGGCGTTGGTGATGGTGGGAGGAGGACTACTAATGAGAGCAAGATCCAAGAGGTGAGTAACTCAGCCGTGCGCCCCACCTAAGCGAGCGAAGGATCCATGGAGATGCTAGAAGGTCGAACGCGCCCTCACCCATGTTTCCACACAGAGGCTTGGACAGAGCATTCTAAGGCGGTGGCGGACCGACCTTTACAGACTCAGCGCTTCAGCTCGACCTCGCTTTTGTGGCAGTCTCAGAATAGTAAATCGCGTCCCACATCGACGCAGAAGTCAGGGCACTAACGTAGCGCAGATTGCTTCCGATGCTCTTCGCTTCAAACATCAGCATCCCCGAAATACTCCTCTCCGGCTCCGGCAGCTTCCCCGCCTGTACCCAGCGTCCCAGCGTCGTCCTGCCGATGCCCAGTCGCCTGGCCACTGTCCCAAGCACGATCCGTATCGACGCCTTGGTCTGGGGAGTGAGGTTCCGGTCCACCAATTCATCCGTCTGCAGCTTCCAGATCAGTTCATAATCCAACTCGCTGAAGCGGATTTCGATCTGGCATTCATCCTTGTAGTGCAGATTGATGAGCGCGCTATCCCTACGACCTTCTATGATAAAACGTTCGCTGTCAAGACGGAATCCTCGCAGTGGTTTCCTGCGCGGAAGCGGTTCATCCTTCTATCAGCGGCTCACTGACTGGCTGGCTTTGTGACAGGTCCGGCACAGTCAGGTCCGAACATGGCTTCGGAAGCCGCGGCGGCATATTCTCCGGGAGTTGGGTCACGACGACTGCTTTGCATCGTGCCCAAATGGTCGCTTGATGCTCGCCGGGCTATTTCCGCTCCATGACGCTGTCAAGTCCTGGCTTCCGGTTGTCACTATCAACGTTTGATACTCTGATGATTCTTCCTGGTGTCTGCTTCGCAGGGAGCCCGGAGGGCGACCGGAGAAGCAGACACCAGCACACGCAGCTCAAGCCACCTGGTGAACCTGCATCGGACAGGCATAGCCTAGACGCTGGTGTGGCCGACGACAGTTGTACAACATCACCGCCTCGCCTACCGCACGTAACGCAGCACGCTTGCTCAACTGCACTGCACCAAGACCGTACTCTTGCTTGAGGATCCCGTTGAGACGCTCCGCCTGGCCGTTCTCGTAACAGTGGTTCTCCTGAGTCATGCTGATCCCGACCCCGGCCTTCTCCAGACGCTCAACGTAGTCGTGGCAGCAGTACTGACTCCCACGGTCGGAATGATGAACCGCAACGCTGCCCTCAGGCAATTGACCCAACGCCTGACCCAACGCCCGCAATGCCTCTTCACGCTCCAATGTGTCACTGCAATCAAAACCCACAATCGTGCGGCTAAAAGCGTCCATCACTAGGCACAGGTACATAAACCCCTCCGACGTTCGAATATACGTAATGTCGCTGACAAGCGCCTGATGAGGACCCGTCAATGACATGTCCTTGAGCAGATTCTCATATACCCTATCAAAGTCTTAACTCCTCAGTGTGCCTCACTGGCACAAATTCATTCCAAGCAGCAGGTCCTGAAGCATGGGACCCTTGTTCACCATGCTCTCCATATGGTGATATGCCGGAGGCCTGCAAACTTATGCGTGCGAACAAGGAGTTATTGAAGAAAGGCGACACACTGAATACTAAGGTCTTGCAAATAAGATGCTTAGAGACATGCGCCACTTGAAGTTGTAATTATTATGCAATCTCTCGTCGCACTATTGAGTGTGAAGGCCCCTTACATAGCTGCGGTTTGAGATTTGGCTATGAGGTGCGTAAGTAAAGGCGTCACGGCATACGAGCAACGACCAGTTAGCCCCTTGACCGGCAGCTGACATATCTCCAAAGATCCAGAAGACACAGTATCGTGAAATACCGTCCCATCGTTTGGGTTTATGTATCGCGCAAGGGACAATGCATTAGGAGCCAGCCGAGATACGACGTTGCCCGTTGTCATCGTGATGCAGTAGCAGCCTGAATCTGGAACTGTCCACTTGTTCTGGTAAGGATGGCGATTTCTCAGGACCGACTTGTGGGAACTCGACGGTATCTGTCATTGTCTCTGGAACGAGTGCCGC
>JAAYDF010000282.1 GCA_012729395.1 Phycisphaerae bacterium
AGCCTGCTGGTCTGGTACGAGCTGCGACGCGACGGCGAGCGGGCGACGTTCACCCGGCACGTGATCGACGACGATTCCGGCGTGGGTTACATGGTCACGCCCGCGGACGTGGACGGCGACGGGGATATCGACGTGCTGACAGCCAACAAGAAGGGTGTCTTCCTTTTAGAGCAGGAGGGCCGCCCAACGCTGTTGCCGCTGTTCGACGGACGTACGCTGGATAACTGGATCGGCGACAAGACACTCTGGCGCGTCGAGGATGGGGCGATCGTCGGGCGCACGGAGACGGGCATCGAGCACAACAGCTTCCTCGTCTCCAAGGACCATTACGCCGATTTCGTCCTGACGCTCGAAGTGAAGCTGGTGCCCGACACGGCCAACAGCGGCATCCAGTTCCGCAGCGTGCCGCGCGAGAACGGCGAGGTCGAGGGCTACCAGGCGGACATCGCCCGCGGCTGGTGGGGCAGCATCTACGAGGAGCTGGCCCGCGGCGTGCTGCACGACGGATATAAGGGCCGCGGCGAGAAGGCGGTGGTGCCCGAGCAGTGGAATCAGTATGTGGTGTATGCGGTTGGCGAGGAATTGCGGGTGGAGATCAACGGCACAGTCTGCACCGCCATCCGCGACGACCGCCGCTCGACCGGCGTGATCGCCCTCCAGGTGCACAGCGGCGGCCCCACCGAAGTCCGTTTCCGCAACATCCGCCTAAAAAGGTGTCAGGAACCTTTTCGGGCCGGCATGTTCTTTCAGGGTGTGCCTCTTGGATGTACCCCGCCCAAAAAGGTTCCTGACACCTTTTTAGCGGCTTCGCGATAGGAGTGATTGCATGGCCCAGGATGAGCAGGTACTGGTGGTCGAAAGGTCTACCTTCGAAGAGGTGGGTGCGTTCCACGGGCTCACCTTCGACGTGGAGCGCTATCTGGCGCGGCTGTTCGCACCGGGCGGGCCGCGGTTTCTGCCCCGACCGTTGGCGGAGAAGGACCCGACGCACAAGCAGCTCATCCCCTACGTGCTCATGTGCTGCGACGGCAAGTACCTCAGCTACGTCCGCGGTCGGCGGGCGGGCGAGACGCGACTCGTCGGGCTGCGCTCCATCGGCATCGGCGGACACATCAACCCCGGCGACGACCTGCCGCTGTTGCAGTCCGATTTCCGCGAGACCTACCTGGCAGCCGTGCAGCGCGAGGTCGCCGAGGAAGTCTGCGTCGAGACGAGCTACACCGATCGCATCGTCGCCCTGCTCAACGACGATACCAACGAGGTCGGACGGGTGCACCTGGGCATCGTGCACCTCTGGACCCTGGAAACACCGCGGGTCAGCAAACGCGAGCAGATGATCACCCAGATGGCCTTCCTCAGCCCGGCCGAACTCCGCCAAGTCCGCGACACCCTCGAAACCTGGTCGCAGTTATGCCTCGACGGAAAAATGGTGTCAGGATGATTTTTCCAGAGCGTAAAGCGGCCTTCCGGATCGCGGCATGGAAGGTCACTTCCCGTTTTCCGCCCCGGAAAAATCATCCTGACACCATTTTTCCGTTGAGGCGGGCTTGGGCGGCGGCCATGTGCTCGGCGGTGGGGGCCCGGCCGGTGGCCATCATGTCGATGAAGCAGTCGAACAGATAGGTGGCGTCGTGCGGCCCGGGGCTGGCCTCCGGGTGGTACTGCACGGAGAAAATCGGCAAGTCGCGGTGCGAGAAACCCTCGAGCGTGCGGTCGTTGAGGTTCTCGTGCGTGGGCACGCCGCCGACCTTGACCAGCGACTCGGTCTCGACGGCGAAGCCGTGATTCTGGGAGGTGATCTCCACCCGTCGCGTGGCCAGGTTCATCACCGGCTGGTTGGCTCCGCGGTGGCCGAACTTGAGCTTGTACGTCCGGGCCCCCAGGGCCAGGCTGAGCAACTGGTGGCCCAGGCAGATGCCGAAGATCGGCACCCGGCCCAGGAGACTCTTCAGCGCGTCGATGGCGTATTGCACCGGCGCGGGGTCGCCGGGCCCGTTGCTGACGAAGACGCCCTGCGGCTGGTGCTCGAGGATCGCCGCGGCAGGCGTGGCGGCCGGTACCACGGTCACCTCGCAGCCGGCCTCGACCAAGTTACGCAGGATGTTGTGTTTCATGCCGCAATCCAGGGCGACCACCCGGTACCGCCGGTCGGCCTGGCGCGAGGGCATGGCGAACGGGCTCTCGAAGCCGCGGTCCCAGCGTGACGCCTCCGCCGGTGCGACGCTGCGCACGAGATCCAGACCCACCAGTCCGGACCACGCCTGGGCCCGGCGGACCAGCTCATGGTCGTCGTCGATCTCAGTCGACAGGGCACCCTTGAGTGCCCCCTGCGTGCGGAGCTTGCGGGTGATGGCCCGCGTATCGACGCCCGCAATGCCGACAACGCCGTGCTCCTGCAAGAAACCCTCGAGGTCGCCGGCTGCGCGAAAGTTGCTGGGCCGGCGAGCCAGCTCCTTGACCACGAAGCCCTCGACGAACGGCCGCCGTGACTCGACGTCCTCGCCGCACACCCCGTAGTTGCCGATCATCGGGTACGTCATGGTGACGATCTGGCCGGCGTAGGAGGGATCGGTGAGGATCTCCTGGTAGCCGGCCATCGAGGTATTGAAGCAGACCTCGCCCACATGGGTGCCGGCCGCCCCGAAGGCCGCTCCGGTGAAAACAGTCCCATCCTCCAGGGCGAGTTTACAGACACGACGCGGCATCAACAGCTCCTTGCTGGCTCAGCCGACCCCTTCAAACAGCGCCGTGCCGACGCGGACCAGGGTGGCACCCTCTTCGATGGCGACCTCAAAATCGTTGCTCATGCCCATGGACAGCTCGCGGAACTCCGGGCCGACCACCCCGTCGGTGTGCATGTCCTCGAGGATCTCGCGGAGCCGGCGAAAGTGCGGCCGAGCCTGCTCGTGATCCTCGGAGAGCGGGGCCATGGTCATCAGCCCGACGATCTCGATGCCTGGTAGGCCGGCAATGTGCTCGACCAGGTGCGGGACCGCCCCGACGGCGATGCCGAACTTGCTCTTCTCGCCAGCGACGTTCACCTCGATGAGCAGCGGGATGGTTCGACCGATGCGGACCGCCTCGGCACTGATCTCCTCCGCCAACCGCAGACTGTCCACCGAGTGCACCATGTGCACCCAGGGCAGCAGCGATCGCACCTTGTTCCGCTGCACATGACCGACCATATGCCACCGCGGGTCCGGCGGGGGCGTGCTCCCACGCTCGATGTTCCGCCGTCGGGTCAGGTGCTCGCGGATCATGGCTGCCCGCTTGGCCAGCTCCTGCACCCGGCTCTCGCCGAGGTCCAGCAGACCCGCCTCGATCGCCATGCGGATCCCGTCCGCCTCGATCGTCTTGGTGACCGCCACCAGCCGAACGTCGTCCGCCGACCGGCGGCTCCGTTCACACGCGGCATGCATCCGTTCACGAATCCGCTTGAGGTTGTCTGCCAGCTTCCTACGCATCGCTTTGATCCCGAGCGGGGGACTCCCGGTATCCATACCGGGATTATACTCACCGCAAGCGGCTTGTAACGCCACAGCCGGCGGATACGCCCGAGCCCGGGGCCAGAACCGGACCAGTTTGCGGATGGGAGCAGGGTCGGCCCGCTCATGGCAGGACAGAGTATCCTCCTCGAATCGGGACCGAGTCAACTCGTCCATGGCGGACCGAGTCAATTCATTGACGTGCGGACCCAGGCAACTTGTAGACGTCATGGGACTAAGGCAACTTGTTGCCGTCAGGACCGAGTCAACTTGTTGATGGTGTCCGGGGTCACTCTTGGTCTACGGTGATCTCCAACGCCGGGCCGGGGGGCAGGAGGATCAGCGAGCCGGTGGCGTCGACGGCGTAG
>JAAYDF010000283.1 GCA_012729395.1 Phycisphaerae bacterium
CCCGCGAGCCCGCAGGGTGCATCCGAATTTCAGGGGCACTGGGTGGCACTGGTCTGTACCCAGACCAGTGGCTGTCCGCATTTGGCCACGGGTCGGAGCACCGACCCATGCCACCCTCGATACTTCGCCTTTGGCAACTTGCCACTGAACGGCGGATGCACCCGAGCCCGCAAAGGCCTGGGCGGCTACCCTTGCCAAAAAGCAAGCAAGTCCTTACTATACTGGCCCCTTGTTGGCCGGTGATACATGGGTGCGAGCCGGCGATACTGTGTTCCCTTTGAGCATGAAAGGCACAACCTTGGCCAAGACCAACCGTAATCATACGTATCTGTTCACGTCCGAGTCCGTTTCCCAGGGCCATCCGGATAAAGTCTGCGACCAGATCTCGGACGCGATCCTGGACAGCCTGCTCAAGCATGACCCGCACGCCCGCGTCGCGGCCGAGACGATGGTCACCACGGGCCTGATCGCGATAGCCGGCGAAGTCACGGTGCACAACACCGCCGCCAACCTGGCCCTCGCCGATGCCGAGCAGACCGCCCGCCAGACCGTCCGCGAGATCGGGTACGACGACCCCGCCACCGGGTTCGACTACCGGAGCTGCGCGGTCATCCGGGCGCTGCATTCGCAATCGGCGGACATCAGCCAGGGCGTCACGCGCCGCAAAGGCAAGGCGCAGGGGGCCGGCGACCAGGGCCTGATGTTCGGCTTCGCCTGCCGCGAGACCAAGGTTCTGATGCCGCTGCCCATCCATCTGGCCCACCGGCTGGTCGAACGGCTCACCACCGTCCGCGAGCAGGGCCAACTCAAGTGGCTCCGCCCCGACAGCAAGAGCCAGGTCACCGTGGAGTACAACAGCGACGGCGTGCCCTGCCGCCTGGACACCATCGTCATCTCGACCCAGCACACCGAGGATGTGCTCGACCGTACGGGCAATATGTCCGACGCGGCCCGCAAGCAGATCATCGATAAGGTCATCCGCCCGGTCGTGCAGGCCGAGCGGGCCGACCTGTGGTCCAACCGCATCCGCTTCCACATCAACCCGACCGGCCGGTTTGTGGTCGGCGGGCCGCACGGCGACTCCGGACTCACCGGGCGCAAGATCATCGTGGATACCTACGGCGGACGCGGTCGCCACGGCGGCGGCGCGTTCAGCGGCAAGGACCCCAGTAAGGTCGACCGCTCGGCCGCGTACATGGCCCGCTACATCGCCAAGAACATCGTGGCCGCCCGACTCGCCGATCAGTGCGAAGTGCAGCTCGCCTACGCCATCGGTGTCGCCGACCCCGTGAGCGTGCACGTCGATACCTTCGGCACGGCCCGGATCGACGAGGCCCGCATCACCAAGCTCATCCGCGACCAATTCCCGCTCGATCCCGAGGGGATCATCCGCCACCTGAAGCTCCTGCGGCCGATCTACCGCGAGACCGCCCGCAACGGGCATTTCGGCCGGACCGGCCCGGGCTTCACCTGGGAGAAGACCGACAAGGCCGCCAAGCTGCGCCAGGCCGCAGAGAAGTAGACAACCGTCCGCAAGGGCGCGTCACGACTCATCGTAGCGGTCGCCCTCTGCGTGGCCGGCGAATTCGCAAAGAACACGCCGGTCGCCGCAGGGGGCGACCGCTACGTCGTTTGGTGAACCGCTGTCACAGGGCGCGACCGCTGATGGGGCGAACTACCACCCGCGACTCCATCCGATGGCCAGGGCGTGCACCCCGGTCGCGGGCCGATGTCCGCGCGTTCAGTTGCCGGGGCTTTGAATTCGCTGGCTGAACAGACCTTCGAGCTTCTGGATCGCCTGCACCACGTCGCGAGGGCTTTCCGTCGCGCTGAAGCTGCCGGTGAAGCGGGCTTGGCCGAACGGCTCGATCGCGTCGCCCATGCGGAATCGCGGCGAGAGCGAGCCCGACTCGAACTGCCCGGTCAGCAAGCCGGTGTGCTTGTCGAGATTGAAGCTGATGAAGGCGGTCCCGTCGTAGCGGACGCCGGTCGGCGGGGTGAGCATGGCATACTGCACGCGGGCGTTGATCTGGGTGGCCTCGACGAAGGTGGTGCCCGGCCGCGGGTTCCAGAAGCTCTTGACGTGCACGAGTTGGGTGATGGTCTGTGTGGGATCGACGCTGCTGGGCCGGTCGGCCCACAAGACGAGATCGAGCGTACCCCCGGGGCTTTGCCGGTAGAAGACTCGCCGAAAGTCGGCATAATGCTGCTGCGGCGCTCCCTGTTCGTCATAGGTGGTCAGGTCGAGTCGTCCTCCCGCCGAACCGCAGCCCGCGATGAGCGACCCGCAACTCGCCACCAGCAGCAATCCCAGACTCGATATCCCTCGTTGCATGAAACCGCTTCCTGAAAGCTGAACGAGCGTTCAAAGAGCCGCGGGCTTCAGCCCGCGCGGTGCCCGTGTGTGTGCGTCGCTCCAATCGCGTTCCAAAGGCCGCGCGGGCTTCAGCCCGCGCGGCTCGTTGGCTGAAAACCGCACGCGTTGGTCGCCCCGGACAGTCTACCGGGCGAACGCACGGGTGCCAATGATCGCCCAACGCGCATGCCGCGGGGCATCGAGCTATAATCTCCCCCATGACCTGCGATACCCATGCAACGATGAACCCACAGGCCGAGGTGAAGCTGGGCGTGGTCGCGTTCCTGAACTCGCGACCGCTTATCGAGGGCCTGGACCAAGACGCCGACATGGGGCTGCATTTCGCGGTTCCGTCGGCCCTGGCGAGGCTGCTGCGCACCGGGCGAGTCGATGCCGCCCTGGTGCCGGTGATCGATGTGGCCCGATCCGGCGGGCGATGGGAAAGGATCTCGACCGGGGGCATTCTCAGCGACGGCGAGACGCTGACCGTCCGCGTCTTCTCCCGTGTGCCGCCCGAACGCCTCGAGACCTTGCACGTGGACGGCGACTCGCACACCTCCGTGGTGCTCGCCCGGCTCATTTGGCAGCACTGGTACCGCCGACTGATCCAGATCCTGCCCCTGCAGGAGCTTGCCTGTGCGGAGGCGTGCGCTTCCGTGCTGTTGATCGGCGACAAGGTGGTGACGGATCGGCCGCGGGGCTTCGATCACGAGGTGGATCTGGGCTTGGCGTGGAAACAGTGGACCGGGTTGCCGTTCGTGTTTGCCGTCTGGGCGGCCAATGCGGGCGCGCCTGGCAACGCCGCCCTGAGCCGACGACTGGACGAAGCGCGCGACCGTGGCGTCGCTCGAGCGGCCGACCTCGCGAGAGAACACGGCCCACTGCGCGGCTGGCCCGCCGACTTGGCCGTCCGGTACCTCACCCAAAACTTGAGCTTCCGACTTACCCCCGAGGCGGTGGAGGGCATGCGGCGGTTCATCTCCCTGGCCACCGCGGAGGGCTTGGCCGTGGGTGCGGAGGAGCGGGTCACATGAGCGTCACCGCTGATCCTTCGCGCGCGCCGGCTACCCAACCGACTTTGCCGCGGCTTACCGAGGCCGACGCCCTCGCCCTCTACCAGGACTGCTCGATCCACGAACTCGGCCGCCGGGCACACCAGGCCGCCCAACTCCTGCACCCCGAGCCCTACCGCACCTACGTCGTGGACCGCAACATCAACTACGCCAACTGGTGCACGGCCAAGTGCATTTTCTGCAACTTCAAGGCCGATCCACCGGACCGCGGGCCTTCCCGCCCCGGACTGCCGCCCGGCTATGTCCTGAGCTTCGAGGAGATCGGCCGCAAGATCCAGGAACTGCTCGATATCGGCGGTACGCAGATCCTCATGCAGGGCGGGCTGGTGCCGCCGGAGATCCTCGGCTTCGACTGGTACCTCGACCTGCTGCGGTTCATCAAACGCGACTTTCCACGCATCCACGTGCACGCCTTCAGCCCGCCGGAGATCTTCGCGTTCCACCAAGTGTTCGACATGCCCGTCCGCGATGTGCTGCTGCGGTTGCGGGACGCCGGGCTGGACACCATCCCCGGCGGCGGAGCGGAAATCCTCGTCGATCGCGTCCGCGACATCATCAGTCGCGGCAAGACCCGCACCGACGAGTACCTCGAAGTGATGCGGCAGGCCCACCTGATCGGCATGCGCACCAGCATCACCATGATGTTCGGGCACATCGAGACCATCCCCGAACGGATCGAGCACCTGCGCCGCGTGCGCGACCTGCAGGATGAGACCGGCGGGTTCACCGCCTTCATCTGCTGGACCTTCCAGCCGGAGAACACCCCCCTCGGCCGGATGCCCCAGCGACCGGCCGACTGCACCGACCCGCCCGACGGCAAGCATCTTGTCCTGGCCGGGGCCCATGAGTATCTGCGCACCCTGGCCCTGGCCCGGTTGTTCCTCGATAACGTGCCAAACGTTCAGGCTAGCTGGGTCACGCAAGGACCGAAGATCGGCCAGCTCGCCCTCTTCTTCGGGGCGAACGACATGGGTTCGGTGATGATGGAAGAGAATGTGGTCTCCGCGGCCGGCACGACCTTCCGGCTCAGCGAAGACGAGATCCGCCGGCTTATCACCGACGCCGGCTGGCAACCCCACCGGCGAAACTGCTACTACTCGCTCATATAGTCTTGGTCAGGGTCGCGGCTTCGGCGGTGATCACCACGCATGCGCCGCTGGGGTCGCGAAGGCGGACCTTGACCCGACCGAGTCGGCGGAGCTTGTCGCGCTCGGTCTCTTTGGCGATGTAGACGATCTCGGCGTTCACCTTGCGGTCGCCCTTGAAGAACATCTGCTGCAAGCGCTTCTTGACCGGGGTTGAAGCCCGGCCCTTGTCATCGTCCCACTCCGACCATTCCGGCACCGGGATGGGCGGCTCGACGCGAACCTTGGTGCCCGCGGAAAGGTCTCTACCGTTACCGACTGCCATAATGCGATCGTTCCTCCGTTGTCTGCGACCGTGGGGAGGCGGTCCAGGTGTGCCCGCCGGGTGTGCCCGCCAAGCAGTCCCGTATTGTAGCTGTTTTGCCCAGCCGATGCGAGCCTCGCCGGCAGGGATTGACGGGCTCGCCCGCCAGGGGTACACAAAGCCGCATGTCGAACTCCCCCGATCACAATCTCAGTGCCGCCCTGGCCCGTTCCCTCGAAATCGACCTTCTCCTGGGCGTGCGTGCCGTGCCGCTCTCGCTGGCCCGTGCCTCAGGAGTCAGGAAGCCCGGCAAGCAGGGCAAACCGGTTCCCGCCGCGGAGATCGCTCGCCGAGCACAGGCCCTCAAGGAACTCGACGAACAGCAAGTCAAGACATGCACCCTCTGCCCATTGCACAAAACCCGAACCCAAACGGTCTTCGGGCAGGGCAACCCCGCCGCACGCTTGGTGTTCGTCGGCGAAGGGCCGGGTGCCGACGAGGACGCCCAGGGGATCGCTTTTATCGGGCGGGCCGGCCAGCTACTCACCCGTATGATCGAGGCCATGGGCCTGACCCGCGATGACGTGTTCATCTGCAACATCGTCAAGTGCCGCCCGCCCGGCAACCGTGACCCGCATCCGCAAGAGGTCTCCACCTGCTGGCCCTACCTCGACCAGCAACTGCAGATCATCCGCCCGGAGGTCATCGTCGCCCTCGGCAAACCGGCCTCGCAAACCTTGCTGCGCAGCACCACGCCCATTGGCCAACTGCGAGGCCATTGGCACGACTACTACGTCTCCGGATCGCCCACCGTCGGCGAGCCGACCCCGCTCATGCCCACCTACCACCCCGCCTACCTGCTCCGCACGCCAAGCGACAAGAACAAGGCATGGTCCGACCTCAAGCAGGTCATGCAACGCCTCGGCCTGCCCTTGCCCGCACGCTGAGCGGGGAGGTGCTGAGTACTGACCACTGAGCGAGCCGGGGACGCAAGTCCCCGGGTCATCACGGATTCGGATTCACGATCCGCGATCGGTCATCACCGATCACCGGCAACGCAAACCGAGCCGGGGACGAAAGTCCCAGGTTTTGTCACGGGATCGAGTGTCGCAAGCGAGAACCAACCCGATTCTGATACAGAGCACGGTGTGGACGGCCTGGCGATAACGCCGGGGCCTTCAACTGTACGTCGTGCGACAATCGGGTCTTCTGCTGGGCAACCAGCCTGGCCCGGCTTACTTGCGGGCGGCCTCGATGAGGATGCGAGCGGTGGACTCGCGCATGACCCGGGCATCAGGCAGCCGGCCGGCGCCGAGCGCCTCGCGCACATCGCGGCCGCTGATCGGGATCGGTTTCCAGCCCTTCTTGCTGCACTCGTCAACCAGCCCGACCCGGCCAAGCTCCTCGTAGTACGCGGCGAAGCCCACCTTCACCGGCTTGATATGCAACTCGCCGGTCAGCTCGTCGAAGATGCGCTGGGCGGCCAGCGGGTCCCAGATGTCCGTGCCGTCGTCGTAGGGAGCATCCGCGTGCTTGCGGCCGATGATGATGTCGCTGAATCCGAAGTTCTGGCGGTAAATGCCGTGCATGATCGCCTCCTTCGGCCCGCCGTAGAACATCTTGATATCCAACCCGAGCAGCAGGGCCACGTCGTTGATGTCATGCCCGGCCTTCTGCCAGAGAGCCTCGTCCTTGTCACCCTGACCGAGCTGCCGCTCGTCAAGGAGTGCCCGGTAGGTGCGCATGCGGGTGGCGGCGTCGACGTCGTCGGACTTGGTCTCGCCGATCAGCGGATTGAGGACCACGCCCGCGTAGAATCCTTGCCTAGTGAGAACTTCTACGCCGTAGACCATGGCGTATTCGTGGGCCCGGTGGAGTGGGTTACGAGTCTGGAAGGCCACGACGCGCTGGAACTTGCGCTCGGCGAACAGGGCCCGGGTCTCTTCCGGCCGAAGGACGTATTGCCCGTACTCGGGATGCTTGGGCTGGGGCAGAACCTCCACTTCGCCGCCGACCAGCATCTCGCGCTCGTCGCCGAGCACCATGCGAGCACCCGGGTGGTCGGTGCGCTTCGTCTGGTAGACGGATTCAAGGTAGGCCATCTTGTCGTAGGGGAAAACGTCGTCGACTCGCAGGCGGCCGACGGCCCGGCCGGCGGAATTGGTCAACCGCACCTTCTGGCCCGGACGCAAAGCCGAGCCCTGCTCCTTGGCGACCGGCAGCGAGATGGGGATGGACCACGCGTACTTGCCGCCGTTGTGGGCGATGTTCACGTCCTTGAGGACCTGGTCATAGACCGCCTTGACCATCGGCCCGGTGAGCGGGCTCAAGCCGCCGTCGCCCATGCGATATACGCTGGAGAGGTCGGCGTCGCTGACCGGCAGGGCCGGCAGGGTCGCGATCTCTCTGCAAAACTCCGCCTGGCGATCGGGGGCGACAGTGCGATTCACCGGCCGTTCGAGGCCGCCATGTGCTGGTACCAAGTCTGCCATTTCTACCTCAATGTATATGCCTGAATCCCTTGTTTGCTCCGCGCAACTCGCCTGGTCAGTAAGGACGATCCCGTGGGCGATGTCCCCGGCTTCGGCGACTGCCTGCCTGGATCGCAAAGTGTAGCGATGCGAGGCGGGCAACACCACCTCACAAACATTTGACCGCGAACCGGCATTCGGTGACAGAATCGGCGGGCGTGCCGATCCACCGCGGACCGAGTCAACTTGCTGATGAATGTGCCCAAACGTATGGGACGAACAGCAACAAGTGGCCATGGTCCCGGCAGGCTGACGGCCGGCGGGCATGGAACGCCCCGGCGAGTCACAGCCCCCGTGGGATCCCCTCGCTGGCGAATCAGGCCGGGCCAGCCTCCTTCGAGGCACCCGATCCCGTAGCCGTCTTCTTGGCCGGGGCAATCACCATAATCAGCCGACGGCCTTCGCTGCGGGGCGGACGTTCTACCTTGGCCCGCTCACCCAAACCCTCGACAATGCTGTTGAACATCTCGAAGCCGAGGTTCTGGTGAAACCGCTCGCGGCCGCGAAAGATCATGGTGAACTGGACCTTGTCGCCCTTCTCGATGAAGCCGACCGCCTGGTTGAGCTTGATGTTCCGGTCGTGATCGCCGATGTCCGGATGGAGGCGGATCTCCTTGAGCTTCTGCTCGCGGCTCTTCTGCTTGCGCCTCTTCTGGCCATACTTGAACTTGCCGTAGTCCATGATCCGGCAGACGGGCGGACGCTCGGTGGGTGCGATCTCGACGAGATCCATACCGGCCGATCGTGCCCGAGACATGGCCTCGTCGGTGGGCATGACCCCGAGCTGCTCGTTGTTTTCGTCGATCACGCGGACTGGCGAAATGCGGATCTGCTCGTTACAGCGATGATTCACGGCGATGGCTCAATCCTTTCCATGCAGGCACACTCATTTCTGGCGTCTACACTACGCCTCATTCGGATGAGGGGGCTCCAGCGGCCTGCGAGCCCGCGCCCCGCTCCATGGTCGTCAGTTCACGGTTAGCGACCTCGCGAACGCACCGGGCCACAAAGCCTTCGAGTGGCTCTGTGCCGATGGTTCGCCCGGTTCGGTCGTTCACGTTCACCGTGCCGTCGGCCGCTTCCTTCTCCCCCACCACGAGGATGTAGGGAATACGCTGTTGCCGCGCGGCGTGCTTCTTCGGCCCGATCTTCTCCGCCGAGGTGTCCAACTCCACCCGCAAGCCCGCGGCTCGCAACCGATTACAGACTGCGGTCGCATGGGCGGCACTCTTCTCGCTGATCGAGGCCACATACACCTGCACCGGGGCCAACCACAGCGGGAACGAGCCAGCAAAGTGCTCGATCAGTATACCCACAAACCGCTCCAGGCTGCCAAACGGCGCCCGGTGGATCATCACCGGCCGGTGCGGGGTATTGTCCGAGCCGATGTAGCTCAGATCGAACCGCTCCGGCAGATTATAATCGACCTGAACGGTGCCTAACTGCCACTCCCGCTCGATGCAGTCCTTGACCACGAAGTCGATTTTCGGACCGTAGAACGCCGCCTCGCCGGTCTCCTCGGTGAAGCTCATCCCGCTTGCGCGGACCGCCTCACGGACCGCCTGCTCGGCCAGGGCCCAGTTTTCGTTGCTGCCGACGTACTTGTTGCTGGCCGGGTCACGCAGCCCAATCCGTACCCGATAATTGCCTAAGCTCAGCAGGTCCAAGACTTTGCGAGTGAGCTGCACGCAACCGGTGATCTCGGCCAGCAACTGGTCGGGCCGGCAGAAGATGTGGGCATCATCCTGCGTGAACCCGCGGACCCGGGTCATCCCGGACAGCTCGCCGCTTTGCTCGTAGCGGTAAACCGTGCCGAACTCGGCCAGCCGGATCGGCAGGTCGCGGTAGCTGTGCGGCTCGGACGCGAAAATCCGAATGTGGTGCGGGCAGTTCATCGGGCGGAGCAGGTAGCCGTCCGACACGTCGAGCCGGTTCTCGATCCGGCGAATAACCGCGTCGCGACCGTGGGCTGCCGCCTCGGTCAGCTCCTTGTGGAACTCGGGATCAGCCTGGCGCAGGTCATCCATGCCGGGCAGCCGGTCGATCGTCACCGGGCCGTCAGCGGACAGCTTGCGCAGCTCTTCCCAGAGCAGGTTGAACTGCTTGTCGGCCTCGTTCTCCCAGACCGGCGGGAACTGACTGTCCTTGTAGTAGGGGAAGTGCCCGCTGGTGCGGTAGAGACCAAGCTTGCCGATCTGCGGGGTGTAGACCATCTCGTATCCGCAGCGGACCAGCTCCTGCCTCAGGAAGCTTTCCAGCTCGTAGCGGACGCGGGCCCCCTTGGGTTTCCAGAGGATCAGCCCGCTACCGACCAGCGGGTCGATGGTGAACAGGCCGAGTTCCTGGCCGATCCGGCGATGGTCGCGTTTGCGAGCCTCTTCGAGCTGCGTGAGGTAGTTCTTGAGGTCCTTGGGTGTTGGCCAGGCGGTGCCGTAGACGCGCTGGAGTTGTTTGTCGTTCTGGTCGCCGCGATAGTAGGCCCCGCTGACCTGCATGACCTTGAAGGCCCCGATGCGGCCGGTGCTGGGCACATGTGGCCCGCGGCAGAGATCCTCGAAGTCCTCGCCCGGGCGGTTGCCGGTAACGTAGAAGCTCAATTCGCCGTCGGCCCGCTCGGCGTTGTCCACCTTGTAGCGGTTGCCCTCCTGGCGAAGCCGGGCCATGCCCTCGTCGCGCGAGACGCAATAGCGGGAGAACGGCCGGTCGGCCTTGACGATCTCCGCCATGCGGGCCTCAATGGCCGGAAAGTCGTCCGGCGTCAGCGGGCGGTCGAGGTCGATATCGTAGTAGAAACCGTTATCTACCGGCGGGCCGTAGACCAGCTTGGTCGAGGGGAAAAGCGAGCAGATGGCCTCGGCCATGACGTGGGCGGCACTGTGGCGCATCACGTACAAGCTGTCGGGGTGATCCGCTTTGGGCGTGAGGATCTCGATTCGGCAATCGCGGTCGATAGGCCGGCCGAGGTCCACGATCTCATCATCGATCTTGCCGGCGATGGCTGCCTGAGCGAGACGCGGCCCGATGCGTTGGGCGACGTCGGCGACGGTCGAGCCGGCCGGCATTTCGAGAACGTTGCTGTCAGGAAGGGTTACGCGGGGCATCTCAACTGAAACCATCCTTACAAAAAGAATCGGCACCGGACTCACGTCACGCATGGCGGACACATCGCTGATGAGCTCGGCGATGTGTCATCTCAAGCCGTCGTGCGCGTCGTGAGTGCGATGCCGATCAAGATTCTGCCCTTACTTGCGCTTTGGCGCAGAGCATACGCCACCTGGGCGGCCGGTCGAACCCTGAAACCCGGAACTTGCGGCCGAATGACTACTTACCCTGGTGACCTGTCCACCATCAGCATAGAGCACAGGGCACCATCGGGTCAAGAGGGGGGTCGCATCTTGCGGCGGGAGATGATACCGTCCAGGCAAGGCCGGCGGGCGGCCGGGGACCTATCGAGGAGAGGCCATCATGGCGGTCAGGCGATCCGCAGACACAGGGCGTGGGGGGACCGGAGGGGTCCGCATGATCGACGTGGGGGGTAAACGCTCGACGCGTCGGGAGGCGACGGCCAGTGCGCGGGTGGTCATCGGGGCGGATGCCCTGCGGCGGCTGCAGGCCGGCCGGATCCCCAAGGGGGACGTGCTCACCGTCGCCCGGGTGGCCGGTATCGCCGCCGCCAAGCGCACCGCCGACCTCCTGCCGCTGTGTCATCCGCTGCCGATCAGTATGGTCGAGGTGGATGCGGTGCCTGAACCGCCCGAGGCCGTGGCCATCCTGGCCCGGGTGCGTGTGCAGGCCCGGACCGGCGTGGAGATGGAGGCCCTGACCGCGGCGGCTGTGGCTGCCCTGACGGTCTACGATATGTGCAAGTCAGTCAGTCGGGCAGCGGAGATCACCCACGTCCGGCTGGAGAGCAAGAGCGGCGGTCGGTCGGGGAATCTCGTCGCGAAGAGGTGAACCGGTCGGCGGTTTGACCGCGGATCGTCGTGTTCTTCTGTGGATCGAGCCGGGGTTCTGTATGTCCGAGCAGAGGTCTGATGATGTAGCGTTGACCGCGGAGCAATGCCGGCCGACGGGGTTGGATATCGAGATGGCCCGGCAGGTGCTGCGGATCACCTGGGCCGATGGGGTGACCCACGACTACCCCGCGGCGTTTCTGCGTCGCCACTGTCCCTGTGCCGCTTGCCGAACGGAGTATGAGGAGCAGTCACGGACGCTTTTGCCGGTGCTATCACCTTCACAGACCACGCCGGTGATGGTGACCGGCGGGCATCTCGTCGGCAACTACGCGCTGCAACTGGAGTGGAGCGACGGGCACGCCACGGGGATTTACGATTTCAGGCTGTTGCGCCGTCTGGCGGCGGATCTCCCGCGGACAGGCGGTTGACTCAGGATCGCGGGCGGGACCCGTGGACTTGCGTCCACGGCTCGCGATTGCGTCCACGGCTCGGAGCGTGGCTTACTGGTCGGTCACGAATTCGCCGTTGACCTCGACGCGGGTGAAGAAATCGCCGCCAATGTCATACTCATCGATGAAGATGAAGCTGATCGTATCACCGCAAAGGTAATCGTGCTCGTACCATACCCACGGTCCGTTGTCGCTCTCGTACCCTTCCGTGTCGGACAACAGCATGATGGCGTAGTCTGAGGCGATGGTGCCGGCGTCGGCGCAGTAGAAGGTGTAGGTCGCTACCTCGCCCGGAGCCAGCGGCGGATCCACAACCACCCAGTTGGCTTCCTGGATGAGATCCTCGTAGACGGTCAGATCCGCGCGGGGATCGACGAACAGCCGCGGCTCGATCGGATACTCGGTCTCGTTCACCAACTCGATGTCGACCGTGTTCATCACCGGAAACGGCACCCACGTGCAGTCGGCCCCCATGACGGCGACCGCGGTGACGGTGCAAAGCAACCACCCGGCGATACGAAGCATGGTCTTTTGTGTACGCATAGCAAGCCTCCGGAATGTGGACGAGGGGAGATCTTCAAAGGTTCCTTACGCGGCACCTCTTATGGTACGCGTGTTCGAGGGTGATGGCAACCCGCCGGGCCATCCTGCGGTAGGTCCGCGAAAGCAGCGGCGGAGAGAGCGACTTGCCAAGGACCGAGTCAACTTGTTGATGGACGGGTCCAGACGTCGACAGCAACAAGTTGCCCTGGCCCTGGCGAAGAACAGGCCGGTCGGCACAACCTGTCCGCTGAGGCGGAGGGGGCGACCGCTACGATGAGTCGGGAATCGTTCTAGCGCTCCGGTTCGAGTGGGATGGGAGCGTCGAGGTCGCTGGGGCGGTTATCCGCGGCGGCAGGGGGGGCCGCGGCTTCGGGCACCTGCTGCTCGCGGGCTCGCAGACTGACCCGGTCGGCCTGTGGGCTCGGGGGCAGCGGCAGCCACAGGCAGCGCATGAGCAGGGCCAGCGGTAGTACGCGTCCGAGCAGCATGGCCAGCATGACCGCCACCCGGCCATGCACGGAGAGCTGCTGCGTCAGCCCTGTGGAGAGCCCCACATTGCAGGTAGCGCTGACTGCCTCGAACAGGCAGACCAGCGGCGAACCGGTCTCACGGTAGATCAGCACGAGGGCGCACAGGGCGGCCAGGCCGCACAGCGTCACTGCGATCGCCGCCGCGAGGATCATGCCCTGCTGCCTGCCGATCTGCCGAGGCGAGAGCTCCCCGGCACGCAGCGTGCGGCCCGGCGAAACGAGAGCGGATAACAACAACAGCAGCATGGCGATTCTCAGACCGCCGGCCGTCCCGCCCACACCGCCGCCGATCAGCATGCCGAGCATCATCACCGTGCGCGTCGCCGGCGAGAGCGAGGCCTCGTCGATGCGCACGGTCCACATCCCGCCGCCGCCCGTCGAGGTCGCCAGGAACGCGGACGCCAGCCATTGCTGGGCCGGGGGCATACTTGCCAATCGCTGGGCCTCCGCCCGCTGTGTGGTTTCCGGCGAGTGCCGGGTTGCAGTCACCGGGGCGGTGGTTGGCAGCATGAGTCGGCCGGGCGTATCTTCGCGTGGGAAGCGAAGCTGATACGCGGTGGAGTTCTCGATGAAGCGGATCGTGAGTGTGCCGACGGTCAGCAGTCCGCCGGCCGCCAGCAGGGTGTAGACCGTGTGCCGCGAGAGGTAGCCGATGCCCAGCCCGCGATAGCGGGTGCCGCGGCGAGCCAGGTCGTACAGCACCGGTCCGCCCAGGCCGCCGAGGATCATCAGCGGTAAGATGGCCGCGTAAACCGCGTGAGCCCCGCCGTGGGGAATGAGGCTGTCGGGGGTAAGGGTCAGGCCGGCGTTGCAGAAGGCGCTGACCGCGTAGAACGCGGCTGGGAAGAGTCGCTCCCACGACCATGCGGACGCGTCGCCATCGGTGCCGGCTCCCGGCGAGATCAACAAAGCCGCCCCGATGATCTCGAGCACCAAGGCGATGGTGACGGCGAAGATCACCAATCGCCGCATGCCACGCGGCGAAGTGTCGTCGTCGATACCTTCCCAACCCACCAGATTCCGCAATCGCCAGCCGGCACAGGTGCCGATCACCAGTGCCGCCAACCCACCGATCTGCATGAGTACCAAGATGGCGATCTGGCCTGGCCGGTCGAACTCGGCGCCGATGTCCTGCCGTGTGAGGGCCGTCCCGGTGAGGGCGGCGACGGCGGTGAAGGTGCAGTCGAGGGTGTGCACGGCCAGCTTGTAGGCCGGGTAGGCACTGTCCCACTCCGCGGGGTGAGCGTCCTTATTGCCCCAGCAGACCGGTAGCGAAAGAATCGCGCCACCGAGGATGCACGCCCCGATGGCCGCGAGCAGCAATCGCGTCCCCGCGTGCGACGGTCGGCCGATCGCCCCGCCGTGGATCAGGAAGCGCAAGCCATTGCTCACGCAGGCGGCGCCGGCGGTCAGCAGGCAGTAACCGGCCCCCAGCTTGAGAATGAGCGGCTCGCGCGTGTGATCGAGTGCCCACCAGGTTCCCGCCGCTGCCAGGAGCAGGAAATCAGGCCACCAGCGTTTGAATCGCTTCGCCGAGCCGGCCAGCGGCACGAACATCAGCAATCGGCTCAGGGCGAATGTGCCCAGCGAGAACGCCAGGAGCAGGCGGATATGCTCGTCGCTGACCGGCGGCTCTTCGAAGCCCAGGACCAGCCCCAGCCCGATCGTGCCGCTCAATGCCGACAGCCACCAACTGCATCGGCTGGCAGGCGGCGTGCGCGAGAGTCTAAGCTGTGTGTTCACGGCTTGTTGCTTCTCCCGAGGCGACATTCGGCCGCGATCCAAGCGTCCAACTCAGCCGGCCGCTTCCTCACGGTCGCCCCCCCGTAGCCTGCCCGACGGGCATCGCAAACCCGGCATGGCCGAAAAACGCGGCCCCTCGCTGGCGTCCTACTTCTTTCCGTAGACGGCCGCCGGGTCAAACAGTTTCTCCGCCACGATCGACCATTGTCCTGTGCCCGGGTCCAGCCGCCGGTAGAAGCAGTTTCGGTAGCCCTCGTGGCATGCCGCCCCGTGCTGCTTGGCCTTGATCAGCAGCGTGTCCTTGTCGCAGTCGATCAGGATCTCCTGGATGTCCTGCGTATGCCCGCTGGACTCGCCCTTCATCCAATACTTCTGCCGCGACCGCGACCAGAAGTGCGTCTTGCCGGTGCGGATCGAGTCCGCCAGGCTGTTCTTGTTCATGTAGGCCATCATCAGGACCTCACCCGTATCGGCATCCTGCACGATGGCCGGGATGAGCCCGTTGGCGTCATATTTCAGGTCTTCGATTCCCTGCATAGAACCCCTCAAATCCCGAATCTCAGATCTCAAATCCCAAATCTCAAATCCCGAATCTGAGATCCCGGATTCCGAATCTGAAATCTCAGATTCCGAATCTCAAATCCCGAACCGTCACCATTCACGAGTCAAGGCACACAGGCACACAGGCACAAAGCCACACAGGCACAGAGAGCACAGCCCGGCGAAGCTCGCTTCCAGCCGCCCCATCTGTATTTATCTGTGGGCACTTCTTCCTTCTACCCACGGATCACGTTGGCAAACGACGGATGGGCTGAGCAACCACCGTCTCAGGCTCTTGCGCTCTTGCTTCTCGCAGCTCACTTCTCAGCATCCGCTCTCCACTTTATCACCCGACCTGCATGAACGCCACCTTGTCGCGGAAACGGCGGCGCAGCTCGGCCCGCAGGGGCTGGTGGATGGGCCGGGTCAGTCGAGGATCCTGCCGCACCAGTTCGGCCGCGTCGTCGCGGGCCCGCAGCAGCAGCTCGGCATCCTCGACCAGGTTGGCGACGCGAAACTCGGGGAAGCCGTGCTGCCGGGTGCCCAGCAGTTCACCCGGGCCGCGCAACCGCAGATCCTCCTCGGCGATCCGGAACCCGTCGTTCGTGCCGCACAGTACCTTGAGCCGTTTGCGGGCCAGGTCGCCCATGCGGTCGGCCATGAGCAGGCAGATCGAGGGCTTGTGGCCGCGCCCGACGCGCCCGCGCAACTGGTGCAGGGCGGACAGCCCGTATCGCTCCGCGTGCTGCACGACCATCACCGTCGCGTTGGGCACGTCGATGCCCACCTCGATCACCGTGGTCGACACCAAAACATCAAGTCGATGAGCGGCAAACGACTTCATGACCGCCTGCTTCTCCTGCTTGTTCATCCGCCCGTGCAACAGCCCGACGCGCGTGCCCGGCAACAGGTCGTGGGCTACATGACCCATCTCGACCGTGGCCGCCTTGAGGTCCAGACTGTCCGACTCCTCTACCAGCGGGTAGACGATGTACGCCTGCTCACCTTCGGCGATGCGCCGACGGACAGCCAGCCACGCCTGGGCTTCGGATCGGGCATCCACCAGTCGTGTGAGCACGGGCTGTCGGCCGGGCGGCAACTCGTCGATCGAGGACACGTCCAGATCGCCGAACACGGTCATGGACAACGTCCGCGGAATGGGCGTCGCGGTCATCACCAGATAGTGGGGTTCGCGCGAGGTGCGCGAGTCGGTGACCGAGTCCCCCGCCTCGCTGTTCTTGAGCCCGATGCCCTTGAGCGTCGCCCGCTGGGCCACGCCGAACTTGTGCTGCTCGTCCACGACCACCAGCCCGAGCGAGGCGAAACGCACCGTTCGTTCGAGTAACGCCTGCGTGCCGACCAGCAGATCAATCTCGCCCGCCGCCGTCGCCGCCAGCAGCCGTTGGCGCTCGGCCTTGGTGGTTCTGCCGGTCAGCAATCCGCGGCGCACCCGGCTGCCAGCCAGGTACTTCTCGATGTTGGCATAGTGCTGAGAGGCGAGCACTTCCGTCGGGGCCAGGATCGCGCACTGGTGGCGATTGGCGACAGTGACCAGAGCGGCATAGAGGGCGACCACCGTCTTACCGCTGCCCACGTCGCCCTGGAGCAGTCGGGCCATGGGCCGCGACCTGGCCAGGTCCGCGACGATCTGGCGGATGACCCGGTTCTGGGCGGCGGTCAGCGAGAAAGGAAACCGCAAGCGAATGCGCTGGTCGATTTTCTCGGTGAGCGGCAACTCCGGCGCCCGCGCCCGGGCCGCCGACCAACGCCGTTGCAGCGAGATCGCCAGTTGCATGAGCAGCAGTTCTTCGTACGCCAGTCGCCGGCGAGCGGGCTCGGTCTCTTCCAGCGAGGTCGGCCGATGCAGCATGCGGATCGCTTCCGCCCGAGGCGGCAGCCCGCGCTGTCGACACAGCTCGGCCGGTAGCGGCTCCTCGATCGCAGTCACCGCCTCGTCGAGCACGTGATCCACAATGCGGGCGATCTGCGCCGAGGTCAGATTCGCCGTCGCCCGATAGACCGGCACCAGTCGACCGAAGTGCCACGAGGCCGGGTCCGCCTTCGGATCCAGCCACTCGATCCGCGGGTTGGCCATGTGGGCCAGGTCGTTCTCCACGCCGATCTTGCCGTACAGCCGCACCACCTGACCGCGCTCCAACCGCTGCCGCATGTGCGGAGCGTTAAACCAGGTGATCCGGGCGCGACCCGTGCCGTCGCTGATCGTGGCCCGCAGGGTGGACTTCACCTGGCGCCCGAAGCCCCCCTGCCAGCGCACTTGGTCCACCACGCCGATGATGGTGGCCGGCTCGTCCAGCCGCAGTGTGTCGATCCGTTGCGGCGGACCCTGGTCTTCGTAACGGAAGGGAAAATGCTGGATCAGATCGCCGACCGTCTGGACACCCAGTTCGCCGAGCAGGCGGGCTCGATACGGCCCGACCCCGCTCACAAACTGCACCGGCTTATCGAGGGGAGATTGGATCGGTCTGTCGATGGGGGAAGAAGACACAGCCAGCCCCAGATCGCACCACGCTATCGAATCGACAGACGCTCAAACGCGCGTCAAACAGAGCCGCGACCGCCAAGGAGCGGATCCTCCACGCACCGCCGTCGATCGGGAACACAACCGTCGACCGGCAACCGGCACATCCGCACCGCGAGCGCAAGAGAGCGGGCGCTGCATATCGCCGCCGATTATCACGGCGCGTCAGGGGATGACCAGCCGTGTTCCCGGCTTGATCTTGTTCGGATCGCTGCCGATGGCCTTGCGGTTCGCGTCGAAGATCCGCCGCCAGTTTTTCGTCGTACCGTAGTACTTCTGCGAGATCTTCTGCAGAGTGTCGTTCTTCTGGACCACGTAGGTCCGGGACGCCCGCTGGGGCGCTGCCGGTGCGTAGTTCTGCGGAGGCTGCTGGCGCGGCGGGGGTTGGGTGGCCTCGGCCTCAGTCAGCGAGGTATCCACGGCCGGTGCCGGCTGAGGAGCTGGTGCCGGCGTCTCTGCTCGAACAGGCTGAGGCTCAGGCGCCGGAACCTGACTCTCCGGGAACGGCTCGGGCACGGGTTCCTGAACGGGTGCCTGGGCGATCGGTTCCTGCCGCTGCTCCTGGCATCCGCTTACCAGCACCAGGGCCAGCAATCCCAATCCGACAGTCCATGCGGTTCGTGTGCGCATGTTCATTCTCTCCATGAAGGTTCTCAACCCGGACACCGATCATAACCCCGCGCGCTCCCAAGTCAATGTGCGAGTCACCCCTCCGGCGGGCCGAGAGCCGCCCGCAGTGTGGACATCGCCTGCCGGAGAATCTCGCGCTGCTCGGGCGGAGCCACGAGATAACGCACGATTTCGTTGGCCTCGAGGACCCGGTACGAGCCGGCAAACCGGGCGGGCTCCACACTCCCCAGGCAATCGAGCGTCTGAATCGTCGAGGGCACATGCAGCATCTCCAGGGTTGTCATGGACATCCCCGACGGTCGCCAGAACGCCGCTACCGCCCCACCGCTGTCCTTCTCGAAATAGAGCATTCGACCGCCACCTTCGACATCGATCCAACGTTGCAGCGTGGCATCGTTGAGCAACTCCGCCAGCAGGTCGAACGCCACCAGCGCCGGCCGGGGCGACAGATCAGCCTCGTGCAGCCGCTGGTGCCCGTCATCGTGAATCGACCGCGGCGGGTCCAGGGCCAGCGCCTCGCTGCAGATCATCTGCGCACCCGCCAACGTGCGAATCAACAGACCGCGAACCAGTCGGGATGCCGACCGGACCGGGTCTTCCGGTTCCGGCAACAGGGTCAACAGATCCGCCGCCTCGCCCGGCAGACCGCCGACCGACATCTCCCGCCACCGCCGAACCGGTTGACCATCCAGCCTCACCGGCACGCCCAGATCCCACACCGCGGCCCCCGGCGAGCGATGCCGTCCAACGCGATCCAGGTAGCTCTCCGCCTCCTCAGGATGTGTATCCCATTGCCTGCGAATGCCCCAAACCACGCTCGAATCCGGGGCCGCACCGGCTTGCCCCTCGGGCAGGTTCGCCAAACTCGACAGATCGGAGACCAATCGGCAACCAGGCGCCTGAATCGTCAGCACTTGGCGTACCCAATCCAACTCGCCTGACGCCCCGGACTCCGGCGCCGGCACCGACAGGCCGAACGGCTGCACCTCACTACTCGCCAACCAACGCTCGACGAAGGGAAGACGATCCTCCGGCCGACGTGGCAGATCGAGCCTCGCAACCGCCTGGACTCCCGTGTGCTCGCAGACCTGCATGAACACCTGCCAGGCGGCGAAGTCCCAATCCCGTGCCCCACGACCCAGGCGGCCGGCCGACACGTCGACCCGCAGCCAGCCCGAGCCAAGATGCGTCGTGAACCGTGAGACATTCAGCCCCGCAGCCGTGAGCCCGAAAAGGTTGCCCATGGGTACCGGATCGAACATCGCGATCACCGCAAGCGGCAACGTGGCTTGCGAGACGATGGCCGACTCGCCCGGCTGACCGGCCCAGAGCGTCGCCAGCACGCGGTAATAGCCTCGTGGCAGCTTCGCGCTGAGACGCTCGGTCAGCACGCCGCCCTCCGGCAGGACCGCCACCTGCGTTCGTGTGGCCACAACGCGATCCCACGCGTCGACCACGTCCACTGCCAGATGACCCACCGGGCCGGCCGGTTGGCCGCGGACCGGTTCCGGCGCGGACGTCGCACCACCCTCGATCATCGCCGCTCGAATCAAACTCGGATCCGCCACCAGCCGAACGGCGAACCGCACTTCCTCGCCCGCGTCGGCCAGGTTGCTCAGATCTCCAGGCTCCCGGGCGGGGCCCAACAAGCCAAGCTCCACCGGCGAGGAACCAACGTAGTCCAGGGCGATCGGCCGGTCTGTCAACGCCACCGCGTCCAGCCAGCAGGCGTTCGCCTCGGTCTCGCCATCGCCCGCGAATGAGAACACCAGCTCCGCCGTGGCCAACTCCGCATGCTCCGCGAACGTGGTCGCGCCTGCGGTCAGCCGACCCGTGTAACGCTGCCAACCCGAGGTCAGTGGGTAGCTCGCCTGTCCCAGCGTTCGTGTGGCCGTCCGCAACGTCACCGTCAGCATCGTCGTCCGCGCCGACCGGCTGTGGAACGTCAGGAACCACTCGGTTGGCTGGGCGGCCGGACCGGCCGGCTGCCGCGTCAGGTCCAACGGCCCGAAGATCACCCCCGCCGATACGGACAGCACATCCAGCACCAGCGATTGCGAGCCGACTGCCGCTTCACCGGCAAAACGCCAGTTCACAGGTACCGTGAGCGGATCGCCGTTCGGCCAGCGACCCGTGCCGCTCGTCAGGAAGGGAGTCGCGGCCGTCTCGAAGTTCCCGTCTTTAATGAGGTTAACAACCGGGCGGGCCGGGGCGTCCGGCGCCGGGGTGGCGATGGACTCGCTCCCGCCCGGCATGCGTGCCGCCGACACACGAAGCTCCGCCAGGGTGATCATCGCACCGGGTCGCTCCGCCAGGATGGAGAGCTTCACGCGTCGCAGCTCCGGCCGACACCGCAACCCATAACGCCGCCATTCCCATCCAGGCGATACCCCCGCAGCCAGCGGTAACGACACCAGCCGGGTGGCTCCCGAAGCGTCCGTCGCCACAAGCGAGATGTTCATGCCTTCCAGGGCGTCGTGCCGCTTCACCGATCGGCAGGTAAACCGCAGCTCCAACCGCAAGTAGCCCCCGGCCAACCGGGCGGCGTCCAACTCGCGCTCGATACCGCATACCTCCCGCATATCCGGCGGGCCGCGGAGCTCGATCGCGTGCAGACCCTCAAGCACCAGCGGCCGAATCGATGGGAAACTCACCATGTTCCAGTCGGGCACCGCCGTTGAGCCCGCCCGGGCGAAGTCCTCCGCCAGCAGCTCGACCCAGTCGGCGGCCGCGATCTCGTGGCGTCCGCGGGTCGCGTCGTCCAGCCGGCCATGGTCGGGCAGCCAATCGGCGGTGAGAGCCTCGCGCCGCGGGGAGACATCGACCAGGGTCAGCGGGACGGTGGGGTCGGCCGGCTGCTGCAGAACCTCGCTGATCGGCAAGAGGCAACCCGTCGCCCCCAGCAGACAGGCCGTCAGTGCGCCTACGCAGCATCGCTTGCGGAGAGGGACCAAGCTGCGTTGGGTGTGGTTGCTCATGCCTGTTTCGTGACTCGCCCTGCTGCCCGTCGAATCGACCCCAGCAGCGTCCGGATACCCGAACGTCTCAGGATGCAAAGATACTGCCTTGGAAGCAAGGTGTTAAGTGAACCAGCGAGCAAGGAAGATCGCGGGCGATCCCGGGGTGACAACCGGTTCGTCATTCCCGGTTGTGCGTGCGGTGAGCAGCAAGTCCAGAAACCTTCAGGCGGTAGACCGCGATGACGTACGCGCTCACGCCGCGAAGCGGCAAGCCGAATGGTGTGTTTGCCCCGCGAAAGTATACGTCATGCTTGCGCGGCCCCGGTCGCCTCTTTCCGTTTTTCCCCATCAGCCTTTCGCCTTCCCCACCTCACGTCTGCGGGGGATCGATCGGTGTGGGGATTTCCCAGGGGCTCAGGGCGGCGACCATGTCCTTGATCCCGAGCGGGCGCGGCAACGCGTACAGCTCGCCGTATCGGTAGCCGCAGCGCATGCCATCGACGCCGGCGGCACTGAGGATGTAATGCTTGATCCCCTCCCAGCGCTCGCCGGAGAACTGCGATTGGTAGCAGCGGACCGCTTCGAGCTTGCGGTCGAGCGTATTCTGGATGTCGACCACGAACTGGGCGGGGAAATGGTGGGCCTCCGCCGCCGACGGGATGGGCCGATACACCAGATGATCCACGCGATAGGGTTCCGTCCCGCCGAACCGGTCGTTCCAGCGGGTCAGTTGGGCGTAGAACCGGGCGGCCTCGGTGATGAGCTGGGCTTGGTAGTGGTCCGGGGAAGCGGAGACGGTGCGGCCAGCCAAGCCCACCAGAATCCGCGGGCGGTAGCGCCGCAGCACGGTCGCCAACGCATAGCGGGCGGCTGGCGTGTCCATCAGCTCACGATTGGTCAGCGGAAGAATCTCGCACACCTGGGCACCGAGGATCTTGGCCGCCGTCTGTGCCTCGGCCAGCCTGGCCTCGACCGATCCTCGAGGCGTCGGCTCGCCGTTAGTCAGGTGAACCATGCCCACCCGGTACCCTTGATCTACCAATGACGCGATTGTCCCGCCGCAGCCAATCTCCAGATCGTCCGGGTGCGGAGCGGCAAATACGATATCCAACAGCTCTTCACTCATGCCATCTGACTCACACCATATGCCCGCAACTCATCTCTGCGCCGTCGCTTCCTGCCCTCTCCCCCTACCTTTGGCCTTCAGCTTCCCCCCCCTTTCGGCCCGCCAACTATAGGTTCCCGCCCATCACCGAACAAGCCATCAAGCCAAACATGGCATGCCTGCAAAGCGCCTCCCCGGACGCTTGCATGCAGGCTGAACCAGGCAATCGAGGCGCTCCGGCGGCGTTTATGTTTCTTGGCTTTCTGGCCGAAGTAACAGCGGGAGGCTGGTGCGTTTGCGGTCGGAGACCGGCCGCGTCATGTGACACTATATGTTGTGCGAACCACAGAGGAGATCCGCTATGCGATTCTCGCCATTCTTCTACCGGGGCATGGGTTGCGCGTTGCTGCTGGCGGTGATATCGGGCTGTCCGGCTCCCGCGCCGGAGCGAACGAACAACCAGGGTGGTGGGAGCATGGTGACGGTGGCCGCCAAAATCCTTTCGGATCCTGCGGACCCCCCTATCGGCCAATTCAATGCCGACGAATGGCAGGTTGTGGCTGACAACCTGACGACCATCGCGGGCATGATCGGCGTGCCATTGCCCGCCGAGGTGGCCGCCCGGGATTTGTCGGACGAAGAGGCTGAGGTGATCGTGGACTTCTTGCAGGCCAACGGCGTAGCCAACATGTCGGACCTCACGGCCCTGGCTCAGCAGGTCGGATCGGGCGAAGTGGAGCTTCCCCAGACGTTGATCGACCTGGCCGTAGCCATGGGTTTCCATTGGGTATAGCCCGGCCCGCGTGCCTGGTGGGGTGCGTTTTCTGTTGAGGGGCAGGCCTCATTCGTGTGGGCACTGCTCTGTGAGCAGTGTTTTTCGGGGGAGAGGCACTGCTGACACAGCAGTCGCACGCGACGGCGCGTGCCTGCCCCCCAGCCGCCACGGTTCGCAGGATGCACTCTGCATGGTGCGGCTTCACCGGTCGCCCGTGCGGACACCGCCCGGTTTGCGTTATCATGCCGGGGCATGAGCCCTAATCCGCCAAGAGTATGCGTGAAGAGTGGTCGGTCCGATGAGAGCCGCGCTCGCCTGCCCTTCACCTCGCGCAGCGATGTCAAGGGTGAGGAAGCGGTTCCGCTGGGCCGCGCTGAGGGGAACCGCTCCCTGGCGGTCGCGGCTCCGCTTAGGGTTACGGCTCTGCCTAGGATGGCGGCTTTGCTTGTCATCGGGATGGTGGGGATCCTTCTGGTCGCGGGCACGGCCTGCACAACCCACCGCCCCACGGCCACCCGCGAGGCCGACGTGGCGGAGGATTTGCCGATCCTGTGGCAGAAGAGCGGCCTGTACTCACGTCTCAACCGTCGTGTCCGGCTCGTGGCCCGGGATGCCCGCACACTCGCCCAAATCCCGATCGCCGAGATCCCGGTCGACTTCCGCACGCAAATGGTCTTGATCGCGGGCCTGGGGCCCACGCCCAACAGCGAGCTGGGCATCGCCATCGTGCGGGTATGGCAAGAGGGCACCCGCATCCGCGTTCAGGAGCGTTCATTGCACCCCGGGGTGGACCGGGCGACCGGCCTTGAGCCCGCCAGCCCCTGGACGATCGCCATTGTGCCCCGTAGCGAGCTGAACGTGGACGGTTACGACACACGAGTACCCCGCGGTGCGTTGGCGGATCACCCCGGATCCCGATGATTGTCAGTGTGGCAGCAAAACTTCGCCGCGGGAGGCTCCTCGTCTTGGGGTGTCGGGGCGGCAGGGTTACCGGAGTCGGCGGATGGATGTCAGTCAACCCACTGATCGGGCGGAGTCTCGCGCGGCACTGGCCATTCTTCTGGACCGCCCTGGTCTGTCGGCGGGAGAGCTGGACGAGCACATCAGCGCTCTGGTCCGCTACGCCGACCGGCGGGGTCTTTCGCTCGACGCCTGTCTGGTGGCCCGGGATCGCGGCCGCATGGTTTCCGCTTGTCTGTGTATTGACTCACCTGGCCGGGTGTCCAGCGTGTTCATTCCGATGCTTGAGCGTTATCTGCGGCCCTCGGATGCCATACGGGGCTTGCTGAACGAATCCGCCCGCTTGGCCGGGCAACGCCGGGTTCAGATGATGCAGGCGATGGTGTCTCCGGACGCGGCCTTGGAGGCCGGGGTGTACCGCGAGTCGGGTTTTGATTGGTTGGCGGAGCTGATCTACATGGACTGCGACACCAGCCGACCGATTCGTCTGCCCAATGGGTTACCGGAGTTGCGATGGGTGTCCTACGGTTCAGGGACGCACGAACTTTTCTCGCGGGTGGTGGAAGGCACGTACGTTGGCAGTCTGGATTGTGTGGCCCTGAGCGGTGTGCGGGCGATCGAGGATATTCTGGCGAGTCACCGGGCGGCTGGCGAGTTCGATCCTTCCTCCTGGCTGGTGGGTTTGGCGGGCGATGAGCCGGTGGGCGTCGTGCTGGTGGGCCGGATTCCGGAGCGTTGGGCTCACGAAGTGGTGTACATGGGAGTCCTACCTTCTTGGCGGGACGGAGGTTATGGCACGGTGTTGCTTCGCGAGGCGTTGCGTCGGGCTAGGGACGCGGGCATGACGGTGCTGACGCTGACCGTGGATGCCCGCAACGTGCCGGCCCAGCGGTTGTACCGGCGCTTCGGTTTTTGGGAGACTTCGCGTCGCAGTGTGTGGATGCGTCTGCTGCCGGCCATGGAATCCGGCTCGAAGGCCTGATCTTCCTTGTGGAAGTGATCTGAGGGTTGTGTTCGGCGGTGACGAGACTTGCGTTCTTACCCACGGGTTATCCACACATGAGGCGGCGTCGCGTGGATAAGTTTTTTGTGGACGCGCAACTTCCGCAGTGGCCGAAAACTCGATTTCCACGGGTGTTGCGGTTCGCACATCGCCTGATTTTTGTGTTGATTTCATTAAAGGTCATCATTAAGTTACGCCCTGGTTCGACGACAACAGCCGTGGCGAGTGGAAGCCACGCGACGGTTCCAGGAAGGCGGAAGTAGCCAACCGGCAGGCGGTTTGGAGTATGATGATCAAGGGCGAAGTGACGATCAATTCTCCGCCACTCGGGCGTTGGTAGTGTTGCTCTGATCGCAGGACCGTGCCGACCTCACTCACGGGAAGGGAACCTGATTCCGTCTGTCGTTCCTGGTTGTATCCGCGCTCATTGACTGTTTGCCGGGAGTCTCCCTTTTTTCGCCGAGGGCGAGAACAGGAGCGGTGTGTGTTGGTTCCCCGCATAGATACCACGACAGCGATTCAAACGAAGATAGCCGAGCGATTGGGGCCGCAGAAGTACAAGGTGTGGTTCAAGAATGCCACGCAGATCGCGGTGGCCGCCGGCCATGTCAAGGTCAGCGCGCCGAACGCTTTCATCTGCGGGTGGATTGAGCGGCATTTTTCCGAAACCTTGGCGGAGATTATCGAGGAAGTCACCGGCCAGCCCCATGCCGTATCGTTTGGTGTGGATCCCAAGCTTCTACCGGCATTGAAGAAGCGGCAGCTCAATTCGCAGGCCGACTATGTCGCCAACAACCCCGAGCGGGTCGCCCGACAACGGCGCCGGCAGGGAACTCAGCCGGTGCGGCGTGTGTTGCGTGGGCGATTTGACGATCTGGTGGTTGGGCCGGCCAATGAGTTGGCGGTATCTGTCGTTCGGCGGATCGCGGACCAGGCGGGCGACGCTTACAGCCCGGTTTTCGTGCACGGCGGATGCGGGCTGGGCAAAACGCACCTGCTCCAGGCTCTGGCCAACGAATTGGCCGGCAAGCGTCCCGACTGCCGTTGGCAATACCTGACGGGCGACGAGTTCACCAACGAATTCATTCTCGCGATCCGCACGAACAACGTTGAGGCTTTTCGGCAGCGTTACCGGCCCGTGGATGTGCTGATCATCGACGACATTCATTTCCTGGCCAACAAGAAGGCGACGCAGGAGGAGTTTCTGCACACCTTCGACGCGATCGACAGCCGGCACAAGCAGATCGTGCTGGCCTCGGATACGCACCCGAAGCTCATTGGGCAGTTCAGTGAGCAGCTCGCCAACCGATTCATGGCGGGCATGGTGGTGCGTTTGGAGGTTCCGGACTTCGCGATGCGTTGTGAGATTCTGCGTCGGCGTGCGTTGGCGGTGACCGCGCAGCCGGTGCGCGACGACGTGATCGCGTACATTGCCACGCATCTGAAGGCCAATGTTCGCGAACTCGAGGGCTCGTTGCTGAAGCTGGCCATGTTCAGTGCGGTTTCTCACCAGCCGATCACGCTGTCGCTTGCCCGGCGTGCGCTGGCGGATTACATGGAGCGGACGCAGCGCATTCTGGGGCTCGATGAGATCGATCAGACGGTGGCGACCTACTTCGGGCTGACGCCCGCCGACCTGCACACGTCGCACAAGTCGCGCACCATCGCCTTGGCCCGGAACATTGCCATGTATCTTGCCCGCAAGCACACGGACATGAGTTACCCGGAGATCGGGCGTTTCATGGGCAACAAGAACCACTCGACGGTGATTTTGGCGAATCGCAAGATTACCAAGTTGGTCGCGGCGGACGAACGGGTTCGCCGGCAGACGCCGGCGGGCGTGTGCGAGGAGTCACTGCGCGAGATCATCGCCAAGGTTGAGCAGCAACTGGGGCTGGTGACTGGGCAGGCCAAGTGCGAAGTGATGCCGCCCCGGCAACCCAAGGGTGGTGAGGTTGGGCGAGCGGTGATCGAGGCCCGACGACTGCCGCCGGCTTACCGGCTGGGTGATACCTCTTCCGGGGCAATGGTGTCCGCCGCCGAGGCAGGGTCGCGCATTGCCGCCGGTTGAACGGCCTTGCCCATGGCGATCACGTACGAACGGGGCGGTGATCGCATGCGGCGATGACCGGTTTTTCCATGCCAAGTATTCTACAGCGACCGGCGCATCTGCTCGAGGCGGTTTTCGTCGACTGGGGCCGCGAGGCCCGCGCCCGCGGGCACGGCGAGCGTGCCATCAACGACCTCGAATGGTGTTTTGAGAATGCTGCCGCTGAGAAACTGCGGGCCGTTCAACGCGGCCGGGTACTGCAGGTCGTAGGCGCCGTACAGCAACAATGAGGCGGCCAGAGACAGGTCGGGGTCGGTCAGGCCGCTACCCAGGAACATGAGCCCGCGGTCCAGGGCCATCTCGATCTGTCGGCATGCGTCGGTGAGACCGGCACATCGAGCGGGCTTCATGGCCACGCCGTCGAGCATGTCGAGTTTGATGAACTCCTCCAGATCGGAGGAATGCACAAGGCTTTCGTCGAGGATGATGGGCAGGGCGCCTTGTTTCTTGAGTTTCTGGTAGCCGGTGATGCGATTGGGGCGCAGCGGTTGTTCGAGGACGGCGGCGCCGGCGTCGGCGAGTTTTGGGGCGACGGCCAGGGCGGTGGCTTCGTCGTAGCCGCCGTTGGCGTCGGCCCAGAGGAAGCCGTCGGGAACCAACTGTTTGAGCATGCGGCACAACTCGAGGTCGAACGCGGGGTCGGGGGCGACCTTGATGTTGAAGTGGCGATAGCCTCGCTGTCGGCCTTCCTCGATCAGGCGAGGCACGTCGTCGAGCGTTTTGGGATTCAGCGTCCAGCTCAAGGTGATGCGGTCGCGACCGGTGCGCTTCCATCGCTGGGCGGCGGTGCGGCCGAGGTGCTTGCCGGTCAGATCGAAGAGGGCCAAGTCGATGCCCGCCTTGCAGATCGGCTGCCCGGTCGAGAATGACGGGGCGATGATGGTGTTCATGGCCGCGTGGATGGCGTCGATGTCGAAGGCGTTGAGCCCGAGCATGACGGGTGTCAAGTAGCGGTCGATGGTTGTTTGGACAGTCTCGATGGTTTCGTAGCTCCACTTGTGGGTGGGGACGCTTTGGCCCCAGCCGACAGAGCCGTCGTTGGCGGTGATTTTGACGACGACGGTTTGGCGGCCGAGCGGTTCGCCTCGCGGGCCTTCGAAGAACTTGAAGCGACCGACGGTGGGGTAATTGACCGGGAAGGTCTCGATGCGTGCGATTGCGAGATCGGGCATGGTTTCACCCCTCGTGAATGCAGAGAGATACGCGGCCCCCGCCAGGCCGGCGGTCCGCGCCAGAAACTGCCGTCGTGTGGAACGTGCCATCATGGTTCTCCCCGCAGGACCCAACGGACTTGTTCGCGTCTCGGACCTGGCGAACTTGTTCGTGTCTCGGACCTAGCGAACTTGTTCGTGTTGTCCCTTTGCCCCTCCGTCCCTCTACCCCCTATCCAGTGAGCGGTCACCCCCGCCTCGAGTCTCGGTCCTTCCAACGACACGTTGTCTTGGTCCGCGTTATCCCGGGCGGATTGTGCGGTTGGCCGGATCGTAGACCATGCGTGTGCCGGCATAGCGGGCGTCGGCGGCGAGGATGGTCGCGACCGAATGCTGGTGCCCGTACTGGATATCGGCGTTGGGTCGCTTGCGGGAGCGTATGCACTCGAGCCAGTTGCCCATGTGGGACTCGTTGGGGTCGGAGGCGATTTTACGTTCCTCGATTTTCTTGGGATCGGCCCCGCCGGCTCCGGAGATGGTCCATTTTTCGAGATCCATGGTGCCGGCCGTGCCGTGGAGGGTGAAGTGCACGCCGAGCGAGTTGCCCAGCCCCATGGCCCAGCTCATGAGGTAGCCTTCGGGGTATTCGATGAGAGTCTGGAAGGTGTCGTCATGCTCGCGGCCGTCCTCCCAGACGTACACGCCGCCGTGGGCCACGGCACTGGCGGGGTAGGTGGAGCCGGTGATCATGTGCACGGCATCGGAATAGTGGGCCATCCACAGACCCGAGAGGCCGTTCGTGCACAGTTTGTAGAGGTGCCATCGCCGCAGGAAGCGAGGATCGAAGGGTACCTTGGGCCGGTTGAACAGGAAGGCGTCCCAATCGACGTCGCCGGGCTTGCAGTCGTCGAATCCGCGGGCCCATCGCGGCGCGTTGACGAACATGGCGGCTGAGATACGGTTGAGCTTACCGAGGATGCCGGTGGCGAACTCACGGCCGGCGGCCTTGAATCGTCCTTCGCTGCGGCGTTGGGTGCCGACCTGTACGACGCGTTCGTGTTGCCGTGCGAGGTTGAGGGCTTCATTGGCCTCGGCGAGGTTGATGGACATGGGTTTCTCGACGTAGACATCTTTGCCCGCTTTGAGGGCGGCGATCATGATGGGAGCGTGTCCGAAGTCGGGCGTGGCAACGACCACGGCGTCGAGGTCGTTGACTTCGAGCAAGTCCTGGAATCGAGTGAACTTCCGCGGTTCGCGGCCGAAGTGATCGTTGACTCGGGCGGCGCACTTGTCCAGGTTGGGCTTCCAGACGTCGCAGACGGCGATGATTTCGGCGTTATGTTGCTTGCTGAGCTTGAGGATCTCTCCGGTGAGGTACTGGCCGCGGTCGCCGGTCCCGATCATGCCGATCGCGAGTCGTTCGTTGGCCCCGACGGCAGCGTGTGCGGCGAGGGTGCCGGTGCCCAGAATGGCGGCGCCGGCGGAAGCGCTGGCGAGGAAACCTCGACGGGTGATCGCGTCTGCAGACATGGGGTTGTACCTCCTGCGTCATGAGTTGAGTGGCAGCCCGGCCTTGCGCCACAGGCGGCAGATTGGGGCGGCCCGGTTGGGGCAGTCTACCACAGGCGAACCATGGGCAACAGTGCGGAAACCAAGGCCTGGCGTGACCGAATCGCCCGGGGTGCCGATTTGCCGAGGACCGAGTCAACTTGTTCATTGACCTGTCCATCAGCCGATCGGTCAGCTCGGTCGGGTCGAGTTCGTGCCGGTGGTCAGAACGGCACCGCGAGCCGAACCTCGAGTCTGCGGTCGGGGGCGGTGACGAAGTTCGTGGCCCGGTATTCCAGGTCGACCTTCTGGGCATCTTCGCCGGGTTGCTCGAAGCGAACCAGGCTCGTGGACCGGGCGGGCAGTCGGATCTTCGCGGGCCGGGCGGAACCGGTGGATTCCAGCTCGATATCCAACTCGGACACGTTGACCACTTCGGCACAGACGTCTCTGCTGGAGCGAGCGTGCGGCGGGCGGATCTGCACGCAGGCGGCGAACAAGGCGGCGAGTTCGGGCTCGCGGCCGATGAGCTGGTTGCGATACCACACAGCGGTTCGGCCGGCTTCGAGGGCTTCGCGTAAGCTCTCGACGGTCTTGTCGCGGGCCAGAATCAGCGTCAAGGTGCGATGGTTCTCGACGGTGCGGGATAAATGGTCGTAGCTGGGGCTGTGAATGTCGGAGTAGCCGACGAGCACGAGGTTTTTCTCCAGCGCCCAGCCGTGGGCCTCGGCGTAGTACTCGTTTTCGTTGCAGATTTCGATGGCGTGCATCCACTTGCGTTCGTAGAGGGTGGTTTGCTCTTGGCCCCAGCGGCCGCGTTCGGGGCCCTGCCAGCCGGGATGATTCCAGGTGACGAACGCATTCTGCCGGTGGGCCTGCTCGAAGACCTCGTAGAAGTCTTTGGTGTCTAGGGGGTTGACGTCCTGGAGGAAGATGGCGTTGAAGTGGCCGGGCGGCGTTTCGCGGGTAACCTCGGCACCGCGGATGAGAAGGATGCTCTTCTCCCGAGCAAGGCCCTGTGCCATCTCGTAGGGGCGATTATGGGCGGTGGGTATGTCCCGTTTGAAGGGTTGGTGTTCGATATGGTCGGTGATCGAGATGGCGTCGAGCCCCTCGCGCCAGGCCTCATCGACGCGAAGGGTTGGCCAGACCTGACCGTCCGAGAAGACGGTGTGCATGTGCAGATCGCACTTGAGGGTACGTCCGTTGGGCAGGTCGGGGAAATGAATCTCGCGTCGGACATCTTGCCCCAAGGCGAAGGAGGGCATCGACAGCAGAAGAACCACCACAACCAGATTCTTGAGTTTCATATCGACCTCTCGAGGCAAGGCGACCTTCGGCCGCGACAAACCGTCGCAGCACCCACACGCATCTCGCGGTCGAGAGCAGCGGCACGACCCCGCGCCAACGTTGGCGCGGTCGCGGGAAAGGTGACGCCAAACCGCTCTCAGCGGCTGATTCTAAAGGGATTCCTCGTGGTCTGCCAACTTGGTGACTCGCAGGGCACGCGCACCCTTGTGTTGGTAGAGGCGTCCCGCAAATTTGTTGCGATCTTCGACCTGGAGGATGAGCTCGCTGCTGGCGGGTTTCTTGGTCGCGATAATGTCGCCGGGCTGCAGGTTGAGCAGCTCGTTGACGGTGATGCTGGTCTGGGCGAGGAAGGCCCGGACCTCGACCTCGGCCATCTTGAGGTGCGAGGCCAGTTGCTCGCGTTGTTTGGGGCTGGATGCCTTGCGCTGGTAGGCAAGCCAGCTCTGGGTGGCCAGCTTGCCCATCACCGGCTCGATGACGTTGAAAGGTAGGCAGAGGGTGAGTGTGCCTGCCCGAGTGCCCATTTTCAATTCCAGCCCGATGACCACCACGACTTCGTTGGGTGCGACGATCTGCACCAAGTGCGGGTTGGATTCGGTCTCGGAGAGCTGGAAGCACACCTGGACGAGATTGGACCAGACCTCGGTGAGGCTTCCCAACGCCCGGTCGGTGATCCGCTTGACGAGGCGCCATTCGATGGCGGTGAGCGGCCGCTGGGGGATGAACAGCTCCGCGTTCGATCCACCGAGCAGGCGGTCGATGATCGGGTAGATAATCAGCGGGCTGATTTCGAGGCACATCTGGCCTTCCAGGGGCGAGGCGGTGAGCAGGTTGAAGCAGGTGGGGTTGGGCAGCGAGTGGATAAACTCGCTGTAGGTCAACTGCTCGATGGTGGCCACGCGGACTTCGACGATGGTTCGCAGGAAGTTGGAGAGGGACGCGCCGAAGTTGCGGGCGAAGCCTTCGTGGATGGCTTCGAGCGAGCGCATCTGGTCTTTGCTGACACGTTCGGGCCGCTTGAAGTCGTAGGTGCGGACTTCCTGCTGTCTGGTCCGCGCGCGGCTGCTGTAGGCTTCGGGTTCAGACTCGTCGCCGATCCCCGCGTCGACAGCCGACAGCAGGGCATCGACTTCGGATTGGTCAAGGACATCCGCCATGTTGGGCCTTCTCTCTGTCAGTGCCCCCGCCGGTCGGATGGTGCGCTCGTTGTGGGCTCGCGCAACCGGTGGGCGCGGAGGCTGCCCGCAGCAGTGTGCTTATCGGACAATTATCCCCCCTGTCTTGAACACGGCCCGGTGCCAAAACCCCTTCGCGCCGGACCATGCCAAGCTCGCCGCCAAGTCGCCGTGGTGTAAGCCGTTTTCGAGCGGCGTTCTCATCCGCTACTTTCCTCGAAACAGGAGCTTACGACTGGTTGCGATCCTGTGAGATACTCGGCTGCCTGGGCCGTTTTGTGCGGGCGATCGCGGGGTTGGCCGCTTGCCGACCCGGGCTGGATCGGGCCGATGGCTTGCCGCTTCAAGGGTTTCTGATGCCCCACGGATAATCGCTCGTATACCACAGCCCGGCCGGCATTCCTCGTCGCAGTGTCGGGTTTGTGGCCCCACTGAGACGTTTCTTGTTTTGGCACGACATGTGCTTTCGGTCGCTCCACAGTGCCGGGCCGCGTGGGGCGGTCACGGCCGATGCCTCTGGAGCCGGCAGACCGACGGCGGTTGTCGCTCGTCGGGTCGGCGGGTCGGAGGCGGACAGCATCATGGAATGGGGGATCCTTCGTGGAAATCGAATCCATCACCATTCACGGCGGACGCGGCAAAGACGGCACTGCCGAGCCCGTCAGCGAGGTGACACTGCGGATGGGTGACATCGTGAGTATTGTCGGCCCGACGGGGTGCGGGAAGACGACGCTCATCAACGACATCGAGCTGTATGCTCAGCTCAACACGCCATCCTGCCGCCGAGTCCTCATCAACGGCGAACGCCCTCCGGAGGAACTGAGTTGGGATCCGTCACGGAATCCCATCGCGTTGATCTCTCAGCACACCAATTTCCTGTCCGACATGCCTGTCGCCCAGTTCCTGGCGACGCACGCGGCGATTCGTCAGAGCGCGGATCGCGACCACATCGTAGAGCGGACGGTCTCTTTTGCCAACCAGCTCACCGGTGAGCCACTGATTCTCACCAATCCCATGACCGAGCTATCCGGCGGGCAAACGCGGGCCTTGCTCATCGCCGACGCGGTAGTCATCGGGAACTCGCCTGTCATCCTGCTTGATGAGCTCGAGAACGCCGGCATTCACCGCACGAAAGCGCTCGATCTTCTCCGCGGGTACCGGAAGGTGTTCATCTTCGTGACGCACGATCCGCGGATCGCGTTGCTCAGTGATTACCGCATCGTGATGAAGCAGGGCGCCATGCAGAGGGTGATCATGACCGAACGTGAAGAGCGACTTGTGGCGGAAGATATCAAGAAGATCGACGATCTGCTCTTGAGCCTGCGGCAACGTATTCGCGAGGGCGATCGTCTGAGCGAAGAAGTGGTCAGGGAACACCTGCAGAACCTCGGCTACATGCCGGCCGCGTGAATCACTCCGGGAGATAGTATTGATGAAAGCAGTTATTTGTGCCGGTCCACCCACCAGCGGCAAGACAACCATCCTCAAACAGGTCACGAAACGGCTCCTGCGGAATGGTCATCGACCCGCGTATCTGAAGATCGATGTCCAGTATGCTGATGAAGACACGCTCTTTGCCGACGAGTTTGGCATCCCGACCCGGAAGGTCTACTCGGGCGAGTTGTGTCCGGATCACTGCAACGTGATGGTCCTTGGCGAGGCGGTCGAGTGGGCCATGGAGAACGATTGTGATTTCCTCTTGGTCGAGACGGCGGGGCTGTGCCTGCGCTGCTCGCCTTATATCGAGGGTTCACTCGGTCTTGTGGTGATCGAGGCGACGAGCGGTATGAACCTGCCCCGCAAGATTGGTCCGATGCTTTCGCTGGCGGATGTGGCCATCGTCACCAAGATCGACCTCGTCTCGCAGGCGGAGAGAGAAGTGTTTCGTGCCCGTATTCTTGAGGCGGTTCCCACCGTGCGCGTGATTGAAACGGACGCGTTGTACGGCATTGGTGTCGACCCGCTTGTGAGCCGGCTGATAGCGAGCCCCGATGTCGCGTATCCGCTGTACCTTCGCGGCAACCCGCCCGTGGGCACGTGCACGATCTGCGTCGGCAAGAAGGAGATTGGGTGGAAGCAGCACTTCGGCGTCGTCCGTCCGCTCGAGGGCGATATGTTCTACCGGGGCGAGTAGGCGTCATTGGCCGGGTATGCCGCCGGAGTACGATAAGTTTCTTTCAAAGCACTGAAGAGGTTACGAGTATACCGTGTCGTCCCGCGGTATGTTGTATCCTTCGCCATGGTTTGTGTCAGCACACAGGAGATGTCCGCGATGTCTATCGATACCAGCTCCAAAGAGTCCATTCTGAGCAGTCTGCCGGGGTTCGATTGTGGGCTCTGCGGTTCGCGCACCTGCGAGGAGTTCGCCGATCGGATCATGCGAGAGTCCGGCGAGACCAGGCGGTGTGTGCATTTGAAGGATGGGCGGTTGTCGGGTACGGCGGTTGCGCCTCGCGTTGAGTCGTCGGCTGAATTGCCTTCTTCGCCCTGCGGTTTGGGATGTGCCGGCTGCGACCGCGGCGACGTCGTCGAAGGGGTCTCCTGGCATGATTCGCTGGGCAGGGAGTACGATTTCATCTTGGACACATTCGCCAACGAGCCCGGCCCGCGTGAGACGATCCTTCTGCACAACCCGCGGATGACCTGGGAGATGGAGATCAAGCGTGGCGACATCATCATCGGGAGGCCCCTTGGGATGTCCTGCGGTTGCCCGATCACGCATTGCGGGGTGGTGATGAATGTCGAGCCAAGAACGGGTGTGATTGTCTGGTGCGTGACGGGGCCGCTTCAGCCGAGAGCCGGCGATCACAAGGATATCGGCTTCTACTCGGCCGAAGCCTATGAGGGGCTGGTCCGCGATACGCAGAAAGAGCTCAAGATCGGGATGCGATATTGGTTCATGCCGCGTCGATGCATGTTGCAGTGGCGACACAGCGGGCTCGTGAATTTCATGAGCCGCACGAAGGAGGGCATGCAGATCCGCATCGAGGGCCTTTACATCGGCTGACGCTGGTGGTGAGTGATCCGCCCCGCAAGCCGGTCGGCCAAGCACGCGGTCGGTGTCTACGCGCCCGCGAGCAGTGTTGCCGGTGCGCGTACGGCGGTGGCCGCCCGGTATGCGGCCTGGACCTCGGTGGCGTTCTCGCAGGGCAGTTCATCCAACACATCGGCCAAGTCGCGAGCCAGTTGCCGGAAGTGTTCCTCTTGTGCACAGAAGGCGGCGACCACGTCGGGGTCGAAATGGGAGCCGGCGTCCTCGCGGATGATCGCTGCCGCCTGCTCGTGCGGCATCGCTTCCTTGTAGACTCGTTTTGAGGTTAATGCGTCATAGACATCGGCGACGGCGACGATACGAGCCGACAGAGGGATCGCCTCGCCCGCCAAGCCGAACGGATAGCCCTTGCCGTTGTACTTCTCGTGGTGGTGGTAGGCGATCTCCATACCCATCTGGAGGAAGTCCTGCGTGCGTCCCTGCTGGATGAGGTTTCGGATGGTATCGCCTCCAAGGATCGAGTGGCGTTTCATGGTCTCGAACTCGTGTGGGGTGAGCCTTCCGGGCTTGAGCAGGATGTGGTCGGAGATACCCACCTTCCCGATGTCGTGGAGCGGGGACGAGCGGACAATAGTCTCGATGAAAGACTTGCTGATCACCGTGGCGTACTTTGGGTTGGTGGCGAGGTGCTCGCTGAGCAGGCGGCAGTACTCCTGAACGCGTTCGAGGTGGGCGCCGGTTTCGGGATCGCGGTGCTCGGCGAGTTTGGCGAGGGCGAGGATGGTGGCGTCGCGGGCCTCGTTGCGCTCGCGGAGTCGCATCTGGTTGCGGAGGGCGATGGCGGAAGCCTCGGCGAGGGTCCGGAGAAGGGCGAGTTGATCGGCATCGAACGGTTGCTGGCCGGCGGGCTCCGCGAGATTGAGTACACCGACCGGCCCACTGGGCGTCAGCAGGAGAGCCGAGACCAGCGGCACACTATTGAACACAAGTCCGTCACGCCGATCGCCGTATTGGAGCAACTCATCCCGGGTGTTCAGCACGACGCTCTGCAGATCGCGGAACACGCGTCCCGAGATGGGCTCCCCGATGGGAACATGGGTACGTTCGACGGTTTCCTCGTTCAGGCCCACGGCGGCCTGTATCCAGAGGCCACCGCCCTGGGTGACGGGAAGCATCAGGGCCACGCGCCCGCAGTTGAGCATCTCCGCGGTTGTCTGAACGACAAGATCGGCAACCAGGTCGAGGCTGTCCAGGCCGTTGAGGTCGGTGACGAAGCGGTGCAGCCGTCGGATCGTGGCGGTGCGCTGGGTCACGCGTTCCTCGAGCTCAGCGTTGAGCGTTCGGAGTTCGGCGGTCAAGAGTTGTTCCGAGACCACCAGTCGGTATTGTTCGAGAGCCTCGTCGATTGCCCGCTCAAGCATGTCGATCGGGCAAGGCTTCTGCAGAAAACGGAAGATGTGGCCTTCGTGCAAGGCGGTGACCGCGATGCGGAGTTCGGCCCGACCGGTCAGCATAATCGCAACCATGGTCGGAGCGATCGCGTGTGCCTGCTGAAGGAACTCCACGCCGTTCATTTCAGGCATGCTGTAGTCGGTCACCACCGCGGCGAAAGGTCCTTGCTCGCGGATCAGGGCGAGCCCCTCCGGGCCGCTGGTTGCCGTGGTCAGATCGAACTTGCGGCGAAGCTGGCGCCGGAAGCCTTCCAGCACGTTGGACTCGTCGTCTACACACAGGACTCTTCGGCATACGGACTCCATGTTCATGCTCCTCACGCGGTCGCGTCGGTCATGGTCTGCTGGATTGTCTTGTCGGCCAGTTTGGTCCAAGCGTCGAGTCGGTTCGCCACTTTGATCCGCCGCAGATAATCGAGGTCCAGCCGCCCCTGGTAGGACAGGGCGCCTTCGTTGGTTTCGATCCAGCCCTCTTGAGTCAGTAGCGCATCGGCGACGTGCACGCACGTGGCCGCACACACCCCGTTGTAGTGGATGGCCGCGGGATTGTGGTGCAGGGTGATCGCCTCCACGATTCGCGGGGGCAGGCCCCAGAGCCCGAGCAGGTATCCACCCACTTCAGAGTGCGTCGCTCCCAGAATGTCCTGCTCCATAGCCCAGAGGTTAGTGGTACTTTGTTCACAGGAGGCCAGCAGCGTGGCGAAGCGGTCCGGCATGTTGAAAGCCAACAGCAGGATGCCGACGTCGTGAAGAAGCCCGGCGGTGAATGCTTGATCGGGCCGATCGCCGGTTTGGTTCTCGGCCTTGCTGATAAGCCGGGCCACCTCGGCGACAACCAGCGAGTGTCGCCAGAGACTCTCGAAGTTGAACCCGGGAATCGGCTTGGTGGGCTGGAACTGCTTGAAGACTCTCTCCCCCAGGACGAGTGCCTTGATGCGTACAAGCCCGAGGAGGGAGACGGCGTGCTCGATACTGGAGACTCGCCGGCCAAGCCCGAAGAACGATGAATTCACGAGCTTGAGCAGTTTGGCGGCTATGCTCATATCCCTGCGGATGATGGTTGCGATGGTGCGGGCATCGGTGGATTCGGATTGGGCGGCTTGCACGATATCGAGATACAGCGAAGGGAGACTCGGCAAGGTATTGCAGACGGTGACCAAGCCGCGCACCCACTCGTTGTGCAGGCCCTGCTGGAGCGAAGATGCCCGGGCGACGGCGTTCTTGAGTGTTTCTGCGTCCACGGGTTTCATCAGGCATTGATGGGCGCAGTTCGCGGCTCGTTCGGAGAGGCCTTCGTCGGCTTGCCCGGTCAGGACGATGCGGGCGGTGATGGGGTACGCCTCGGTCACACGTTCCAGCAGGTCTGCGCCGTCGAGACCGGGCATGCGCAGATCGGTCACCAGTACATCGAAGGCGCCCTGCGCCATGCAGGCGAGAGCATCGTTGCCACTGGTGACGAAGGACATGTCCCATTCGTCGCGCAGCTTGCGGAGCATGCGGCGCAGCCCGTCGATCACAAAGGGCTCGTCATCCACGAAGAGAATGCGTTTTTTCCTCATACGTCGCCCTGCCTTGATTCCGCGCCAGCGGGCATGCGTACGGGGATGCGGATGACGAAGGTGGTGCCCGTGCCGGTTTCCGTGTCAAAATCGATCGTTCCGCCATGCCTGCGGACCACGATCTGGTGGGCAATGTTGAGTCCCTGCCCGGAGCCCTTGCCCACGGCTTTCGTCGTGTAGAACGGGTCAAAGACCTTGGCGCGAACCGCCTCGGGAATACCTGCGCCGGTGTCGTGGATCGTGACCTCCACCTGGTCCGCGATGTGCCGGGTGCGGAGGGTGATGGTACCTCGCCGGCCTGTTTCGGCGATGGCCTGGGCCGCGTTCACCAGCACGTTCAGGAAGACCTGGTTCATCTCGCTGGCGAAGCATTCCACCGGAGGAAGCTGGCCAAAGTCGGTCTCGATATCCGCCACGTATTTGTACTCGTTGCGGGCTACGGTCAACGTACTCTCGAGGGCATGATTGATGTCGACCGCCGACACCTCGCCGCGGTCCACGTGCGAGAAGTCCTTCATGGCCCGAACAATGTGGGTGACACGAGCGACCCCTTCGAGACCCTGGGCAATGGCTTTGGGTGTGTCCTCGATGAGGAAGTCCAGATCGCACTCGCTTGCAGCCGCCTCAATGGCCGAAATGGTCTCCTCGGTGGGCAACCCGGTTTTGACCAGTGTGACCAATTCGCGGTACTTGTTCTGAATGTTCAGCAGGTCGTCGAAGCTTTCCGACAGTGCTCGCAGATTGTCGCCAACGTACTGAATGGGGGTGTTGATCTCATGAGCGACCCCGGCGGCCAACTGTCCCACGGAAGCCAGCTTCTCGTTGTGCAGCAGTTGCCGCTGGGCGGCGAGCAGCCGCTCACTGTGTTTGGCCACCAAGTGCTCGAGCTGTTGACGGTGTGTGGCCAGTTCCTCCTCGATCTGCTTGCGGTGAGTGATATCACGGATGACGGCGGTCACGAAGTGCTGGCCGGCGGCCTCGCCCGCGGAGAGCGAAACCTCAATGGGGAATAGCTCGCCACCGCGGCGCGCTGCGCTGAGCTCGAGCAAGCGACTGATTGTCCCGAGCGGTGTCTTGGTAGCCAGGTAGAGGCTGAGCAACTCGTCGTACCCGCGGCGTTGCTCGGGGGGCAATAAGGTGGAGAACTTCTGCCCGACCATCTCCTCCGCAGTGCGTCCGAACATGGCTTCCGCGGCGGGGTTGAAGGTCAGGATGACGCCGGCGGAGTCCGTGGTGATGATGGCATCCTGGCTGCTGTTGATCGTGGCATGCAGAAGGGCCTCGCTTTGGGTTCGTGCCTGGCGGGCACGCTGGTTCTCGTTCAACTGGGCGTGATACAGCGCGCTGGTCACTGAACTGGCGACCAGGATGACAAGCAGCACGGCGATGAAGGCTATGCTCAACAATCGGCTGGTCGCGATGGCCCGTCGCCACTCATCAGCATGGTAGTTCACGCCCAGGATCGCCTCGACGTGGCCCGCTTCGTCGAGCAGGGGGACCGCGGCGCTGATCCAGGTACCCCAGGAATCGGTGTGGGGCGAGTCATTGAAGTCCGGTTTGCCCCGCAGCGCCGTGCTCATGCCTGGCGTCGGCGAGCCGAAGGGCGTGCCGATAGGCGTGCGTGCTTCGCGATCCCCGCTGTAGCATCCATCGCCGTCGTAGTCGGTCTCGGAATCCACCAGCAGGGCCACCGTGCCGTCCGCGAGAGGGCGAAGCGTATAGATGTCGGCGACGACGGGTTTGGCCTTGAGCCAGCGGATCTGGGCTTCGATCATCCGGAGGTACTGGGGATCCTGGGGATCGGTATCCAACGACAACCGCGAGTGCCCCATTCGGGATAGATCCATGGCGTATGTGCGGGCGAGTCCTTCGAGCAGCATGCGGACGTGATGGCGTTTCTGGTTGCCTGCGTGGTTGACCAGAAACCATCCGCCCATCAGCACGGCGGCGGCCAGGCACCAGACGAGGGGCGATATCACCCGCAGCCTGCGCCAACGCCTGGCCGTCCATTCAGTCAGGCCAAGCCCCAGCAGCGCAAGGGCGCCAAACAGCAGGTAATCAAGCGAAGAGCCAAACCCCATCGCGCTCACCCGTCATCGTGGTGGCTGGGCAACCATTGGCCACAGGCCGATGGTACCCCATGTTCTTGTTTGTCCGAGGAGATCCGACGTCACCTCTCTGTTCATCGAATATGTAGGCCAATGACATGAGTTGGCTTAACGGCAATGATTACAGGCTCACGGGAATCGCGCCGTGAACGTGACCCGCGCGGGATCGTGTCGCCCTGTGGCTCGCCGCAAGGCCCGCTGAGCAACCACAGAGGTTTTTTTATCGAACCATTACCCGCGCCCGTGACACTCGATACAATCCACCCACGGTCCGCGGACCCAGATGGCGGCCGGTGGACTGAAAGCGAGGCAATCATGTGGCGACTGCTGACAAGGATCGGCATAACAGCGATGCTTCTGCTGCCGGGCTGGGGGCGGGCCGTGCATGCCCAGCCCGCGTCGGCCACGCGACCGGCGGCGACACAGCCCACCGGGGCGGGCGCCAGGACCGTGCGCGTGGCGGCCGTGCAGTGCTCTTCGGATCTGGGCGAGGTCGAGGCGAATCGCGCCAAGCTGGCCGGCTTGGCCGAAGAGGCTGCTCGTCAGGGGGCAAAGATCATCGTCCTGCCCGAGACCGCAGTCACCGGATACCTGTCTCAGGATCTCAAGACAAACTGGCATCTGCCCGGCTGGCCGCTTGAACGAACCTTCCGGGGCAAGGATCCGTTACCCACGGCCGAGCCGGTGCCAGGCCCTTCGACCGATTTCTTCTGCCGGCTCGCCGACCGGCTCGATGTGTATCTCACCATTCCCCTGCTGGAGATCGATCGCACGCCGGCCACCCAACCAGAGAGTGATGGGTTACCGCGGCTGTTCAACACCGTCTGCCTGGCATCCCCCGAGGGCAGGCTGGTCGCCCACTATCGCAAGCTGACCCCCTGGCCTTACCCGGAAAAGTCGTGGGCCACGGCGGGCGATCGCGGCGTGCAATGCTATGACACTGAGTACGGCCGGGTGGGCTTGGCCATCTGTTACGATATCCACAACATCCTGGAGCAGTACGAGCCCCATCACATCTGGGCACTGCTCTATCCGATCGCCTGGGTGGATGAGAACCACCCGGCACCGTGGTTCTGGCATCGGTTACCCGAGCGTGTTCGGCCGTTCGGCGTCTATCTGATCGGAGCAAACTGGAGCGTCGATAAGCCGCAACCCTGGTTTGGCTACGGCTTCTCTACCATTCTCTCGCCCGCCGGTGAAGTGATCGCCTCGGCGCACAGCCTCTACGGCAGCGAGATCATCTACGCGGACATCCCGACCAGCACCGCCGGCAGAAGCCAGCGATAGAACGGACCACGTCGTAGCGGTCGTTCTTCCCCGACGCGGCGGACAGGCAGTGGCGACCGGCGCATTCATCGCCTGTGCGATGGCTAAAACAGGCCAATCGCTCTATATGGTGGCTTGAAATGCCCTAGCGGCAATCGGCCTCAGGTGCCGTCGCTGACGTTGCCGGCCCCGACGGGTTCCTCGGGTTTGTCGGCGTCGGGCGCGTCGGCGAGGCCTTTGAAGGTCAGCTGCTGTTCGCCGTCCTCGTCGGTGCGCGTGGTCACCTGGATGCGATGCTTGCCCTGATACTCGCCGCGGAGGATGGCCTCGCTGAGCGGGTCCTCGACCTTGTTCTCGATCGCCCGCCGCAGAGGCCGAGCACCGAACTTCTCGTCCGTCCCGTTCTCGATGAGGAAGTCCTTGGCGGCTTGCTCGACGACCAGCTCGAAGCCGCGCTCCGCCAGCCGCTTGGCCACCTTGTTCAGCTCGAGTTCCACGATGTGCACCAAATCGTCGTGGGTCAGCTTGTGGAAGACAACCAGCTCATCGACGCGGTTGATGAACTCGGGGCGAAAGTGGCGTTCGACTTCGCCCTGGAGCATGGTCTTCATCTTCTGGTAGGAGACGTTCTCGTCTCGCTTGCCGAAGCCGAACTCGCCCTGACTGGTGATGCGGTCGGCACCGATGTTGCTGGTCATGATGAGGATGGTGTTCTTGAAGTCAATATGCCGGCCGAACGAATCGGTCAGGCGGCCTTCCTCCATGATCTGCAGCAGCATGTTGAACACGTCGGGGTGGGCCTTCTCGATCTCGTCGAGCAGGACGACGGAGTAAGGCCGGCGGCGGATGCGCTCGGTGAGCTGCCCGCCCTCTTCGTACCCGACGTACCCGGGCGGAGCACCGATCAGCCGGCTGACGTTGTGCTTCTCCATGTACTCCGACATGTCCAGGATGATGAGGGCGTCTTCGTCGCCGAACATGAACTCGGCCAGGCACTTGGCCAGGTAGGTCTTGCCCACGCCGGACGGCCCAATGAAGATGAAGCTGCCCATCGGCCGGTTGGGATCCTTGAGCCCGCTGCGTGAGCGGCGAACGGCCCGGGCGACGGCCTGGATGGCCTCGTCCTGGCTGATAACCCGCTTGTGCAATTCTTCCTCGAGGTTGAGCAGCCGCTGCACCTCGTTCTTCTCGAGGCGCGTCAGCGGCACGCCGGTGATGCTGGATACGACCGTCGCGATGGTCTCGTCATCGACAACGCCGTCCACCTCCTTGGCCCGATCGCGCCACTCGCGCTGCAACTCGTCTTTGCGGGCCCGGGAAACCTCGGCTTTGTCGCGCAGCTCGGCGGCGCGCTCATAGTCGGCGTTCTTGACCGCCTCGTCCTTCTCCATGATCAGCCGCTCGATATCCCGCTCGAGTTCGGCGAGGTTCGGCGGTTTGGTCATGGTCTTGAGCCGGACGGCGGCACCGGCCTCGTCGATCACGTCAATGGATTTGTCCGGCTGAACCCGCCCGGTGATGTACCGGTCGGACAGCTCGACCGCCTGGAACAAGGCCGAATCGGTGATCTGCACGCGGTGGTGGGCCTCATACCGGTCACGCAGCCCCTTGAGGATGAGGATGGTCTCCTCGCGGTTGGGTGCCTCGACGACGATCTGCTGGAAGCGCCGCTCGAGGGCCCCGTCTTTCTCGATGTACTTGCGGTATTCGTCGAGCGTCGTCGCCCCGATGCACTGGATCTCGCCGCGGGAGAGGGCGGGCTTGAGCACGTTCGAGGCGTCGATGGCCCCCTCAGCCCCGCCGGCCCCGACCAGGGTATGCAGCTCGTCGATGAACAGGATGACGTTCCGCGCCCTGCGAACCTCGTTCATCACCGCCTTGATGCGCTCCTCGAACTGCCCGCGGTACTTGGTGCCCGCGACCATCATGGCCAGGTCAAGCACCACGATGCGCCGGTCGGCGAGTAGCTCGGGGATCTCGTTGTTGACGATCTTCTGGGCCAGGCCCTCGACGATGGCTGTCTTGCCCACGCCGGCCTCACCCAGCAGCACCGGGTTGTTCTTCTGTCGGCGGCAGAGGATCTGGATGACCCGGTCGATCTCTCGCTGTCGCCCGATCACCGGGTCGAGTTTGCCCTCGCGAGCCATCTCCGTCAGGTCTCGGCCGAAGGAATCGAGAGCGGGAGTCTTGCTCTTGCTCTTCTTAGGGTCGCCGGTCGGGCCGACCGCCGCAGCGGCCTCCTCGTTCTCGATACCCGCGCCCAGGAGATTGAGGACCTCCTCGCGGACATCTTCGAGCCTTAGACCCAGGTTCATCAGCACCTGGGCGGCCACGCCGTCCTGCTCGCGCAGCAGGCCGAGCAGCAGATGCTCGGTCCCCACGTAATTGTGGTTCAGGCTGCGGGCTTCCTCGATGGCGTACTCGATGACCTTCTTGGCCCGCGGCGTTTGGGGGAGCTTGCCCATGGTGACCATGTCCGGGCCGCGCTTGACCAGCTTCTCGACCTCCAATCGCACCTTCCGCAGGTCGACGTCCAGATTCTTGAGGACGTTGGCCCCGACGCCGGAGCCTTCCTTCACCAGACCCAAAAGGATGTGCTCCGTCCCGATGTACTCGTGGTTGAAGCGCTGGGCCTCCTGGTTGGCGAGGGCCATGACCTTGCGGGCGCGATCGGTAAACCTTTCAAACATGTTGCACTCCTGCCAGTTCAACGCATCGGTTGATACGCCCCATTATTCCGGTAACACCGGCGAGCAAGGCCTTTGGATGAGGCACACGATTCTAGCACTGTGCCACGGGCCCTTCAAGCAAGGGCTCTCATCGCGCATTGGCCGCCGAGCCATCGGCTATATCGGTTGCCTGGTGGCACAAGTTGCGGGCTTTTCAGGGCTGTGGAGGCTGGTTGGCGGATGTCGGCGTTGCCTTGCGGACCGGTGGTGGCACGGAATCCAGGCCGGCTTGGATCTGCGAGGCGTGATGGCCGTCCACATCCAATCGAGCGACGGCGCGCCACGCCCGGCGAGCACGGGTGCGGCCGGCGGTGCGGGTCATGAACTCGGCCCAGGCCAGACGGGTGTGGATGTCGGTATCGTCGATCGACAAGGCCAGGCGCAGGGCGGCCCGGGCGGACCGCCAATCCCGACGAGCTTGGGCACGGCGGGCCAGCCGACGCAGCACGGTCAGTTCACGATGCAATCCGGGGTCGGAGAGAAACCGGTATCGCAGCACCAGCATTCGCTGAGCCGCCAGCCATACTGCCACGGCCAGCAGACCGGCCGCCAGCGTGATCCCCGGGACCACGACCGCAGGGGCGATCAGCAGCCCGCAGACTACGCCCTGGATGCCCAGCATGAACGCGCCGGCCAAGACCGTGCCCAGCCACAACCTGCCCAGCAAGATCAACCCGCTTCCCGGGACCACGATGTTCATGGCGCCTGCCAATGCGAATCTGCTCACGGTGGCCAGTATAGCGTGGAATGCGGGAGGCTGAAGGCTGAGGGCCAAAGGCGGCAGACTGAAGGCCAAAGGCTAAAAGGTGGAAAGCTGAAGGCGAGGGGCTGAAGGTGGAAGGCTGAAGACTGAAGGCTGAGGGCTGAAGACGAAAGGCTGAAGTTGGGGGGTGGGTGGTGACTGGGGCGGCGCACGCATGACGTATTACTTTCGCGAGGCAAACACACGATCCGGCGTGCCGCTTCGCGGGGCAAGCGTGCATGTCATCGCGACGCGGAGTCGAAGGTTGAGCGGATCGCTGCTCATCTCACGCGGAAAACCGGGGGTTGTCACCCCCGGCTCACTGACGGGCGTCGTTTCCGGCACACGTGCGGTCGTCATCCCCCCGGCTTACTTGCGGTTGTCACCTTCGGTGCGTCCATGTTGGCGATGACGCGCGGGCTCGCTGCCTTGACTTGCCGACAGGGGGTCAGATAATGCGGTGGTGGTAATGGTTCCTCTGGGTACACCTCGGCAGGTTGGTTCTGCATCCTGCCTGTCAAATGTTGGCGACTATGTTCACGCAATACTCATGCCGGTACGGTTTTCTTCTTGCGGTGGTGGTTCTGTGGTCGGCCGGTGGCTGCGGGGAGAGTACCCGGTCGCCGGCGGGTCGGCTGACGCGGGCGTCGGGACAGTTCGCCAGCCGTCGGATTCCCGACATGGCTGTTGATCGGGTGCGACCGCAGGCGGCGCGCGTCTTCCAGCAGCATTTCCGCATCGATCCGGCCCTGTCCACCGGTGATATGTTGGTTTCCCGTCCGATGGAGACGACGGAGCGCGTGGGCACCGGTCGGGTTCGCGACGTGCTTGGTTCGCCCAACCGGCACCGGCTGATGGCGACCTTGTGGATCAGTCAGGCGGGTTCGGACGTTGTCCTGCAGTGCCAAGTACGGGTTGAGCGTTTGGATACGGCCGAGCGGGCGGCCTTCGCTCGCGAGATGGGGGACGATCGCCCGACGGACACGCCGATTGACCGGCACGGGGCCTCATCGGCCAGCGTGCGCGAGGAGTGGGTACCGGCCGGCCGGGAGCGCCAGACCGAAGCGGATATCCTCGATCAACTCATGGATCGATTCGTGGGTACCCAGCCGGCACCCTGAGTTTCTGCCCTCACACACGGAGATCCCATGATGACGCCGGGTGATTCAATCGCTTCCACCGGGGTGGATCTGGAGCGCATCGCGAGAGCGGTACGGGAGATTCTCTCGGCCGTGGGCGAGGATCCCGATCGCGAGGGGCTGCGGGATACGCCGCGACGGGTGGCTCGCATGTATGCCGAGGTGTTTGAAGGTTTGCGGCAAGACCCGGCCTCACATCTGCAGACGGCCTTTACCGAAGAGTACGATGAGCTGGTGGTGCTGCGTGATATCCCCTTCCACTCGATGTGCGAGCATCATCTGTTGCCATTCGAGGGGGTGGCCCACGTCGGCTATCTGCCGGACGGCCGGATCGCGGGGATCTCGAAGCTGGCCCGGGTGGTGGACGCGTTCGCCCGTAGGCCGCAGGTCCAGGAACGGCTGACCAACCAGGTTGCGGACATTCTCATGGAGCGGCTGGCGGCCAAGGGCGTCGCGGTGATCATGGAGGCCACGCACACCTGTATGACCTGCCGTGGCGTCAAGAAGCCCGGCAGCATCATGGTGACCTCGGCGATGCGTGGGCGGTGCAAGTCGGACGCCCGCACAAGAGGTGAGGTACTCCATTTGCTGGGTAATCTGTCTCGCTGAGGAGACGGCAGGCTGGGCCCGGTGGCTGGGTGTTGCCTGTCTGTTGGGTCTGCGATGCGGGCTACTTTTCGCCGATGCGGAAGAATCGCAGGGCGTTGGCCGTCGCGGTGGCGGCGAGGGACTCGAAGGTCGTGCCCAGCAGGCCGGCGGCGAAGCGGATGGTGTGCTCGATGTGCCGGGGCTCGTTGGGCCGCAGGTGACGAATGGGCTCCGGAGAGAGGTATGGGGCGTCGGTCTCGAACATGAGGCGGTCGAGCGGCGTTTCGGCGCAGGCCTGGCGGACGGTGTCCGACTTGCGGAAGGTGACCACGCCGGAAAACGAGGTCCACCAGCCGTGCTCGCGCAGCTCGGCGGCTTCGGCGGCGGTGCCGGTGAAGCAATGGAACACCACCGGGCGATCCGCGTAGCCCGCGTCGAGGAGGATGCCTACCACGTCGTCGTGGGCCTCGCGGCAATGGATGACCACGGGTAACCCTGCCGAGCGGACCGCATCCAATTGTCGGCGAAACACCGCCCGCTGCACTTCGGGCGGGCTGAAGTTGTAGTGGTAATCAAGTCCCATCTCGCCGGCGGCGACCACGCCGGCTTCATCGTTCCACAGCGTCCGCAAACGCGCGAAATCGGCCTCGGTCACATTCGCGGCCTCGTGCGGATGAAAACCGGCCGCGATCCAGAGCCGCTCATGCCGATGGCTCAAAGCCATCGCGGGGTCGAAATCGCCCGGCGAGCAGGCCACGGTGATCATCCGCGACACGCCCGCCGCCTGCGCGTCCGCCACCACCTGATCGCATCGCTCGCCCAGGCCCGCGAAGGTCAAATGGCAGTGCGTGTCAAACAGCTCAATTGGCACAACCTCTCCTTTGCCTCATCTGAGTCCATCTGCGTGATCTGTGGGCAGAAAACCGGAGGAAGAAGTGCCCACAGATCACGCAGATGGACACAGATGATTCGGCGAGTGACGCGATGGCCACCTCCTCCGTTTCCTCTGTTATCTCCTTGTTGCAGCATCTTCCACCCACGATGCTCATGGCCGGCCGATCATGGGTCCACCGTAAATGCTCCGGGCAGGTGCTCCACGTGCATGGCGTTTTGCTCATCCACGGTGATGGCCACCACGTCGAAGCGGCAGGCCCGGCCCTGCGACCCGGTCTGGCGGAGAAAGCACTGCGCGGTACGGGCAATGTGTCGTTGCTTGGCGGGTGTGACCGCGTCCTGAGGGTCGGCGTGCACCCGCCCGACGCGGGTCTTCACCTCGACGAACACAATGACGTGAGTGTCAAGCGCAACAAGATCAATCTCGCCGGTGGCGCTGCGGTAGTTGCGGGTCACGATGCGATAGCCGAGGCGGCGAAGGAACCGCTCGGCGTGGTCTTCCCCGGCCTTGCCCAGCTTGGCACGATCATCCATCGCGGGGACTCCGCGACGCGGGCATCACTCGGCCGCGACGGCCTCGCCCTTGGTGATGCGTTTCCTATCCTTGACCCGGCGGGCCTTGCCCACGCGGTCGCGGAGGTAGTAGAGCTTGGCCCGGCGAACGTGGCCGGCTCGCACCAGCTCGACCTTGGCGATCTTCGGCGAATGCAGCGGGAAGATACGCTCGACGCCCTCGTTGTTGACGATGCGCCGCACGGTGAACGTCTCGCCCATGCCCTTGCCACGCCGCCCGATCACCACCCCCGTGTACGGCTGGATCCGCTGCTTGTTGCCCTCGATGATCCGCACGTGCACGCTGACGGTATCCCCGATCCGGAACTCCGGCGGATTCTCGTTACGGTCCGCCTGCTCCACCGCCTTGATCAATGGATGCATCATGGATGTCGCTCCTTGGCCGACGAATCGTGACGATACCGCCGATGCCGGCTCATACCTGCCTGTTCCTCAAACCGAATCATCCGCCCGCCGGCGGAAGGCCTCCCAGAGATCCGGGCGGCGCTCCTGAGTCCGCTGCCTGGCCTGCTCCTGACGCCACTGCTCGATGCGGGCATGATCGCCGCTGAGCAGGACCTCCGGCACGGCCATGTCGCGGAATTCCCGCGGCCGGGTGTAATGCGGATACTCGAGCAGGCCCTCACTGAAGGACTCGTGCTCGACCGATTCCTCATCGCCCAAGGCTCCCGGCAGCAGTCGCACGACCGCGTCCACGAGAACCAGGGCCCCCGCTTCTCCCCCGCTGAGTACATAGTCGCCGATCGAAATCTCCCGCGGCCTGAGCCCCAGGCGGATCCGTTCGTCGAAGCCCTCATAGTGCCCGCAGATCACCAGCAACCGCGGCAGGCCCGACAGCTCGCGGGCCATATCCTGCGTCAGCGGCTCGCCTTGAGGCGAGAGCAGGAGTCGCTCGGCTGGTGTGGGGTCATCCCGCTCGATCTTCTCCACCGCGTCGAAGAGCGGGGGGCACATCATGACCATGCCCGGCCCACCTCCGAATGGGCGGTCATCCACACTGCGATGCCGATCCGTGGCGAAATCCCGGATGTTCGTGCAGACGATGTTGACCAACCCGTTGCGCTGCGCCCGACCGATGATGCTTGCCGCGAGGAAAGGGGCCACCGCCTCCGGGAACAGCGTCAGCACGTCAATCCGCACGGCCTTCGCCTTACGCTGAAGCTTGAGCCTTGATCCCCGCCTTCTTGATCAGATGGCTCACCGTTTCGCTGGGTTGGGCACCGACGCCCAGCCAGTAGGCGATCCGCTCGTTCTTCAGGTTGCAGCGCATCTCCGGGTTCTTGTGCGCGGGGTTGTAATGCCCGAGCTCCTCGAGCACCCGGCCATCCCGGGTGCTCCGCACGTCCACCGCCGCCACCCGATAGGAAGGCTTGTGAGCCCGACCGGTCCGCTTGAGACGAATCCGCACCATGCCGCTACACTCCCTGACTTTCCGTGTTCACCTAGCGTGCGATCCCAAACCGGCGTCATCCGGCGTGGCACCGGACCTCGGCGAGCTCGGTCGAGCCGCGTCTCGCCGGTGCTCCTCAGCCCTCACCTGCCGGTGATGGCGACGAACCCGATACGGCCGGGGCTCAGCACGCACTCATACCCATTCTCGCCGCCAACCCGGCCGGTTCTGTAACCGCACCTGCGGCCCACCCGCCTGGGCACGGTCGCCCCGGCGCGCTGGCAAGAATCGGGGAGTATACCAAGGACTGCCCGGTTGAGCAAATCCCCGGCGGCCGAGGAATCGGGAGCTCGGGATAGGTAGGCGAGGCCGGGCGACGGGAGTATACTGCCGCACGACACGGCGTGGTCGGCAGGTTACCGGGCGCGGCCGAGGGCAACTCACCTGAGGATGGAGCGGTCAATGAGGGTCCTTATCACGGGTTCCAGCGGTCAGATCGGGACCAACCTGGCTCTGGCGCTAATGGCACGAGGCGATGAAGTTGTCGGGATCGACCGGCGGGCCAACGAATGGACGGACCAGATCGATACTCGCCAGATCGATCTGCTGACTACCAAGCCGGAAGATATGCCGGAGGGACCGTTCGACGCGGTCGTCCACCTGGCGGCGTACGCCAAGGTCTTCGAGCTGGTCGAGATGCCGTGGCGGGCACTGGAAAACGTGTCTGTGTGCTTTAATGCCCTGGATTATGCCCGGCGGCACCGCATCCCGATCATTTTCGGCAGCTCGCGGGAGGTCTACGGGGACATTCATCGGCACGTGACCGAGGAGGCCGAGGCGGACTTCGTCGTGGCCGAGAGCCCCTACTCGGCCAGCAAGATCGCCGGCGAGGCGTTCATCTACTCCTATGCCGAGTGCTACAAGCTGCCGTACATGGTCTTCCGGTTCAGCAATGTCTACGGCCGATTCGACAACGACATTGAGCGCATGGAACGGGTGCTACCGCTGTTCATTCGCAAGATTGCCCAGGGCGAGCCGATCACCGTCTTCGGCCGCGAGAAGGTGCTGGACTTCACCTACGTCGACGACTGCATCACCGGCATCATGCTGGGCCTGGACGCTCTGGTAGCCGGTCGGGTGACCAATCAGACGATCAACCTGGCGTATGGGCAGGGCAGCACGCTGGTGGACGCGGTGAACATCATCGCCCTGTCTCTGGGCAAGAAGCCGGACGTGACCTACAAGCCGGCCCGGCCTGGCGAGGTCACCCGCTATGTGGCGGATATCTCCAAGGCCCGTACGCTGCTGGGTTACGATCCGCAGACCCCGCTGACGGCGGGTATCCCCAAGGGGATCGAGTGGGCGAAGTCGTTCGGTGGGCTGTGATCGACTCAAACCGACCGACGCGGC
>JAAYDF010000284.1 GCA_012729395.1 Phycisphaerae bacterium
ATCCTCGACGGTGAGGACCATGGGCAACTGCTGCGCGACTGGGTCGCGACGGCCCAGCGAAAGCTGGTGCACAAGGAGACGGGGCTCCTGTGTTCATCCTACACCTACGACGGCCAGATGCTGGATGGCCCGGAGGGCTCGACGCTCTGGACGGCCGCCCATTGCCTGCAGATCGTGGACGAGGCCTTTGCGGAGGACCAGTATCGTCGGGCCAAGAGCGAGATCGCCCATCAGTATCTGGGGTTCGGCTGGGCCGGCGAATGGCCGAGCTCATGGCTCGGGCCGATGGACGTGGACTCCGGGCCGGTCATTCCGATTCTCGACGTCGGCGCGGGATCCAGCGGTCAGGCGTTCGTCGCCGCGGCGTCGTTCGGCGACACGGAGTACTACCGGTCCCTGGCGACGACGCTGATGTTCGCGGGCTTCCCGCAGGTTCGCGACGGGCGAATGCGCTTCTGCGCCAGCAATCAGGTCGGCGACGCGGTGCTTCTGTACTCCACTGTGGCCGGGCCGCTCTGGGGGCTGATCCGCGAGCGAAGCCGAGGAGGGGCGATGCGATGATGGACAGGCCGCGAAGGTGGTATCGGCAGATGCGGGCGATGAAATGGTTCTGCCCCGGATCATTTGTGTTGTGCGCTATGGTCTGTGCGGCTGTCTATGTGGTGCTGTACCTGCTCGGCTGGCGGGAGAGCACCAGCGTCCTCTGCGGAACTCTGCCGGAGGACCGGACCGCCCAAACCATTCAGGCCTTCCAGGCCACGATGTACGTGATCTTCTACATGGGCACAGCGGTTGTCGCGCCCATCCTGGTCATCGCGGCCATCGTCTTCCAGGCGATCGTCCGGCTATGGAAAGGGCAGGGCAATGCGGCCATCGACGCTACCGTGACCGTTCACGAAGTTGACCTGGAGTTGGACGGCAACTGTCGCGGTAACGCCAACAATGTTGAATAGCACCGCGCGGGCTCGCGCTTGCCTTATCGGCGTTCATCCGCGTTCACTCGTTGCGGCGCACCAAGGCGGAGCCGGATCGGCGGTTGGTCAACACTCTGGATTGTGATCGATGACGATGCAGCGACATCTCGATCACCATCCGAGCCATCGGCAGACGTGCGCGCAGATCATTACTGCGAGAAGCCCTGAGCCAAAGCCAACGAGCGGGATCAGGCAGCGCACCAGGGTCAGCCGCCAACCGGATACCGCCCGAATGCTGACGGCCTGTGCCAGACACCCACCCCACCACAGGAGAACAACCAGGCAGTAGTACGTGATCGCCGATCCCATGTGGACCGGGGGGTTGAATGTGCCCTGGATCTTCATTGCCAGAACGCTCAAGGGCCACGCGCCGGCGGCCGGGATCAGGAAGCTGCTGAAGTAGGCCACAAAAACCCACCATGACCGGGCGAAGCGATAGGCACTCCAGGGCGGGGCGATTCGGTACGGGAGCATCGTCGCCAGGAGAACCGCGAGCAGCGACTCGCAGATGATCGAGAACACGAACAGCACTAACACCATCACAACCATGCGCTGGGTGCCTTCGATCACCCATCCTGGTATCAGGACGAGGATTGCCGCGACACGGACCAGCAGCCAGTAGGCCACGACCGACCGTCCATGGAAACTCCACGGCATGACCGTCGCGAACTGGACCGGTCGAAACCATACCATCCAGCAGGTGCGGACGAAGCGAATGAGGATGCTGTCCTCGGCGGGATCGTCCCATGCCGGAACCGGAAATGGCGCGCCGCCGAGAACACGGTCCATCAGCTCCGGAACGAAGGGGGTATTGCACTCCGGACAGCGGTCCTCGGTCAGGCCGGTGAGGTTGTACTCACAGTTGAGGCACCGCAGACCGGTATCCCCAATGGCGGACTGAGGCTGGGCACCGGGAGTGGTGAGAGGTTTACTCATCATCGCCTCAGTATACGTCGACGGTCCGGCTCACAGTACCGGCCTGCGCGCCGCCGCCGCATCGGCGTGCATCTGAGTCATCCGTGGGCACTTCTTTCTGCCCACAGATCACGCAGAACGACGCAGATGAATTGGGCAGGGCCATGCCCGTTCGCACCGCAAGAATGCCGCAATCTCGCTTCGTGCGGTCATTCCTTGGGCGGTTTGCCGTCGAGGTGGACGTGCCAGCCGCGGGTGAGGGTTTCGACGCCGTAGAGGGAGGTGCGGGCGGTGATGAAGAGGGTGCGGTTGCCCGGCCCGCCGAAGGTGCAGTTGGCCGGGTGCTCCGGCGTGGGGATCATGCCCAGCCAGCGGCCGTCCGCGTCCAGCACCCAGATGCCGCCGATGCAGGTGATGTACAGGCGGCCCTGGGCGTCGACGCTCATGCCGTCGGGGAAGGTGACCAAGGCGATGCGCCGGCCGGGGCCAATCTTGCCCGGCGACAGAACCGGATAGCGGTGCAGCGTACTGACGCCGTTGTCGATCACGTAAAGCTGCTTGCCGTCGGGCGAGAGGGCGATGCCGTTGGGCTGGACGAGGTCGTCGATGATCCGCGTCAGCGTGCCGTCGCCGGCGATGTAGTAGACCGCCTCCTTGTCCAGTTCGAGGTCGTCGCGCGGGCCGTACCGCGGATCGGTGAAGTAGATACCGCCCGCCTCGTCGAGCCACAGGTCGTTGGGGCTGTTGAGCCGTTTGCCTTCATAGTGGGTGACGATATCGCGGCCCGGCCCGGCAGGCTGACCGCGCGAGACCCGCCGCCGGGCGTGCTCGCAGGCTACCAGCAGGCCGTCCTTGTCGAACATCAGCCCGTTGGACTGCCCGCTGTCGGCGTTGGCCACCTCGGCTTTGCCGTCGGCATACCGCACGATGCGCGCCTCGGGAATATCCGAGAAGTACAGTCCACCCCGCTTGTGGTCCCAGGCCGGCCCCTCGACGAACTTGAAATCGCCCGCCAACTTCTGGACCTTTGCCCCCGGCGGCAGGACGCCCTTCACCCACGGATCCGAGGCCAAGAACAGCACATTGTCCACCCGCACGATCACGTCCTGGAAGTCGTCGTTGGTCGAGTACTCGAAGGCGATGAGGTAACTGTGAGGCACCGCGTGCCCGGTCTTGACGTCCGCGTGGGGGTAGATTCGTGCCTTGTGCGGCTGAGCGCGGAGCCGCTCGTTGACCTTGGCGGTCAGGCCCGGCTGCGTGTAGACGCCGGCGTCGTTGAACCCGTCGTTGGCCACCCACAGGCCGAACGGCGCGTCGCCGGGGTCGAAACGGGTGCGTTCCTTGTCGATCGGCGGGCCGACCGGATCCTGGCCCTCGGCCGGCATCGGCGAGCGGAAGGTGTAGTGCCATAGCTCCTTGCGGCTGCCGTCCGCGGGTAAGTCGCCCGCCCCCGGCCCAGCCGCGTACCAGCCGCCGCGAGCCGTCGTTTCCGCGCCGTAGGCGAGCACCGGCGTGCAGGTCACCGGCCGCCGGCCATCCACCCGCTGGAACAAACCCGCAGGCGTCACGCGCTCGACCGCCGCGTTGCGCAAATCATGCTCAACCCCCAAGCCCCAGTACTGCCTGAGCAGATCCGCCAGCCGCGGCTCGCCCGCCGCCGGCTCCGGACCTTGCTGCGCCCCGGCCGGCAGGACGACCATGAACACCACCACCGCCAGACCGCTCACCCGTGCCCTCGCCATCATCTTCATCGCTCTGCTCCGTCATCCCTGCCCGTGGACCACACGCAGGGCCTCGGCCAAGTCGATCTGCTTCTCGTAAATCGCTCGCCCAATGATGATGCCCAGCAGCGGCAACTTGGCCAGACGCCGAACGTCTTCGATGTCCGTCACGCCGCCCGAGGCGATCACCGGAACATGGCTGATCTCGGCCAAGTGCTTGGTGGCGTCAATGTTCGGCCCCAGTAACATGCCATCGCGCCCGATGTCCGTGTAGATAATGGCGGCCAACGGCCAGTCGGTGACCCGCTCAGCTACTTGCAGGGCAGTCTCGCGCGTCTCCTTCGTCCAGCCGTGCACGGCAACGCGGCCCTCGCGCGTATCCACACCCAAGGCGACCCGGCCCGGGCATGAAGGACGCCGCATCAGGCTCTCGAACCATTCCCAGTCTTCCACCGCCTTGGTGCCCACCACGCACCGAGCGACACCGGCGGACAGGAGACTCTCGATGGTCTCGGTGTCGCGCAACCCGCCGCCCACTTCCAACTTCAGCTTCGTCGCCCCGAGAATGCCCTCGATCACCGGCAGATTGCACAGCCGACCTTCCTTCGCGCCGTCCAAGTCGACCAGGTGCAGCCAAGCCGCTCCGGCTTGCTCGAACTGGCGCGCGACCGCCACCGGGTCGTCGGCATAATCCAATTGCTTGTTGTAATCGCCCTGGAGCAGCCGAACGCACTTGCCGCCGCGAAGGTCGATGGCCGGTAGTATCTCCATGTGTCATCCTTTCAATGCTGTTGTGTGTCTGCCATCGCTTCGCAAGCGATGTACGCGGGAGCCTGCCACCCCAAACTGACCCATTTGCGGGTGCTGCTGATCACAACTCGAACGAGCCGCGGGCTTCATCCCGCGTGGCGTCTGTACGTGAAGCAGCCGTTGATCTCGGGCGAAGAGCCGCGCGGGCTGAAGCCCGCGGCTCGCTATCCCGCATCGGTCAGTTTGAGTTACTCCGTGTCCGCCTTCGCCTTGGCCTGCACGCGGTTGAGCTTCAGGTCCTCGATCTCCAGCAGTTTCCCAAACTCGCCTTCGGTCAGCCGCTCCGCCAGATCCTCAGCCCCCATGCGGGCATTGATCTGGTAGGTGGCGATCTCCTTACTGAACTTCATGCCCACGCTGTTGACGCCTTCGATCTCCGCCAAGGCTTTCTTGAGCTTGCTGGCCGTGGCAAACTTGATCCCCTCCACCTCGAGGATTGACTCGCCGCCCGCGCTAATCTGCGTCGACCACTGCTCCATGATCTGGGCATACAACTCGTTGACCAGATTCTCGCCGGCCAAGGCCAGGGCCTGCTTGCCGGCCTGCGGGCTGAACTCCTTGCGACCCTGGGCGCCGCCGCGCGTGTTGGGGATGCCTTTGCTGGCCAGCAGCTTGGCGCTGTCCGTGTAGTACGCCTTGACCTGCACATCGCAATTGTAAAACGCGATCGGCACGCCGTAGGGCACCTCCAACCCCGCCTGGTTCGCGTTGGCTGTCCCGGCAATGAAAATGTGGGCGTTATGATCCTTGGCGATGGCCTGCATTTTCGCCGTATCGCCGGTCGCCGCCGCGTCCTCCAACTCCTTCCGCTTGACCTGCTCGATGGCCGTCCGGGCCACCAGGTCGAAGCCGCTCTTGAGCAGCCGCTCCTCGACTCGCGTTTCGAGAATGCTCTGCTCCTCAATTCGGCCGTCGATCCGCTCGACGATGTGAACCATGATCTTCGGCCGGCCGATCTGGTTCAGCACGTTCTGGATCGCACCCCAGCTTTCGTGCAGTACGCTCTTGGAGACCAGGGCCTTGATCCGCACCTTGATCGTGCCGCCGACGATCTTCTTCTCTTCCAGGATCTTGTAGTCGGTGACAATGCCCTGGGCCCGACTGATGATCGTGTCGTACATCAACTGGAAGTTCTCGACCCGCGTGTCCGAGAAGATCTCCTGCTTGCCGCCTTTTTCCAGTGCGGTCCGCAGGGCGATCTTGAGGGCTTCTTCTCTGGTGACGCCTTCGCCCTCCGCTTCGACCTCGACCACATCGGCTGGGGTCGGCCTGGCGACCGGGGCCGCGGCACCTTCCTGGGCCCGTACCACCATTGGCGTCAGGCCTGCAACCATGATCCCTGCCGCACATACCGCCCCCCACGGCATCCAACGCATTGCTCGTGCAGAGCCGTTCTTGCTGCGAATCATCTCCCGATTCTCCCGGCGGCGATGCTCTCGAGTGACAAGATCGCGACCTGGTGACCGCTTGCGAATCGCGCCACCCATCACTGGATTGTCCCACACCCGGTGGGCAGGTCAAGGCCCCGCGTTCGGCTCCGCACGGACGAGCGAGTCCGCGGGGCTGGTACCCCTCAGGACCGCCTCACCTTCGCGGGCCGGCGGGATGCCCAGGGCGTCGTAAGCCCATCGTACCGGGACAGCCAGCCGGAGATCGTTGACCGCCGCACTGAGCACGTCGGCCAGCTCGCGCAGATCGCGAGGCGGGTCCAGCGGTCGGCGGAAGAACGGTACGGGTACGCCCGGCCCAAACCGCATCCTCGTCAACGGAGCCAGCACGTCCCGCCGGATCGTTCGGGCCTCCTTGCCGAGATCGTCCTGCCGCAGGTCCAGTCGCACTTCGTTGTGGATCACCGCCGCCGCGTAGGTGCCCGTCTCGCCGCTGGTCTCGACGGTCAACGTCTGCCCCAGCCAGGCCTTGGATATCTCGCGATTGAAGAACGCACACATGCCCTCGTAGGGCGGTGAACCTGTGCCGTGGCCGGCCTCGAACATCTGCAGCTCGACCGCCTTGCTGAAGATGGCCGACGCGTCCGTCCCCATCGCCTGCAACATGCTCAGAAGTTCGCGCTTTTCCTGAGCGGTGGCTGAGGGCTCGTAACGCGCCACCCGCACCGGCATGCCGAACACCTCGGCAAAAACCATCCAGTCCTTCATCGCGAAGTGCTTGCCCAGGTACGACAACGCACTGACCCGCAGCAGCCCGCCACGCATCGGATGACCCGAGACCGCGTGCGGCGTGTGCACGATGAATTTGGCCGGCGGCAGGGCGATGCCGTCGTACGGCGCCGACCCGGTCAGCACGCGCGGTTCACCCAACTCGCCAAACGCCACCCGCCCGAAATCCACCGGCACCACGTCCACCAGACGCAGCTCGCCCTTCTGAAAGTCCCACACATTCTCCGCCAGAGCGATGTTCCGCCCGAGAGCCAGCGACAGATGCTGCAGCGTCTCATCAAATCGGTCGATCCCCGCCAGCACTTCACGACAGTAGTCAGCCGCCTCGTCGGCAGGCCCGCGGTCCACGCCCTCGCGCACATCGGCCGCGGACTCGATCTGCCAGCGCAGCCCGGTCACCGCCCGCCGCCGCGTGTTCGCTACCGAATAGAGGTGGCCGTCCTTCTCCTCCATCTGCTCGAACAGGGCCATCGCCTGATCGACCGCGCCCTCGTCCGCTGCCCGCAGGATGTCCGCCAGCCTGCCGGGGGTCAGTCCGTCGGCCGGGTAATCCCGCCACCGATCCAGAGCCGACGGCCCTATCAGTAGCCCCAACGGCGGCCGAGACTCGCGACCGCGATACTGCTCAAAGCCAGTACGACGCTTCCGCCCACCCAAGGCATTCGCCACCCGTCTCGCCCAACTCATCCGCTCACCTCGATTCTCCACTGCTCCATTCCTCATCTCCAATGCCGCATTCCCAATGCCTACCAGATTCCTTCGCGTGCGAAGCGCAGGCTCGGCCCATGCAGCGCCTCGGGTCGGCCGCTCGCTTGACCCGCGGCCCGCACGGCCAGACACGCCGCCCAGAAGCGATCGCCGTGACCTCCCGATGACCGGTCGGCCTCGTATCGGCCCGGTCCGGCCGCGGTGACCGAGCGGCGAATCGAATGCCAGTTGTTGCGAATGGCCTCGTCCACCGGGATGCGGATGCGCCGATCCTCGACACACAGTCGCAGCCGCGTGGCCAACTCGTCCTTCAAGGCCGCCGTGAAAACCAGCGGCTCGACCCTCGATCGCCCGAACGATTCGACGGCTTCCTCGGCCAGGGCCAGCCCGATGCCGCTCGCATCGATGCAGCAGCGATGCACCTGCCGCAGAGCCAACAGGCCATGCAACGCCTCTCGCTGCTTGCGGAACGGCTCGCCGCGACTCTCGCGCACCCCGCGCGTCACCAGCAGCTTGCCACTCGCCTCAACCACCCACAGCACCGTCAGATCGCGATATCGCCCGATGTCCATGCCGACGTACAGCGGGCCACGGCAGGAGGCGAGCGCGGCGATATCGAACACCTTGTCCAAGCTCGGGTCTTCGACCTCGGCAATCTGGGCGTGCGTCAGGAAGGCCGACGATTCATCCAGGAACTCGCAGCCGAACTCCTGGCGATAGAGCTCGTCGTCGTGCATCGAGCGGCGGATCTGCTCCGGGTCGATCTCCAGGCCCGCCGTCACCGCGTCCGCCAGCGTCACCGTCGAGTGATGGAAGAGCGGGTTGTCGCGCAGCTCGGCAAACAAGTTGCCGCAACCGCGGGGCGTCGAGGCGACATCGAGCTCACCGTCGCCCCGCAACACGCTGGGGAACATCGCCGCCCAGATGGCCCGGTCGTCGCGGTGCATGGCAAACTCGTCAAGGAAAACATCGCCGGTAAAGCCCCGAGCGGTGGTCGGGTTGGCCGGCAAGCCGATCACCCGTACGCCGTTGGGCAGCTCGATGACCAGTTGCCGGAAGCTGGTCGTGCCCAGAAAACCGTCGCCGTGAAACTCCGCCGCCAGATTGAGCGCCCGGCAATGCTGCCGCGTTTTGAGCATCAGCTCGCGACTCTGGCGTTCGCCGGCCGACAGGAAGATCTGCGTCCGCCGCCGCTGCAATCCGCGCAGCAGACGACGAAGCGACTTCGTGAAACTCTTGCCGATCTGCCGCGACCAGCAACACCAACTGAACCTCGCCGTCGACAGCACGTCGGCCTGCTGGTAGCTCAGCAGAGGCACAATGGGCGACGAGGATGGCTGGCAGTTCAGCAGGGGCTCAACGGGCGACGAGGACGCGGGTGTATCGGAGGCCGTGATGCCCGAATCGGCTACGTCTGCCTGCCGCGTGCCGTCCGCTGACGCTCCCGCCCCCATGTTCATGCCTCGTGACCAGGCTTGCCGTCGCCAACACGCCGCACCAGTGACAACGCCCCGACCGCCCCGTGACCCCGCGAGACTGCCGGGGCGACGACACACGAGCGCGGTACACCCCAACGAGCCCGAAGCGCAAGCGCCGGGTTCAGTGGAGCGCCAGCGACCGTCCAAACGACGACTCGCATACACCGCTCACAGTGCAGTGCCACACGGATCTGCGATCTGAAATCTCAAACTGCAAATTGCAGATCTCGAGCCAGCGATTCGATCGTGTGCCCTCACCTCTCACGCCTCGCACGCATCCCGCACCGCTCACAGATCAGTGCCGCGCGAACGCTGTGCTCACTACTCCAGCACCACCATCTGGTGGCAGAGAAGCTGGTCGAGCTTAAACCGCAGACCTTGTGGGGTGTGTTGAAAGGCGAGCGGCTGCCCTTGCGGTTCGAGCGTGACCTTTGTCACCGGGCGTGGCAATCGCAGGGTAACGCACACGTCATGCAACGGCAGCAAATCCTCGATGACCTCCACGGGGGCACTGCGGCCGGTGATCGTGCTGCCCTCGACCGCCAAGCTGCCGCCGCGGGTGCTCATGGTGGCGTGCAGCAAGTGGAGGACGTATCGCCCCTGCTCTGGCTGCTCCATGAGCGACAGCCGGGCGGTCGACGGCAGGTCGCTCGTCAGCGTGCGGCCATCGCCGAGCAGGAGATCCAGCGCCCGCGTGACGTACTTCCGACAAGCAACAGCCCCGAACGCACGATAGATGGTAAAAACCGGATGGGCGAGGTACAGGATCGAGCCGTGCAGCACACCGCAGTCGTAGCCAGACGGTTCAGGCTGATACGGAGCGTGCTGGTGGCTGCAGAAATGCTGCCACGTCCGGTTGAAGTACGGATCGTGCACTTGGCCGAGCGATCGGCCGTGGGTAACGCGGATGCGCCGCGAACGCATGTACATGACCATCGGCGCGGCGACGTAGTCCGGCGCGATCTCTCCCGTCGGCTGAACGTAATCCGGCTGGAACGGGCTGGGGCCCGCGTCGTCGGCACCGATATCAAAGGCGAACGCCTCGCCGCTCGCCCGCAGGCCGCCGCCACCCGTCAGGAACAACCTGCCCCCTGCCGCCAAGTACGCCTCCAATTTGGCCCGCAGCGTCTCATCGACAGGCACGTCGTCCGGCAACACGATCACCTTGTACCGGGCGAAGTCCATCTGATCGTCGAGCACGTCGAACAGGTAATGCCCTTCGAGCAAAACGCGAGCGGCCCCGGTGTCCGCCGGGCTCTCGACCTCTGTTTGCCGACGAACGGCCGCGCTCGACAGCAAACCCACGTCCGCGACCGATCGGGCACCCGCGCACCAGGGCTCCTTCCGCTCGACCTCGGCATACGCCTGCCCGACCAGCGCGTACGTGCTCTCATCGAGTGTGCCGCACGGATGGAGCTGATCGCCGACGCTGCACTTGGCCCCAAAGGCCAGCATGGCAGCACATTCGTACCGCAGCGCATTGGGGTGCTTGTACCCCCCGAACTCGCCCCAGGTGGTGTGGAACTTGCCAGTCATACCCAGGTAGTCAAGACCCAGCAGGTGGCAGTACTTGGCCGCGAAGGGGAAATGATCGTACCCCCATCCGCCAGTGGGAAGCGACTCGAGCTCGAGGTGACTGTAGAACCTCAGCAGCTCTCGCCGGCGGCCGGTGTGGGCACTGTTGTGGAAGACCGGCAGACCGGCACGCTCGGCACGGACGGCCGCAGTGGCGCGCTGGTAGTACCGCTGAACAGCCAGCTCCGCGCAACGCAGCCGGTCCATCTCATGCGTCGGATCCAGACCCTCGTGCTCCATGACCTCTCTACACCACCGACAACAGCATTGACCCTGGGAGACGATGTCCAGAAAGATGCCGTCCGCCTCAGGAAACAGCCGCACTACCTCGCTGATCTGCTCGCACAGATAGTCCAGGTACGGCGAGTGGAAGCACATGGTGTGGAAGCCAGGCATCAACAACCCCGTGACCCAGCCGAGATAACGACCTCCGGCGTCCACCTCCCGCCATTCCGGGTGCTCGCTCGACATCACATTATCCAGCCCGGCCGACAGGTAGATCGGCACGTTGACGTCGATCTCCTTGCTGGCCTCAACCTGCGCCCGCAACAGGTCGAACGAAAGATGCGGATGCTGCCGGCCGACCCGCGTCGGGTGGTAGCTCCAGCCGTGGTGGCATTTGGCGAAGCAGGTGATCGAGTCGACATGGCCCGCCCGCAGGGTGTCCTGCCAATGCCGCTTGTCGAACGCCGCTCCGATACCCGCAATGTCGGGCGAGGTATGGAAATCCAGGTGGACCTGCCGAAATCGTAACTGGTGCATGATAACTGTCCCTCCTCAAGATGGGACCAGCGAATTGGCTCGCGTGAGTACCGCGAAACACGACTCCATCGCCGCGGCATCGCGTTTTGACCACCAAGAGGCAGACCAGGAGCGGCGTTCTTGCTGACGAGCGGTCCACCCGCATGGCTGCCGGGTTCCCTCGCCATTTTGCTGTCTTCTTACTCACCGCGCCACTCTGTGGCCAGCCTCTCCGCCAGCGGCGCCGCCCGCATGAAGGCCGCATCCACCACCCGCCCGGTCAGCGCTGCCGCCAGGCTCTGCGCCCAGCTCGGCTGAGGCAACTCGATACACCGCGGGAGATGGCATACCCGCTCGTCGTGGATGAGCACGCGGAACTCACTGGGCGCCTCGTCATTTGACCGGACCTCATACCGTGTACCGCCTCCGCCGAAAACCACGGCCTGCAAGCCGAGCCGCTTGCCACCAAGCGTCAAACGCACGCGCACCTCGCGATCATCCGCCCGAAACGCATGCTCGCCAGTCCCCAGTGCCTTCACCGCCTGCCAGCCCAACTGACCCGCCACAAAAGCCGCTACCCAAATCGCGTCGATGCGGTCCTCGACTCGATCTCCACCCGCCGCCACCTCCAGCGACTCGATCCGCCCCCATATCTCCCGAGGCGAGCCGTCGAACATGCCCGCCAGAACTTCCCGCCACTGGGAGGTTCGGTACCAACCCAGCTCGCGAACCGCCGCATGGTCGCCCGGAGTCAGATGACGCAAGCCCGCTGGGCCCGAATCAACAATCAACCGATCCGCCCGCGCCGCCACACACCGCCACAACTCAGGCCATCGACCCGGGTCAGGCAACCACCATGCCATGGTCGGCACGTCCGCCTCCAGCAACGGCAGCAAAGTCCGGTCAAGGTCGCGGCCGTCGTCCGCCGCGGTCCCAAGTACAACCTGCTCGCAGCAGACCTGCGGCTGTCCCGGTTGCGGCACATGGCACAACGCCGAGACCGACGCACGCACGCCACCACCAGCTCCCGCCGTGATATCCTGCGTCCGTCCCGCGGAATCGAGCAACACAACCAGTGTCCGCGTCGGGTAATGAGGCGACAGATCACCCAGCACGTCGTTGACCGCGTTGAACCCCTCCTCCGACGCGACCACGATCAGGTTGGCGACACACACCCGTGTGGCGGTGACATGCTCGCCAGAGCCGGCATGCTGGCCTTGGGCTGATTCCCATAACCGGGCAAACGCCCGTTCAACATCGTCCGGACGGCGCAGAATCCCCCCTTCCGGAGTCAGCAACGCTGCCCAGCCTTCGTCGGGCATAACGCCTCCATCGCGAAAACCCCCCAATGGCCGCGGGTCAACACCTGTGCGCCCGATAATCGTCCCGCCCCTCATTGTTCACCCTTGCCCGGCCCGCCGCAAGGGTAACAACGCATGTTTATCGCTTTTTCCGTTTGCAGAGCCCACCTCGCGAATCGTAAGCTCTACGCGGATGGGATACACAATGCGGGGAACCGTGCAGCCACGAAGCCCCAAACCGATCGAGGAGTCAATCATGCACGTGCCAATGATGGGGGAGATTCTGTCCGAAATGGGTCTGCTCACCTCACAGCAGGTCGAGGATATCCTCGAACACCAGCGCCGCTCACGCCAGAAATTCGGCCAGATCGCCGTCCATCAGGGCTTGGTCACACCAGAACAGGTCTGGGAAGCCTGGGCCCGACAAGTCAGCTATCGGCGACAGTTCATCGACCTGGATGTGATGGGCGTCGACACCGAAGCCGTTCGCCGTGTCGGGGTGTCCACCGCACGGGCACTGGAGGTAGTCCCGCTCCGGCTGTGGGGCGACAACCTCGTGGTCGCGTGCTCACCCGAGTTCCGTTCCGGTGCTCTGTCGGATTTGGCCGAGCGTACCGGATGCCAAATCCATGCTTGCATCGCGCTGCCCGAGAGCATCCGCTATCACCTGAACCAGCTCGATAACGTCCTGGAGTCCGCCGAGAAGGAAACCACCCTCGTGCCCATGTGCGGCTGAGCGCCATCGTAAAGACCCGCTTCTTCACGACCGCACCCTACAAAGCCGCGCCGCGCTAAGCAAAGCCGCGCCCGGAAGGAAGCGGTTCTGCCCGTCGAGATCAGCTTCCCGCCCATGCGGCCGGCACCCGCTCAGTAGCCGAACTTCTTCTTCAGCCTGCGAGCGATACTTCGCGGCACGAGTCGGCTCAGTCGGTTCACGTCGGCCATGCCCAACTCGACGATCTGCTTGATGTAGGTGCTCGAAGTCAGTGCATACTGATCGCGGGTGAGCAGGAAGATCGTCTCCACGCTCCCGATCGCCAGGTTGATGTTCGCCTGCTGCAATTCGTAGTGCAGGTCTACGTTGTCGCGGATACCGCGGATGATGATGTCCGCGTACGCCGACTGAACGAACTCCGCGGTCAGGCCTTCATAGGCCTCCACCCGGACACCCTTCAAATCTCCCACCAACTCGACCAGCATCTCGACGCGCTCGGCCGGCGTGAACAGAGCTTCCTTCTCCGGATTGTGACCGACGGCCACGATCAGCTCGTCCACCAGCTTGCTGCCGCGCTGGATGATGTCCACATGTCCGTTGGTCGGTGGGTCGAAGGTGCCGGGAAAGACCGCCCGTCGTCCAGTGTGATTGGGCATGACCTGTCCGCCTGAAAAACGCCGCCCGGGCTACCGCCCGGTCCATCGCGGGGCGATTCTAGCGACCGTCCCCACCCGCCTCAAGAAAAAAAGGTGTCAGGATGATTTTTCCGGGGGCGCAATCGCAGGTTGCGCCCCCGGAAAAATCATCCTGACACCTTCTTTCCTTGCCGTCCGCTCCGCGACTTGCTAGGATGGGCCGCATGGTAGACTGGCTACCCCTGGTTGCGACCGATAGTGACACCCCGGCACGTGCCTTTCGGGCGGGTGCCTTGGGCGCCATTCTGATTACTCGGCTCTGCAGTCGCGGCGGGTAGGGCGGTCCACATAGATGTCCAACGACCAGAGCCCTGCCCCGAAAAGGCAGGGCTTTTTTTGCTGGCGGGCTCGGTGGCCCGGCCAGAAATCGAACCAAGAGGTACGGATATGCCCACCACCCGGGAACACATCGAGCTTTACGACACCACGCTACGCGATGGCACCCAAACCCAGAACGTCAGCCTCAGCCTGCAGGATAAGCTGCTGATCGCCCAACGGCTCGATGAGCTGGGTATCGACTACATCGAGGGCGGCTATCCGCTCAGTAACGCCCGCGATGCCGCCTTCTTCCGCGAGATCCGCTCGATGGGTCTGCGGCACGCCAAGGTGGTCGCCTTCGGCATGACCCGCCGCAAGGGCATCCGCGTCCAGGACGACGAGGGAATGAAGGCCCTCGTCGCCGCTCACACCCCGGCTGTCACGATCGTCGGCAAGAGCTGGGACCTCCACGTCCGCGAAGTCCTGCGCATCAGCGAAGAGGAGAACCTGGCCATGATCGCCGATTCAGTCCGCTTCTGTGCGCGAGGCGGACGCCAGGTCATCTACGACGCCGAGCATTTCTTCGACGGCTACGCGGCCAACTCACAGTTCGCTCTACGAACTCTCTTGGCCGCCCAGGATGCCGGGGCAAGCTGCATCTGCCTCTGCGACACCAATGGCGGATCGCTCCCCGAGCGCGTGGCCGAGGCTCTCGACGCGATTCGGCCACACCTGTCTGTGAGGATCGGTATCCACACGCACAACGACGCCGGCCTCGCCGTCGCCAACACCCTGGCCGCCATCTGTCACGGCGCCACCCAGGCACAGGGCACCATCAACGGCATGGGAGAACGGTGCGGCAACGCCGACCTCACCACCGTCGCCGCCAACCTGGCCCTCAAGCTCGACAAGAACGTCCTCGTCCCCGGCGGGCTGCAACGCCTCACCGAGATCAGCCGCTACGTCTATGAGGTCGCCAACCTCGTTCCCCACGATGCCCAGCCGTACGTCGGCCACGCGGCCTTCGCCCACAAGGGCGGTATGCATGTCCACGCCATCCGCCGCGTGACCCACAGCTACGAACACACCAACCCGGAAACGGTCGGCAACTCCCGCCGCGTGCTCATCAGCGAGCTGAGCGGGGCCAGCGGTGTCGCCGAAAAGATCGGCCGAAAGTTCGACATCGCCCACGACAAGGGCCTCCAACGCCGACTCCTTCAGCGACTGCAAGAGCAGGAAGACTGCGGCTACGTCTACGAGTCCGCGGAGGCCAGCTTCGAACTCCTGTGCCGCCGTGAGCTGGGGCTGCACCACCCCTTCTGGCAACTCGGCCATTGGCGAGCCGTCGCCCTTCGCTCCGCCGCCGACACCGAGCCCAATACAGAGGTCATCGTCAAACTCAAAGTACGCGACCAATGGGAACATCACGTCGCCGAAGGCCATGGCCCCGTCGACGCTATGGCCACCGCCCTCCTCTGCGCTCTCAAGCCCCACTACCCCGACGTGGAGCATATCCGGCTCATCGACTACAAGGTCCGCGTCATCAACCCGCGAGCCGCTACCGCCGCACGCGTCCGCGTGACCATCGAGTTCCGCGACAACCAGACCCACACCCTCTTCAGCACCGTCGGCGTCAGCGAAAACGTCATCGAGGCGTCCTGGCAGGCTCTCGTGGATGGCATCGAGTACAAGCTGGCCAACGACGAGGACGGACGCCAAAAAACCTCCGCAAAGCCTCGCCGGCGGACGAAAAGGATGATCAACCTTGATGCGGACCTTTGATCCGCCGCCCCAGCCCGTGGTACAATATCGCATCGGGGTGAAGCCATGACCTACAGGGGTCAAGTCAAGGGCGGCGTAGTGGTACTGGATGGCGAAGTACACCTACCCGACGGCGCGAGAGTGCGCGTCGACCTGATCGATCAACCCGACAACGAGTCCGGCTCCCTCCTGGAGCGTCTCGGGCCGGTGATCGGCAAGGCCGTCGGCCTGTCCGCTGACGCAGCCAGCAACATCGACCGCGACCTGTACGGGGACAGGAACGCATGAAGGTATCACCGAGGCGTTGACCGGGGATCATCACTTTGACCAGGCCGGATTCGTGACCCTGCCCACATGAACGATCCGGTGGCCCGCGACATGCCACAATCCGATTCTCTGACCCGCGACACGCCCGGCCTTCGAGCCTGAAGGGCTCGTTCTACCGCCCAGGCCGAGGGCCTGGGGAACCGGACTCCCCCAAGCCCCAGGCCTGAAAGGGCCGTCACCCGCGACATCAATCATTCCGCACGGCGGTTCAACCGCCAGTCGCGTGCGTCCCGCAGAGCCGCGACCGTCAGGGAGCGGACCTTTCCCCGATGCGCCCAGGCCGCCGCAAACGTCACGACCCCATCGGCGGCCGACTCGGAGCCCCCCATCCTCTTGCTCGCCCACAGCCCCCCCCGCACTGCCCCGCCAAGCAACCGACAGAATCATCCTGAACCCCTCTTCTTCGAGGCGATCCCTGAGCCGTCCGATGTGGGAGCGTAGAGGCGCTAATCGTTTACACCCCGCTTGTATGCTTCCACCTCGATACCTGCCGATATTCATCGCCTACATAGTGGCTGCACCGTCGAGCTGGACACAAAAGCTTGGTGCGCTTCGCGACTTGGGAGAATTGCGTCGGGACGATTCAGGTTAACAACGATTGTACCTGCACAGCAGTGGTGACGCTCTCTGCCCCGTGCAAAGGCCTCACCGAGGTGCGAGGGTTCAGCCGTTGGCGGGGTCTCGGAGCAGTGCTCGGAAAGCTGGGTGCAGGCAATCCATGCCTCCGGGAGCGTTTGACGGATCGCCCCAATGACTTCAGGGCGTGGCGTCCCATGCACGCCACGGCCTATTGAGAACACAACAATCTCAGGCTTAACTGCTTCGCACAATGCTTTCGTGAAAGCTGTCATATCAGTCCGACCAGCCCCACCTCCATGGTGCGGAAACACAACTATCTGCGCAGTCATGTCCTTCCCTGATTCAAGAAGGCCGGAAAGGCCAACTTCGTCAAGATCGCCGGGGAGGAGTGCTATTGGTTGACCTTGATCCAGAAGTCGCACAACCGCGCTGATTGAGTTGGTGGTTACACGGCGTCCTTCTCGATCGCGACTTCCGGGTCCCCCACTGGCTAGGTACCGGCTGGGCCCGAGTATTTCGAGGCGGACACCGCCGTGATCGAACCGGCCAGTTGCGTCAGAAGTAAGTGAGACCTCAAAGGCAAGTTTCTGGGAGTTGTGTGCTCGATCAAGTTCGTACCTGAGATCATCCCAGAGGGCGGATCGCTGCTTTGAGTCCGCGTTGATGTGGACGCGTCCAAGCGTGAACTCGGCGCATGCGAGAAGGTGGATCAATCCGCCAATGTGGTCTTGGTCCGCATGCGACAGGAGCACGATATCCACCCGCTCAATTCCTTGCTGCTTCAGGTACTGACGCAAGGAATCTCCACGCCCGGTGTCAATGACTACAATCCCGTCCTCGTCGATGAGGACAGCACTGTTTCCATGGCCAACATCGAGAATCGCCAGCCTGTGCCCATTCGGCATAAACCACCTCAGGACGGTTCCCAGTTGCAGAAGTACAGTTCTTCGACCTTCTCGCAGCCAACATTCGCTCGCGCATGAAACCGATTGCCGGGCTTGACGAGCTTACGCACATCGCCAGGGAGGTCATCCACAAGCACTCGTATCTTCACCCTGGGGTTCCATCCTGGAACTACCACATGAAAGTATCCATCGTCTAAAGAAGCGTCTTCGACGCGCACCAGCGTCCTAGAGGCTTCACGGCTCGGCTGAAACTGTCCTTGGAATTCCTCTATGCAGCGCTCAAACCCCTGCCTCAAGGAATCTGGGTTCATGTCCGCGCTCTGAAGGAGCACCGGTATAAACTGCCGGCGGCTCCTCATCAGAGTGACATCCCAGTCGTTGTAGGCGGTGCAAAGCACGGCCGGAAGTTGAGCCTTGTAACACTCTACGACGAGTTCGTCTCCGTCGAATCGGGCGTAGTTACGCATCCTGAGATGGTAGTCACAGAGCACTGCATCTGCTTCGGCATGCCGCACATGCTGCACGAATCTCTCAGGCGTTTTAAGTTCCAAAAGGCTGGCCTCCGTGGCAGCGCTCACCCTCAGATCCTCAACCGCCCACCCATAGGCTTCCCTTGCCGCTGGGTCGTCGTCGATGATGCATACCCTGTGGATCGACCTGCCTGCAAGTTGAAGCGGCATGGCTTACACTCCAAGAATAGGAAGCTCCACGAAGATCTCTGCGCCACCAAGCGCACCGTGCTCGATCGCGTCTACCTGCCCTCCCATGTCCCGAACAGCATCCCGAACGATGGTGAGGCCCAGTCCCGTTCCGTTCCTCCGCGTTGTTTGCCCGGGCAGCCAAATGTCGCTCTTGCTAATCCCTTCAATTCCTGGCCCATTGTCGAGGATTGACATGGTGAGGATATCAGCATTTACAGCTGTCCGTACAACCAGCATTCGCTTCGTTGTGCTGGCCCGCTCAAAAGCAGCCAGGCTGTTGTTGATGAGATTGGTAATAATCGATTCCACTGCTGCCTGGCTTGCTCGCAGATAGGGTGAGCCGGCGACTAGGTCCATTCTGACCACAACGTCACGACCCCGCAAGAAGGGCTCAAACGTGTTAAGGATTCCCGAGATCACGTCGTGAATATCCACTCTGGAAGCACGACGCTTGTCGTGATCAACGAGCTTGAGCGTCGCGTCGCCTAGGACCGCTAAGCGCCCCGTGGCTTGACTAATCGATGCTACCGGTTTCTCAAGCTTTTTGACATAGAACTCGGCAGATTCCTCCTTTGCACGTCGCTCGATAGTCATGACTGCTTGGCGGATGATCTTCAATGGGTTTCCGCTGGATTCATGAGCGAAGGTAACGGCCGTTATCCCAGCCGTGCTCAAGGTGCGATACAACTGTATTTCCTTCCGCAGTTGCTGGGCTTCACGCTCGCGTGAACGATCGTAGGCTTCTGCTGCTGCCTGGAGAGCCGGCCTTACGGCCTTGGGCGTGTTTTCGATTGCCTGGTCCAAGTCCCTCTTTGCCTTCCGCGCTCTCTTGGGTGCCGCCGCCCGTTCGCTCGCACGCCGCTTCTCTGCCTCCTCCAACCTTTTTCGTGCCATCCATTCCATCGCATCCTGTGCAAAGGACTTGAGCCCAGCAAAAGCCTCCCCCTCAATAAAGCCAGAACGGTCTGTCTTTTCCACCAACACATCCGATGTGTCGCAGAATCTGACGCGACCGATTGAGGTGTTGGTCCCCGGCCGCTCCTCCGGACTTTGGACTCTTCGCAGATCTATGTCAAGCCAATCATGCCCTGGACTGCCATAAGGTTCAACCTTGATACCATTCCGATAGAGATGTACGCCGCCGAACTCCTGGAGCCATTCCCGGACTTCACCGATGCTTGACCGCCTAGTCGAGAAGGTGCTGTGCTGAAGCAGAAACACCCACAGATCGAATTGCGTGGCCGGGCACTCATACAACTTGTGCTGACGCTGTGAAGTCAAATCATCGTGAGTTGCCGCAAACACTCGCTTTCCTTGCCAGTCAAGCACGGACGCGCGAGCATGTCCTCGACTGTTGACGCGAGCACGTAGGTGATACTCCGCATCATCGAAGTAGCGTTTCCGGACGAGATCCTCCAAATCCGAAAACTCAGGAGCCGCTAGGGTTGGCTTGAAGCCGCGGGGATCATCACCAAAGGGATCGGCAAGCAGGATCAGGGATCGGGCAAGCCGTTTAACATCCATCCTGCCAATCTTGGTTCTCAAATCTTCGATAAGAATTTGAGTGCCAGGATGCACATCCGAGGCTCGGTGGCTCTTTTCGATTGTGAGTGCTACGTCATCGATAACCTCGACGTCTTCGTATTCGTCCCAATCGATGAGGAGATCGTACTGTGTCGCCTTTTCTTGCTTTGGGCGCGTGGTCAGAAGAACTCTTGCACCCATGCGCAGAGCCGCCAGTCGGCCAAGGCCCTTGCTTCCCACGGGTATCCGGCCGAGGCGCGTTGGCGAACCTGTGCTCTTCTCGGAACGTCCCAACACAAGCCAGCCCCGCTCGATTCCGTTAGCATCCATTCCATCGCCATTATCGACTACGCGCACCGAACCGCCAAGTTGGTCCGTGTTCATTAGTTCAACCGTACATTTGCGCGCGTCGGCATCGTATGCATTCTTGACCAGTTCCAAAAGCCCTTTGTCGGGGCTAGGGTTGAGTTCTTCGCCTAGTCGTCTCAGAATGTCCGGGGCAAATCGTATCTGGACTGTGCTCACAGCTCATCGCTCCACCAAGGCAGTCGCCCTAGCGCTGACACGGTCAGGTGACGACATCGAATTGACCTATCGAGCCAAGATGTTGTCTCGTGCCTCTGAAGGACGCGAACCAACCTAAGACAGAATCCCAGGGTACGCTTCTTTGGAACAAGCACCAGGAGGTGATTTTCGACAGCCACCGGTCTTGTTCCGGCAATCACAGTGGCGATGGCCCGATGCTTATCCCCGGGGCGCGAAGTTCTTCTCACGGCTACGAATGGAGGCAATATGGTCCGTCCCGCGAATCTCCGCCTTCCCGGGAGAGACCTGAGCACCTTCCAAGCTGGCAGTCCGCGCGAGAACGCAAATTCGCGCCATGGCCCGCGATGCGGATCCCGGTAGTCGACCACAGGGCCCACGCAAACGTCGAAGTAGTCGCCTACTGTAGCGGAATGAGTGCCACTCGGGATGCTCCAGGAAGTGCGGTACGTTGATCGGCCAGTGCTACGAACGATGAGGTCGAGAAGGAAAACGTCGACATCCGCCCACCTGTCAAAACGACCGTAGACGCGAACAGAGTTAATCCAGGTGCGAGCTTGGACGATATCCCTCCATTTCTGATAGCGGGTACCGCACCTGAGGACATCCGGCAGAATCGCCACGACACGGGCTCCACTCTTGGCTTGTCGGAGGCATGTTTCCACGAATACCGCCGCCGAGTTGACAGACCCGGAAGCCCACTTGCAGCCGGGAGGGGCATGCATCGCCGTGTAAGGGGGGTTCATCACGATGTGGGAAGCTTTGGCAATTGCCCCGTCATCTCTCATCCCGCACCCAGTCCGCAAATGCGGAAAAAGGTCGGTGATGCATGGCAGCACTGGACTGCGTGGACGGATGCCCCGCGCAACTAGCGTCATCACGAGCCGAATCTTGGCAGCTCGAACAAACTCATCGTGGAGATCGTATCCGATGATGCGGCTGCCCCAGAGTCTGAGCGTTCTCTCGAATCCCGTGGCAACAGGTAGGTGCCGAGCGCACTCGATGAGCAGATCACCCACGCCACAGGCAGGATCGAGGATGACCGAATCCTCCGACAACGTGGATGCCGCTCCAGCAAGAGCTCGACGTGCGAGGCTTGAGCCCGTAAAGAACGCACCAGCCGACCGAACTTGCTCCGAGGGCACAAGACGATGGATCTCCTCCCTCGCTTGCCCGTCCAGCGCCGCGGCGAGTCTCTCGCGAGACGCTGGCGTCAAAGGCTCCACCAGTGACTCTCCGAGGGTACGGCGGAGATCGACAAGATAGGGCTCGAACGCTTCCACTTGAGGCCTTATGCTCCAGTCAACTAGTACTACCCGGCCTGCGTGACACGAAAAACGTGGGAGCACTGCCACCCCTGCGCAGCCACGCGTGGCCGAGAGCATCCACATTTGAGTGCGTCTATTTGTACCATAAAGAGCTGCGACCACAAGCGGAGCCCGACTGCCCTCCCTGGCCAAGGCGCTGTGAGACGGTCGGAGTAATGGTTCGCGCCGCCGTGCACGCCTTGGTCCAGCAATCCAGACAAACGACAGTGGAGTATCGCCGGTTGCGGACTTTCAGTCCAGACGGTGCAACTCCGGGAAGGGTGGGGGGGCAGTTAGGCGAGAGTTTGGGGAGCGATGCGGGGGTCGAGGCCCGCCTTCGCGGCCTCCTACGCCCCGGCCGCGACCGACTCATCCGCAGGCAGGGCCGCGGGCTTCGCCGCCTCCGATGCAAGAACTCGGATCGCCTGAAGCAGGGCCGCCCGGTCGATCGGTTTGCCCATGAACTCGTCGCAACCCGCCGCAAGGCAGCGCTGCCGCTCCTCAAGCAACGCGTGGGCCGTCAAGGCAATGATCGGGCTCCGGTAACCTTCGCGGCGAAGGGTCCGCGTTGCTTCGTACCCGTCCATCACCGGCATCTGCATGTCCATCAGGATAACGTCAAACGGCCGGCCAGCTTGCTGAGCGTTCAAAGCACGCTCCACCGCCTGCTCGCCGTTCTCCACGACGACCACGCTCGCGCCGGCCTTCTTGAGAATGAACGAGATCAACCGCTGGTTGTCAGGACCATCCTCCGCCAGCAGGATCCGGGCAGACAACCGCTCACCCGATGAAGCCGGCAGAGCCGATGACTGACCGCCTTTCGCCCGACAGTGCGCCAGGTGTGAACCGACCAAGGCCACGCCCGTCAGATCCCCTGCCGCCACCGTCAAACGAAACCGCGCGCCAGCGCCCGGCGTCGATTCCACCAGTACCAGATCACCCCCCAGCATCTGGGCCAGCCGCTTACTGATGCACAGGCCCAAACCCGTCCCCCCGTAACGACGAGTGGTCGAGGCGTCCGCCTGCGTGAACTCTCGGAACAACTTCTGCGCCTGCTCCGAAGATATCCCGATGCCCGTGTCCATCACGTCAAACTGCAACAAGGGACGCGGCGTGTCCGCATCCGCCAGCCGTACCAGCAAACGAATACCCCCGCTATCCGTGAATTTGATCGCATTGCTCAACAGGTTCGCCAGTATCTGCCGTAAACGCGTGGGGTCGGTCTCTACCGTCTCGGGCAGGTCGTCCAGATACTCAACCTTGAACGTCAACATCCGGTCACGCAGCCCCGCGTGAGCCAGTGACTCGGCACTCGCCACCAGCTCGAAAGGCGAACAGCGAATGCGCTCGACCATCAGCCGGCCGGCCTCGATCTTCGAAAGATCAAGGATGTCGTTGATCACCGTCAGAAGATGCAGCCCGTTCCGCTGGATCGCCAACACGGCCTCCTGCCGGTCCGCCTCCGCCAACTGCCCGTCCAGCAAGTTCTCCGAAAAACCCAGAATCGCAGTCAACGGCGTGCGGATCTCGTGGCTCATGTGCGCGACAAAACGAGTCTTCGCGTGGTTCGCCGACTCCGCCGCCGCCTTGACCGTCTCCAGGTCGGCGATCGTCATCAGCAGCTCTTCGTGTTGCGCTTTGAGATACTCCTGCTGCGCTTCCAACTCCATATTCTTGTAGCGAAGGAGCTCCGCCTGCTTCTCCAGCTGCTTCTCCGCCTCTTTGCGGTGGGTGTGGTCCATCGCGATTTCGCAGCGAACCATGCGGCCGTCGGGCCAACGAATCACTTGGTCGATGCAGTGGAACCATCGCCCGGTCCGGCGATTACAGAAGTCCCAGGTGTAAGACTCGCCCGGCCGGTCATGAAACAGCCGACCGTTCGTACAAAACGAGCAAGGGGCCTCCAACCCCTGAAGCGCCTCGTAGCACTTCCGCCCGGTCACGTCGCCAAAGTACCTGCGAAACGTCTCGTTGACATAAAGCAGCTCGTAAGTCTGCGGATCACACGCGTAGACCGGTTCGCCAAGGCTCTCCAGAATCGCTATGAGCTGCTTGTGTGAGGCCTCCACCTCATCATCGAGCCGCCGCCGCTCCGCCGCGTGACGGGCTTCCGCTAACACCAACTCCACCCGGTAAGGCAGACCGGCCCAAGCGGTTTCCGTCCGTACCACGCAGTCGGCGGCCCCGGCGCCCAGGATCGCCGCCACCTCTTGGGGCGTCGCCCAGTTCGCCAGGATCACCACCGGAAAGACATGCTTGGGATCCTGAGGGGCAATCAGGTCCGTTCCCCGACCATCCGGCAGAATCAGGTCCGCCATGACCAAGTCCGGCAAACCTTCCCGCAGGCTCTCCCGGGCCTCGCGAAGACTGCCGGTCAGGATCAGACTGCAACGCTTGGTCAGCGGAGCCAGCGCCAAGCGCAACGCCTCACGATCCGCCTCGCTTTCCACAGCCAACAAAATGACACTCGGCCCGCCTTGCACGTCACATCACCCCAGACCAGAACCACCTCTCGGCGTCCCTCTGTCCCGCCACCCATGCGGGTACCTAAACCTACGATTTCCTCTGCTCGTGATGCGCGCATTTTTCAGGGATTTACCTGATAAGCGGATCCATGCGTCAAATCGCAGACTGGCTCCTGGCAAGGCCTCGCGGCAAGGTATTACCAGACCAAAAAAGTTGCCCATGATGAAATATATCTATAACATGCCTTTCGATATGAGCTTACGCCTGCCCAGGCAAATCCCGCAGGCCATCTTCCCTTCGATTTGATTCTCTCGATCGTTTTATTTTACAGAGAGTTAGGCGATTACGCCGCCCGCCAGGAAACTTGTGAGCAACCCGTGCAACCTTTGGCCGCGACCCGTGTCCAAGATGCTGAAGACTTCACCGCGACGGCCTGCTTCCGAAGCCCTGACAGCCGCGTTGGGCTTGGCGAGTGGAAGACGAGTCGGAGACGGGCGGGCCGATGAGTGAAGGAGATGAGCAGTGCCTGTTTACGTTCAATGTCCATATTGCGAACACCCGCGAATCGTGGCGGCCCCGCGGCGCGGAAAGGCCGTCTACTGCCGGCAATGCGGGATGCCCTACCAAACCTCGATCCTCGAGAACAAGGTGCGTCCGTTAGCTTTGGCTACTGTGGGTGAGTCGGTCCGTCGGCAGGCAGCCGGCGGCAAGGTGTACGTCATCGATATCTGAGCTCTCAGAACACAACATCCCAAGGTGTCAGGCATCTTTTCGCGGGGTCTTCTCTATCCTCCTCTATGGGAAGCCCAAGGAAAAGGTTCCTGACACCTCTTATTTCTCGTCCTGACGATGCCGAGTCACCAACTGGTGGGCCAAACGAGTGGGCTCCGGCAGGCGATAACGCGTCACGCAGCGCATGACCCACGTCACCGAATCGGCCAAGGTCGCCCGATGCCCCACGCTGACATACACCGGCCGCACGCCCGGCCGGGTACGCAACACCGCTCCGACGACTTCCCCGCGATCAGTGAGCGGCGCGAAGCGCCCCGGCTCGTTCGGCGGCTCATCGTGACTGCCGCACAGTCGGCTCTTCGCGCACCCGATGGCCGGCCGATCGAGTAGCAGCCCCGCGTGGCTGGCCAACCCAAACCGCCGCGGATGGGCCAGACCCTGGGCGTCGAACATGAACAGGTCCGGCTCACAGGCCAACTTGCGAACAGCCGCCAGCGCTGCCGGTATCTCGCGGAAGCTCAGCAGGCCCGGCACATAAGGAAACCGCACCGGCCGCCAAGCGAGCCGTTCCTCCACCACCGCCCCGCGCTCGATGTCCCACACCACGACGCCGGCCAGGCACCGTTCGCCATCCGGGCTGAACGCCAGGTCCACACCCGCCACCCGCCGCACCGGCCCGCTCAGCTCCTCGATACGCACCCGCCCCGCCAGCCGCTTTTGCAGCCGAATCGCCGCCCGTGGCAACATCGACCAGCGATGAATGGGAGGAGGAATCTTCATGGCGGATGACCGATCCTGCCGCGTGGGCCGCTTGCGGCTTCGCGGGCAGGAGAGCGGATCACGGCGGCGACACCCCGGCCGCGCTGCTGTGCGTCGCCAGCAGCTCAGTCATGGCCGTCTTGTGCTCCGACAGCATAGAGAGGATCACTCCACCGTACCAGGGTAGCCAGGTCCTGAAGCGGATCCGCGAGGTCGCATCGGATTCCCGGTCCCACTCGCATGAGGTGATCCTGCTCCACTTCAGCAGAGATCCATAGCACCAGATGCCGCGCTCGCAAACCTGAAGGCGGCTGAAGGTGTGGCTGATAAGGAGTCCCGAGCCGATGAGGGCGTTAAGCACGATCAGCGTCTGGCTCATCCTGCTCCTGCCAGTCGAGATCATCACCAGCGCTCCCAGCAGCAACACTGCCACGGCAAGCCGACACGAGTACTCAGCAGCAGGGCCGCCACAATCGAGCAGCACGGGGCCGGCGGTACCGCGATCACGCAGCCAGACGATCAACACGACGGTGAACGCCACGCCGCTGATCCCACTGCCGGAGATGACGAGCGAATCGATGAGGGACGTGCCGAGCAGAATCGACGCGCTAAACGCGCCAAGCACGAGAAGCGGAATACCGACGGCCGCGCAAACCAGGAAGTCTCTGTGGCCACAGCTTGCTTCCGCGTGGTTGGCCTGTGCTAACATATGGAAACCTCCTGTGAACGCTTCAGAGACGCAGAACAGGGTTCGTCAGTAAGCGGCGAGCCGTGCAACCCCAAGCATCCAATGCTCGTCTCTACCCGACTTCCACCCCCTGGTGACCTACCAGCCTCACAGCAGCCATCGCCCGGCCAAGACCCCGTTGATCGACAGATCCTCGTCCAGGGTTTCCCATCGCAGGGCTTGGCCGCGAGCCTCGATGCGCACCTCGCGAAGCTGTTCATCAGACGCGTGACGCAACCGGCGGTACTTGTCCGCCGGAAATGCGATCTCCCGCCCGTCCTCGAGCTCCACGCGCACCTTGCGACCGTCGATCCACGCGCGAACGGCCCGGGCGCCGCCGATACTATCAGCCAAAGTACTCATGCCATTTTTCCAAGAACTCTTCGCGGTGCTCTTCAACAACCGCTTGCAGAAGCGTCAGCTCATGTTGCCGCATGCCGTCATTATACACCAATGAAACCGGATCTAGCCAGAACTTGCAGGTGTCTTCATTGCGGCGTATGTGGACATGGGGCGGCTCGCGGCCCTCGTCGCTGTAGAAGTGGAAACGAAATCCTTGCCAGGGAAGATTGTGGGCATTTCAGTGTCACACGACGGGCACATTGGGCAGCCCTGTCAGCCGAACCAATCAATCATAGACTTGGTCCGGTGCGGGTATCCTACCGGTGCCCCCTGCCCTTCCTGTATTGTTTCGGGTGCGTGAGAGCAAGTCCTTCGCCTGCTTTGGCCATTTGCATCGCAGGATGAGCAGGGGGCTCGGCCGCTTGCGGCTTCGCGGGGAAGGGGGGGCAGCGGCACCGTCGCGGGCGGGCTCTCGCGGCGGCAGAACATGATCGCGGCTACGCGTTTTCGAGGTCCGGCTCGAACTCGGCGGAGGGCTCGATGGCGTTGAGTTCGCGGAGGGCGAGGTAGGCGGCCTTCTGCTCGGCCTCCTTTTTGGAGGGGCCCCAGGCGCTGCCGTAGCGACGCCCGCCGATGACCACGCTGATCTCGAAGCACTTGCTGTGGTCCGGGCCCTTCTCGTCCATGAGGTCGTACATGGGTGTGGCCGCCAGAACCCGCTGGGCATGCTGCTGCAAGCGAGACTTGTAGTTGCGCTGGTGCTCTGAATCGGCGGCCAAGGTGATGTGCGGGCCCATCGTCTCCAGGACAAACTGCCGCACCCGCTCGATATCTCGGCAATCGAGGTAGATGGCGGCGATGAGCGACTCGTAGACCGCGGCGGCCAGCGACTGCGGCAACTGGGCTCGCCCGCACATTCCTTTTCCCAGGAAAAGGAACTTAGGCAACCCCAGCTCGCGGGCGATTTCGGCGCAGGTGCGGCGTGAGACCACGGCCGACTTGACCTTGGTCAGCTCCCCCTCCAAGTACTCGGGAAACCGCTCGTAGAGCTCCTGGCAGACGATCATCCCCAGGATCGCATCGCCGAGGAACTCGAGTCGTTCGTTGCTATCAATGCGCGAATCGGTGCTGGACGCGTGCGTGAGGGAGACGGCCAGGAGATGAGGATCCTGGAATCGATACCCGATCGCCTCCTGCGCATCCTGCAGGGCTTGTTCTTCGCTCACGATTGACCTTGACTTCGTCAACCGGCCGATGGCGAAAACCGCACGAACGCGGGTGCGATCTTCGCCGCGGGCCGGGGGTGGCTGACCGTTTGGACCTTGGAACGCCCACTTCGCCGTCCGGAGAACCGTTCGCACGGGCAAGAGCCAGCCGTCACCGGGCGGACAAGGATGAGGCCGTCGCAAGGGCGATCAGCGACCGCTGGATGAACACTTATCCATGTTATAATCGTCCCGACGGGTAGTCAAATTGAGTAAGCTGCGGGCTTTGGGAAAAAATGGCGTGCCCCGGGCCTCAAGCAGCCGATCTACAAGACGAGACAGCAAGGCAGCGAGAGGGCGGGAGCGCGGCTCAGCGAGGAGGCTTGCCTGGTGGTCGGAGAGCCGGAGGAATCCTCGTCCAAAGCTTCCCTACCGGTGAACCTCTTCGCGGCGCAGGCAGGAACGAATTCGCACGGGCCTTACTCCTGAGCCACCAAGCCCGGTTGCGGGCAGGGGGATTCCCTTATAGAGTGCCGCCAACGGCATCAGCAGGGAGGATCGATATGTGTCGTATGGGCAGCACGGGCAGGGGTCTGGTGGTGCTGGCGGCGGTTGCGGTCGCCGCCTTGGCCGGCCGGGCACAGGCACAGATCGACACCTCACGGTACATGGCCCCCGACCAGCTACGGCGCGGCATGAAGGGTTTCGGACGCACCGTGATGGCCGGCACCGAGATCCAGACCTTCGATTTCGAAGTCATCTCGGTGATGAAAAACGCTTGGTACGCCGGGCAGGATGTCATCCTGGTCCGCTGTTCCGGGCTCAATCTTGAACACAGCGGGATCATCGGCGGCATGAGCGGCTCGCCGTGTTACGTCCGTGACGACGAAGGCCGGGAACGCATGATCGGCGCGATCGCCTACGGGTGGTCGTTCAGTAAGGATCCGATCTGCGGCGTTCAGCCGGTGACCCAGATGCTGCCCATTCAAGGTCTGCGTGACCCGCAGAATCAGCCAGTGCCGGCCAGCGGCCCCGCGAGAAGCGAGGTCGAGCAATCGGCGGCGCCGCCCGGCAGCGGCAGTGGGCTATCCCTCGGCAGGGTCTACGCCAGGGCCTGGGGCGAGCCGGTCCACGCTCACTCGCGATTCAGCATCTTCAACACCGACTCACCGGCCGACTGGACGACCGTAGACAGCCCGCCCCCCGCGGATCAGCTTCGCCCGCTGGCCGTACCGGTCATGGTCTCGGGAGCGACCGGCCGCCATTTGGGCCGGCTTGCCGAGCGCTTTGAGCAACTGGGCCTGACGCTGGTCGCCTCGGGCGCCGCCGGTGGAGCCGACGCACCCGCCGCCGGGGTCCAACTCGAACCCGGCTCCGTCCTGTGCGTCGCGCTGATGACCGGCGATATGAACATGCAGGCCCTGGGCACCTGCACCGAGGTGGTCGGCGATCGCGTGCTGGGCTTCGGACACTCGCTGTTCGGCAAGGGCTCCGTCGAGTTGCCGCTGGCCACCGGCATGGTGCACACGGTCATCCCCTCGGTCATGCGGTCCAACAAGCTGGGAGCCGCCCTCGAGACCGTCGGTACGCTATGGGGCGACGAGACGACCGGCGTCTTCGGTATCCGCGGCAAGGCCCCGTCGCTGACCAACGTCGAGGTCACCCTCCGCGATGTCCGCGCTGAGCGAACCTACCGTTACCAGGTTGCCCGCGACCGGCTGATCACCGCCTTGTTGCTCAACATGGCTCTCAGTGAGTCCATCTATGCCCACAACTCGCTACCCGACGAGCACACCGTCCGTTACAGCATTCAGGTGGACTTCGAGGGGTTGGGCACGTTCCGCACCGACAACTTCACCAGCCAAGTCGGCAGTATGGGCGTCGAGATGGACCTGTTGTTCCCCGTGCTGGCGATCACCAACACGCCCTACGGCGACGTGAAGATCACTCGAACCAAGGTGGACGTGAGCATTGAGCCGACCGCTCGACAAGCCCAGATCGATCGTATTCAATTGCCCCGCACGGTCTACAAGCCGGGTGAGACCATCGCCGCCCACGTCCGCTGGTTCCACTACCGAGGCCAGCCGGCCTATACGGAATCCGTGTATCGGCTCACGCTTCCCGCGGACCTCCGGGATGGGGAATACGACCTAGCTATAGGCGGTGTGGAGGTGCACCTCAGTGCCTTGCGTCAAGAGAAGTCCTACCTATGGCGGGTTGAGAAGCTCAGCGAAATCCTGTCCACACTGAATCTGGTGGGCTCGTTCCCGGAGGATCGCCTGTACATGCGGCTGACTTTGCCGGATGGCGGTTTAGCTGTCGGGCGAGTCGAGATGCCCGAGCTTCCCTCGTTCCGCCAGAAGATCGTGGCCGACGCCAAGCGAGGCGACGTCGAACCCTACCGCGAGGCCCTCGTGACGCAACATGAGACCGGGTTCGCCGTCCGGGGCGGGCAGACGTTTAAGATCAAGGTGCAGCAACGAGACGATTACTGATTGGGGCGAGGGGGGAATGCTGAAGGCTGAAGGCATTGGGGGGGATGGGATGTGACGAGAGAGTCGCGTGAGTGGGCTTGCCGCTTCGCGGGGTGAGCGAATCGGTCCTCCTCACGCGGTTTTTCGGAGCCGCAATAGCGGCGTCTGAAGGCTTTTTCGCAGAAGGAAAAGGAAACCCGCACCGATGAAGCGATCATGGTTGAATCTACTATCGTGGGCGAGCCTGGCGGTGGTGGTCGGGCCGGCCTGGGCGGTCAAGCCCGAGTTCTGGACGCATGAGCAGCCGAGCGACTTCACCGCCGCCGAACTGGATAACATCGTCATCACCAACCAGGGCGAGGTGCGTCTCGGTCGCAAGAGCGAGACACTGCACGCACCCGGCCAAGAGGCGGAAGTCATCAACGCCATCGCCCGGGCCGGCGACGGCAAGATCTACGCCGCGTCCGGGCCGCGGGGCATCATCTACCGCATCGACGGGGATAAGGTGACGCAGTTCGCGACCTTGCCGGACGGCGGGACGATCTTCTCTCTGCTGTTTGCCCAGGATGGCAAGCTGCTGGCGGGCACAGGCGGCGGACCGCAGGCCCGCATCCATCTCATCGACGGCAACGGCAAGGTCTCGTTGTTTTACGAGCCCCCGGGTGCCCGGTACATCTGGTCGATGGTCCGTGGGCCGGCGGGAGAGATTTATGTCGCCACCGGCGTCGAAGGGAAGTTGTTCGTGGTCAACGCCGACGGCACCAACGGGCGACTGCTCGCCGACCTCAAACCCAAGAGTCTGCTCTGCCTGGCATTCGGGCCCGACGGATCGCTCTATGGGGGCACGGACGAGGATGGGCTGGTCTATCGGATCAACCCAGCCAGCGGCAAGTGGTACGTCCTTTACGATGCCAAGGAGCCCGAGATCAGCGCCTTGGTCGTGGATGCGGCCGGCAACGTCTACGCCGCGACGGCTTCGGCGGAAGCGGCCCGGCCCGGCCGGACCGTCGCCGACACCCCGGGCGGCAAGCCGGACCATTCCGCGTCCGCCCCCGCGACCCGTCCCGCGTCGGATACCGCCCCCGGTACGGCGCCCGGTACGAACCCAGGTCAGCCACCAGCCTCCGGAACGGGCGCTGACGACGAGGACGACGACGAGAAAGAGGCCAAGCAGGCGATCATGCAAGCCATGGGCATGCCCAAGAACCTCGGGCGAGCCGTGCCGGCCGGCCCATCCCCCGAAGGCGGCAACGCCATCTACCGCATCGACATCGACGGGTTCGTCACCGAGGTCTTCCGCGAGCCGGTGATGATCCTCGACATGACCGAAGCCGACGGCACCATCCACGTCGCCACCGGCAACGAGGGCCGCATCTACGCCATCAATCCGATGGACGAGCGGACCACCATGATCGCCCGTCTCAAGGCCGAGCAGGCCACCTGCCTGCTGCGCCTGCCTCGCGGCGAGTTGATTCTGGGGACCGCCAATCCCGCCACCCTCGTCAAGCTGTCCGACGGGTTTGCCCCCAAGGGTACGTTGACCGCCAAGCCGCTCGATGCCGGCCAGATCGTCAAGTGGGGCCGAGCCAATTGGACCGCCACGATTCCCGAGGGCACCCGGTTGACCATCGCCACGCGAAGCGGCAATGTTCAGGATGAGAAATCCGACGCCTGGGAGGAATGGTCCGGCGAGATAGACGCGACCGCTCCGCAACAGGTGGCCTCGGCCGGAGCGCGTTTTCTGCAATATCGGCTCACGTTCGAGAGTACGGTGCCTCGCGCATCGGCGACACTTCGCAAGCTGACCATCGCTCGCATCGAGGAGAACCGGCCTCCGCAGATCACCGAGCTCAAGGTGCTCTCGCTCAGTGACGCGGCCAAGGATCCGTCGAGCCCGCCGAAGGTCAAGGGCATGATGGCCGGCAGTATGATGGGCGAAGGGGACGGCCAGGCTCCGCCCGGCCGCCAGCGGGTCGTCATGTGGAAGGCCGATGACCCCAACAAGGATACGCTGCTTTACGAAGTCTTCACCCGCGAGGTCGGGCAGCAGCGATGGATCCGCATCGCCAAGGATCTCAAGGAGCCCTTCCACGTCTGGGATACGCAAACGGTTCCGGACGGCCGACACGAGATTCGCGTGACCACGACGGACGCTCCCAGTAATCCGCCGGGCACCGAGCTGTCCGCCGCCCGTATCAGCGATGCCATCGTGGTGGACAATACCCCGCCGGACGTGACCATCGGTGCCGTCGCCATGGAAGGCCGTACCCGAGCCACAGTCAACGCCACGATGGTCGATGCCTTGTCGAACATCGCCGAGGCCAGCTATACCATCAATAGCAGCGACAAATGGATCCCGCTGACCGCGTTGGACGACATTTTTGACTCGCCCAGCGAGGCGGTCTCGTTCACCATCGACGATTTGACACCGGGCGAGCACCGCATCGCCCTGCGTGTCCGGGACGCCCAGGGCAACACCCGCTACGTGACCCGCACGGTGACCGTGGGCGATTAGCGGCGGCACCGTCCGGACTCAGGCCCATGGCAAGCGCCTCCGGGCCCGACAAGACGAACTCCTTCTTCGGACACTCGGCCGCCGGGCTACTCAACCTTGAGCCGGCCGGTTATCATGACTCCGTTGGCCGGGACGCCGGGCCGCAAGGGGTGGCGCCCGTCCCGGTCGCGGGTTCCTGGACCGGAGTTCCCATGCGTTCACAGCGTCGACACTCGAACCTGACCGGACTGGCCTGCCGGGCTTTCGCCCTGGGAGCCGCCAGCCCGGCCTGGGCCTGGGCCGCCCCGCCTCTGGCCCAGGTGCCCGAGCCTGGTGGGTATGTCAGTTGGATCCGCGTCGTGCTGATCCTGGTGATGATTCTGCCCTGGTTGGCCTTCTGTCAGTGGGTGGACCAGGACACCCGGTATGTCCGGCGGATCAACCGGGAGATGTGGAACGGCATCGTGCTGGGCGGCGGGACGGTCGGGCTGATTGTCTGGCTGTTCATGCCTTGGCAGACCGCTGGGCTGTTCGCGGCGGGCTTCGGGCTGTGGCTGGTGATCACCGCCGGTACCTGTGCCGTCTACGTCATCGTCCGCAACAACATCGTGGACCCGACGGCCCGGGTCTTCACCCCGCGGCACATCAAGGGCTGGTATGCCAGCTTGGGCAAGAAGAAGGAAGAGCGGCGGGCGATCATGGAGCGGGTCAAGTTGACGACCCACAGCGGCGGCAAGGTGCCGGTCCCCGACGACCCCTCCAAAGCGGAGCCCTACGAGGCTGCCCAGACCATGCTCTACGATGCCCTGTGGCGACGGGCCTCTGAAGTCGAGATGGTCGTCACCCGCAACGCGGCTCGGCTCGCCTATCGGGTAGACGGCGTCGTCACCCCCCGCCACGACCTGCTGGATCGCGACAACGCCGACCGGGCCTTGCTCTTCATCAAGGAGATCGGCGGCCTGGATCTCGCCGAGCGACGCAAGCCCCAAGCAGGCAAGATTCGCGGCTCCATCGGGGGCAACCGGGGCATGATCGACATCGAGGTCCGCTCCAGCGGCACGACCGAACACGAGCGGCTCAGCCTGCGAATCGTCGGTGACGAAACGCGCCTGCGACTTCACGATCTGGGCATGGATGAAGCCATCTTGGAGCGATTCGAGAAGCTCATGGCCGAGCCCGGCGGGCTGATCTTGATCAGCGGCCCCAAAACCAGCGGGGTCACCACCACCCTGTACGCCTGCCTGCGAAACCACGACGCCTTCATGCAGAACCTGCTGACGCTCGAACGCGTCCCGCTCATGGAGCTCGAGAACATCACCCAGCACCTGTACGATCCGACCAAACACGAGGGCAGCTTCGCCCGACAGCTTCAGACCGTGCTGCGCCGCGAGCCCGACGTTGTCCTGGTCAGCGACTGCCTCGACCGCGAAACCGCTCACCTGGCGGTCAAAGCCGCCCAGGACGGCAAGCGGATCTACCTGGGTATCCAAGCCAAGGACAGCTTCGACGCTCTCAAGAAGCTCATCAGTCTGGCTGGTGACACGGACGGCGTCGCCTCCACCCTGCGGGGCATCACCGGACAACGCCTCATTCGCAAGCTGTGCATCGCCTGCCGCGTCAGCTACAAGCCCGACGTTCAAATCCTCAAGAAAGCCAACCTGCCGGTGGACAAAATTGACCAGTTCTACCGGCCGCCCAAACCCGAGGAGATGGTCGACGAGAAAGGCAACCCGCGGGTCTGCCCAAATTGTCAGAACAGCGGCTACTTCGGACGAGCCGGACTCTTCGAGCTCCTGGTGGTGGACGACCCGATGCGGGAACTCATCCGCAACGGCCAACCGGTCAACAACATTCGCGCCCAGGCCCGCAAGGGAAACATGCTTTACCTGCAAGAGGTCGGCGTGCAGAAGGTCATCCAGGGCGTCACCGCTATGAACGAGATGCTCCGGGTACTCCGCGACGACGACAACACCGTCAGGAAAGGTGGGTGATAGACCATGTGGTTCTCCCTCTTCGCCATCGTGCTGATCCTCGCCATGACCTTCTTCCAGGGTTTACAGGGCCTGTTCAGTGCGCTCATCACCTGCATACTCACCGTTCTGGCCGCCGCCCTGGCGTTTGGACTCTACGAGGATCTCTACTTCGGCCAGTTGATCCGCTTCCAGCCGGACCACGGGCGAAGCATCGCCCTGGTCGGCATCTTCATCATCGGCCTCCTGGTGCTGCGCGGCCTGTTCGACGCGATCATCAAGGGCAACATGCATTTTCCTCTCTATGTGGACCGCATTGGGGGCGGCGTCGTGGGCTTTGTCAGCGCCCTGATCACCGTCGGCGTGCTGGCGGTTGGGGTACAGATGTTGCCGTTCGGCACGTCGTTCCTGGGATTCAGCCGCTACGAGCTGGTCGATGAGCAGGAGCGAGCCGTCGCTCCCCCCGAAGATGCGGACCAGGAAGCCATCCGCACCTTTCGCTCGAGGATCGATTACCGAACGGTGAAGCACCGCCGCCGCAGCCTGGCGGGCTTCTTCAACCCCGACGGTTTCGCGGCCGGCATCGCCTCACACCTCTCGGCCAATGCTCTGCAGGGCCGCAATCAACTCTCCGCCGTGTATCCCGATCTGCTGGGCAGCATATACAACGCCCAATCGGCGCACTTCAACGCCTCGCGTATCGCGGTGCCGTCCGATTCCCTGCGCGTCGAGGCCTGGTGGTTCATGCCCAACAAGAGCCCCATCGATTCGCTCCACGATCGTGTCCCGGTCGAGACCCCCGAAGGGCAAGGCAAATCGGGGCAGCGTGGACCTGGATCCACGCTGGTCCGCCTGGAACGCATCAAAACCGAGGCGGGCGCCGGCCCCGAGCAGCGGTACATCGTCGTGCGGGTCAATCTTAACTCGGAGGCCCGAGACGAAGACAACCACCACCGGTTCACGACTGAGCAGGTCCGCTTGGTCGCTCGCGTCGGCAAACCCGGAGAGGTCCGCGAGTTCTTCCTCGCGGGTATCAACCACGCTTTCCAAACAGCCAACAGCCACGATCAAGCTCAGCCCCGATGGGTGAAACTGTATCGTGGAGAGAGTATCGCCCGCCAAAATGAAAGCGGCGGTCTCAACCTCGACTGGGTGTTCGCGGTGCCGCAGACACCCGATTTCACGCCTCTGTTCGTGGAGTACAAACAGAACGCGCGAGCGGCTCTGTCCCCGGCACAAGACAAGAGCAATGAGCCACAGGTTCCGACCCCCTTGAAGCCGCCCGCCAGGAAGGCGAAACCAGGAGAGGAACCGCCTCAGGAGCCCGCGCCGCCGCAGCCTTTTGACAACAAACCCAGCGCGGACGCATCGCCATCCCCCCAACCGCAACCCTCTACGCCGCGGCCCGGATCGCCGCAGCCCTCAACGCCTCGCCCGGGTGATCGCATGCAGGATCGCGTTTCCGGCATCGGCCCCACCCGCGAGGGCATCTTCAGCACCCGCCTGCCCTTCACCCTCACGGACTACGGGGCCAGCAGCCTGGAACTGGGCGGCGGCGTGTTACGAGGCGGGCACGTCTGGGCCAACCTGGACGACAACTGGAAGCCGCTCTCGGGCAGCCGCGGCCCGATTGAGACATTCGAAGAGCCGCCCGGCATAAAGCTGTTGCAGATCAGCGTGGAGAAACTGCAGCCGGCAAGCTGGATCGGCGGGATCCTGGGCACCGCCATCGACAACATTCAGGATTTCTACCTGGTCGACGAGGGAGGCAAGAAATTCATGCCTGTCGGGATGTACGCGGTTGCCATGGCCGGCGGCCGGCCTACCATCGAGATACGATTCCTTGACGACATCGCCCGCGGCATGGCCCGACTGCCCAAGTTCGAACGCATCCGCCCACGCGACCTCCAGGGCGACTACGCCCTCTTCTTCCTCTTCCACCTTCCGCCCGGCACGCGCCCCGTGCACATCCACACCGGCCGCACCAACGTCGATCTCCGCGACTTCAACCTCGTCGCCCCCAACTGAGCTCCCCCCGTCGCGTCCTCATCTGCCGCGCTTGAACAAACACACACGATGTGCCAGGATACCCGCGTCTTGTCCCTGAAGGAGGATTCGCTATGCAACCGTTACAGATCGGCGTTTGTTCGTGGTCGCTGGCCATCCCGGATCTGGCCCAGACCCTGGCTACCGTTCGCGACCAACTTGGCCTCAAGCTGGTGCACCTCGGGATTTTTGACGAAGGCTGGCGGGATCCCGACAGGGTGCTCAAGATTGTTGAAGACAGCGGCGTCGAAGCCAGCGCCACCTGTGTCGCGTTTGCCGGCGAAGACTACGCCAGCATCGCCCGTATCGCCGCGACCGGCGGATTCAAACCCGACGACGTCTGGGCCGACCGTCGCGCCAAAACCATGGGCGTGGCGGAAATCACCGCCCGGCTGGGCCTCAAGCACCTCATGACCCACATCGGGTTTGTACCCCACGACCCCCGGGATCCCCAGTACGCGGTCATGGTCGACCGGATCAAGGACATCTGCGATGCCTTGGGACAGCGGGGCATCTCCCTGGTCATGGAGACCGGGCAGGAGAAGGTCCAAGACCTCATCGCCTTCATCGGGCGGGTGGAACGACCCAACATTGCGGTGAATTTCGACCCGGCCAACATGATCCTCTACGGGGCGGGCGAGCCGATCGAGGCCGTCGAGGCCCTGGGCTCGCGCATCGTGCACGTGCACATGAAAGACGCGACCTGGTCCAAGGCACCCGGAAAGGACTGGGGCGCGGAAGTCGTCCTGGGCACCGGCGAGGCCGACATCCCACGCGTGGTCAGCAAACTTCGCGCCCAAGGCTACCGCGGCCCGCTGGTCATCGAACGCGAGGCCGGCCAGCAGCGTCTGGCCGACATCCGCGAGGCCGTGAAGCTTCTTGAATCCCTGGTCGGCTGAAGATACCCTGCTGAAGGTTCCCCATCGCCTCTCGGCAAGGTCAGGATATGGATGACAGTCGACGATCCAGCGACGCGCCACGGTGGCACACCACCGGCGCGTATCTTGCGCCCGCTCAGAGCGGCTCCGGTTCCAGCAACGGTGAGCGCACCAAACCGTTGCTCTTCGAGATCGCCTGGGAGGTCTGCGCCCAGACCGGCGGGATCTACACCGTCCTGCGAAGCAAGGCACCGGCGTCGGCGAAACGCTGGGGCGACAACTACTGGCTGGTAGGGCCGTATCGCGAGTCAGCGGCCGCCATCGAGTTTGAGCTGGAGACGCCGACCGGCGTGGTCGCGCAGGCGATCGAGAGCCTTCGCGACCGGGGTATTATCGTCCACAGTGGCCGGTGGCTGATCACCGGCCGCCCCCGCGTTCTCCTGGTGGACACTTCCAGCCAAGCCCAATCCCTCGGGCAGATGAAGTACTACCTGTGGAAGGACTTGGGCATCGGCACGCCAGAGCACGAGGGCGAGCTGAACGACGTCATCCTGTTCGGCTACATGGCCGCCGATCTGCTCCAGGCGATTCACGAACGAATGGGCGACCGGCCCATGCTCGCCCATTTCCACGAGTGGCAGGGAGCGCTGGCCTTACCACTGCTACACCATCGGCAGATCAGCTTCCCCACGGTCTTTACCACCCACGCCACCCTCGTCGGGCGGAGCCTCAGCGCCGCCAACGCCAACCTGTACGATCACCTGATGGAAATCGACGGCGAGGCCGTCGCCCACAAGCACGGCTTCCACCACCGGTTTTCCATGGAGCGAGCCGCCGCCCAGGCCGCCGACGTGTTCACCACCGTTTCCGGGATCACCGCCCTGGAGGCCCGGCAATTCCTTGGCCGGCAACCCGAAGTGCTCGTCCCCAACGGCCTGAATGTCGAACGATTCGCAGCCCCCTACGAGTTCCAGAACCTCCACCGCCGGTGCAAGCAGCTCATCCACGAGTTCGTGATGGGCCACTTCTTCTCCAGCTACACCTTCGATCTGAACCAGACGCTCTACATCTTCACCGCCGGCCGGTATGAGTACCGAAACAAGGGATTCGACGTCTTCATCGAGGCCCTGCACCAGCTCAATCAACGGCTTAAGGCCGACCCGACCGGCATGACCGTCGTGGCGTTCATCATCGCACCGGCGGCGTATCGCGGCCTGAATGTCGACACGCTCAAGCGCCAGGCCATGTTCCACGAATTGCGCGAAACCTGCGAGTCGATCAAAGACGACATGGGCCAGCGGCTGTTCAAAACCCTGGCCGACGGGCACCTGCCCTCGATGGATGAACTCCTCGACGAGTACGCCCGCGTTCGCCTCAAACGCATCATGCACGCCTGGCGGCAGTACGCCCAACCGACGATCGTCACCCATGACCTGTGGGACGACGGGAAGGACGCGATCCTGTGCCACCTGCGTCACCGGCGATTGCTCAACGCCGCCGACGATCCGGTCAAAGTGCTCTTCCACCCCGAGTTCATCACCTCGACCAGCCCGGTATTGGGCCTGGAGTACGACCAGTTCGTCCGTGGGTGCAACCTCGGCGTTTTCCCGTCGTACTACGAACCCTGGGGTTACACGCCGATGGAGTGTGTGGTTCGTGGCATCCCGGCCATCACCAGCGACCTGAGCGGGTTCGGAGCCTACGTCATGAGCCACTTCCCGGATCACGACAACAACGGCATCTGGGTCGCCCGTCGTCGCGATCGCGGCGTCCAGGAAACCATCGATCAGGTCGCCGGATGGCTCTGGGACCTCACCCGCATGTCGAATCGTCGGCGAATCCAGCTCCGCAATCAGGTCGAAAGCCATGCCGAACATTTCGACTGGGGCCATATGACCCGCTACTACCGCGTAGCCCGACGGTGGGCCTTCCAGAAGCACTTCCCGGATCGCGATATCCTCCCCGCCGAACCGCAAACCTCGCTGCCAGCCGGCCCGTCTTCTCGGGTGGCCGGTCAGGTATCCCCAACCAGGCACGCCGACACGGACACCACAACGATTCCCAAAATGCCGTAGGAGAACATCATGCGCATGCAGAGTATGGCCGGCCTCCTGGCTCTGGGAGCCGTGTCGGCAGGCTGTGCCGGGCCAACCACGCGAATCAACCTGGCGGAGTATGAGGACCAAGTCTACGCGTCGTGGCTCGGGCAGTGCATCGGCAACATGTACGGGCTCTCGCACGAGCACAAGTACCAGGATGAGCCGCGCACTGAGCCCATCGACAACTGGATGCCGGACGCCCTGCAGCGCCTCCGCGAGTTCAACGGATCATTCAGCGACGACGACACGGATATCGAATACGTGATGTTGTTCTGCATGGAACAGCACGGACCGGAGCCGACGTACGCCCAGGTGGCCGAGTCGTGGAAGAGACACATCAACAACCATATATGGGTCGCGAACCGCTCGGCCCGCGACTTGATGAACCTCGGGTACCTGCCGCCGCTGACCGGACGCAAGGATCTCAACGAGAACTGGTATCAAATCGACCCGCAACTGGTCTGCGAGATCTGGGCGGTGACCACACCGGGCATGATCCGCTACGCGGCCGCCAAGGCCGACTGGGCCGCCAAGGTCACCAACGACGACTACGGCACGCATCCCACCATCTGGTACAACGCCATGTACGCGGCGGCGTTCCGCGAGCAGAACGTCGAGCGGCTCTGCCAGATCGGGTACGAGCAAGTGCCGCCGGGCAGCGTGTTCCGGACCGCGATCGACGACGTGCGACAATGGAAGCAGGAACACGGCGACGACTGGGTGGCCGTGCGGGAGAAGATCAAACGCAAGTACCACGACCGCGAGGGGCTCACGCCGGACTTCGCGACCGGATACGTCGGGGCGATCCTCAACGGTGCCCTGGGTGTGCTGGCCCTGTTGTACGGCGAGGGTGATTTCGAGAAGACCATGAACTATGCGTGCATGGCGGGCTATGACGCGGACAACCAGTGTGCGACGCTGGCGGGCTTGGTGGCCCTGATGCACGGCAGCGCGTCGATCCCCCGGAAGTACACGCATGTGCTGCCAGAGTGGACCGACCCGCTCAATGATTTCTACAAGAACCGCACGCGCGACGGGCTGCCCGACGGTCGGCTGATGGACATGGCTCGCCGAACGGCAGCCATCGGTCGCCGGCTGGTGACTGAAACGGGCGGCCGCGTCGAACAGGCGGGCGATCGCGAGGTGCTGGTGATCAACACGCAGGCGGAGTTCTTCGCTCCGCTGGAGGTGCGCCTCTTCCCGATTCACCTGGACGCCGGCCAGCCCGCGACGGTTGAAATCGAGGTCATCGGTGGCCGGCCGACCAGCCGGGGCGTCGACGTGATTCTGGCGGGAGCCCTGCCGCCGGGAATGCAGACGCAACGGCGGGGCAACCGGAAGGTGCTCACCGGGGTACCCCGGGAGGCGGGACAATACGAGTTGGCGACGACCGTGTTCGACGGCTCGATTCGGCGGGAGCAACAACTGTCGATATTCGTTCATCGCCCCAACGAAGCCCGGTCGGCCAGCAGAGTCCTGGCCGCGGTCACCAACCCCGGCGGCGGCGGCAGCCGCAATCTCGAAACCCTCCGCGACGGCGACCTGTCCATCCGCCACTACGACAGCTTCACCGGGGCTGATACGCCGGCCGAGGACTTCTACGGCTACGAGTGGAAGGAACCAATCGCGCTTTCCAGCCTGCTGCTCTACACCGGACCGGTCTTCCAGGATGGCGGGTGGTTCGAGACCTTGGATGTTCAGTACCAGGGCCAAGACGGGCGTTGGCAGCCAGTGGCCGGATTGGAGTGCCTGCCTCGGTTTGACCTGGAGGCGGCTCGCCAGGGCCGGCGGCAGTACGCGCTGTCTTTTCGCCCGATAACTACAACCGCCATCCGCGTGATCGGCCGGCCGGGTGGATCGGCCTGCTTCACCAGCGTGTACGAGTTGGTCGTACCCCGCTGGCGCTAGCAAAAAGGTGTCAGGAACCTTTTTCGCCTGAACCGCACGTTGGGCCGCGACCAATCAGTGAAGCCGCTGGCGCCGGGAGGGCGGAGGCGAAAAAGGTTCCTGACACCTTTTTGCGGGGGTGGACGGCGGGCGGGGAATGTGGACAATAGGCGGCCCGGCCGGGGTGCGGCCGAGGTTGAGTGAGGGATCCCCCTGACGAGGAGGCTCGTATGGATCGCAAATATCATCGTGTGGTTCGCTGGCTGGCCCTGGCCACGTCCGGGGCGGTTGTATTCCAGGCGGCCAGTTGTGACCTTGTACTGCAGACGGTTCAGACCGGCCTTCTGGCGACGGTGACCGGGATCCTTTACTACTTGGCCCGGAACGTGTGAGGGCGGAGCTGAAGCCGGCCGTGGGGTGCTGTTCCGGGGCGGAGCAGGGCTCCGGCGGACTTGGCGAGGCTTTGGTATGGCAGGGCTGGATGGGGCCTTCTGGTAGCGGCCGACCGCTCCGCCTAGACGGGGCGGGCAGGCTGTGGCGGCTGGCGTCTGAAGAGCTGTCGCTGTCCAGCCGCCGCTGCGAAGCAGCGCTGTCATATGAGGGAGTGGTGCTCGCGGTGTTTTTTTGCCGACGATCGGAGCTTGGTGAATTCACGACTTGGTGAGGTTGTGGTGCGGCGAGGCTCAGTTGTCGCGAAAGCCCGCACGTGCGCCGCAATGTTCCCTTTATGACCCGAATGGTAATGTCGTGCCTCGACCCGCGTGAGTGAGCGCGGCAAGGGTGAGGCACGCCCCAGGAGTGAGAGAGTTCCATGTTCAGAAAAGAGACTGTACTCGAAGACAAGGCCTTCAAGGTCCTTGAGAAGATTCCAACCCGCGTTTTCGCGAGCGACGTGACCGCATCGCATTATGTGGCCGGTCTGATCGCCGAGACGATCCGCCGGCACAACGGGCAGGGCAAGCCGACGGTACTCGGTCTGGCGACCGGCAATACGCCGGTCAACGTCTACCGCGAGCTGATCCGCCTGCACCGTGAGGAAGGGCTGGACTTCAGCCGCGTGGTGACCTTCAATCTTGATGAGTACTGGCCGATGCCACCGGACAGCATCCAGAGCTACTACCGCTGGATGCGGGAGAATTTCTTCGACCACGTGAACGTGCCCGCAGCGAACATCCACATTCCGGACGGCACGTTGCCGCCGAGCGAAGTGGCCTCGTTCTGCGACATTTACGAAGAGCGTATCCGTGCGGCGGGCGGCATCGACATTCAGATTCTGGGCATCGGGCGGACGGGGCATGTGGGGTTCAACGAGCCCGGTTCCTCGCGTGAATCTCGGACCCGGTTGATCAGTCTGGACAGGGTGACTCGCATGGACGCGGCGGCGGACTTCTTCGGCGAGGAGAACGTGCCCCGCCAGGCGATCACCATGGGCGTGGGCACGATTTTGGCGGCCAAGCGGATTCTGCTTCTGGCGTTTGGCGAGCAGAAAGCGCCGATCATTCGCAAGGCGGTCGAGGGCCCGATCACCGACGAAGTGGCGGCCAGCTTCCTGCAGGAGCACGACAACGCGGAGGTGATCTGCGGCCCGGCCTCGTCGGCGAATCTGACGCGACTGGCCACGCCTTGGCTGCTCGGCGAGATTGAGTGGACCCCCGGCTACGAGCGGCGGGCGGTGATCTGGCTGAGCCTTACCGCGGGCAAGAGCATTCTTCGGTTGGATCAGGATGACTACGATCATCACCACTTGGCCTCATTGGTCCGTCAGGCGGGCCCCGTAGACGACCTCAACATCCGCGTCGGCCGCAGCCTGTGGGATACCCTCCTGCGTCAGGGCATGGCCCCGACCGGCAAACGCATGATCTGTTTCAGCCCGCACCCCGACGACGATGTGATCAGCATGGGGGCGACGCTGACCGAAATGACCAAGTGCGGCAACGAAGTGCACGTAGCCTACATGACCAGTGGTAACATTGCCGTCTTTGATGACTACGCTCGCCAGATGCTGAACTTCTGGTCGGATCTTAACCACATTTTCGAGTTTGACTCGAACCGGACGCTGAGCTTCGTCCGCAAGGTCAAGGACTTTTTCGCGGCCAAGACGCCTGGGGCGGTGGACATTCGCGAGGTTCAACAGATCAAGGAGTGGATTCGCCGGAACGAGGCTGCCGCAGCCTGCCGCTCGATGCGTATTCCCTTCCGCAACGCCCATTTCCTCGATCTGCCGTTCTACCAGACGGGCGAGGTCAGCAAGCGCCCGATCACCGATGCGGACGTGAAGATTGTGACGGAGCTGTTGCGTAAGGTTCGGCCGCATTGGGTCTTTTTGGCGGGCGAGATGGCGGACCCGCATGGTACGCACCGGCTGTGTGCTGAGGCGGTTCTCCGGGCGCTGCGGGAGCTCGGCCCGGACGAGAAGCCCGAGATCGTCTGGCTTTACCGTGGTGCGTGGCAAGAATGGGATGTGGATATGATCGACATGGCCATTCCGTTCTCCAAGGCCCAGTTGACGAACAAGATCTTCGGCATTTTCAAGCACCAGTCCCAGAAGGACAAGGCTCTGTTCCCTGGCCCGTACGACGACCGCGAGTTCTGGCAGCGAGCCGAGGCCCGCAACCGCGAAACCGCCGCCAAGTACAACGCGCTCGGCTTGCCGGATTACTACGCCATCGAGGCGTTCGTCCGGTGGGAGGGGGAGTGAGGGCGGAAACTTGAGATCTGGGATTTCAGATTTGAGATCTGAGATTTGAGAGCTGGGATCTGAGATCTGGAATCTGAGATTCGGGTTGCCCCTTCACGGGTCGAGCACCGCTACCGGCTTGCCGCTTCGCGGGGAGCGTCGTTGTTGTCCATCGCAACAGTGTCCGGCGCGACAGTATCTGGCATGGCTTTGTCCGGCGCGGCAGTGTCCGGCATAGCAGGATCTGGTGCGGCGATTTCCGGCGTAGCAGCATTCGTCGCGGCAGCATCCGGCGGCATAGCCGAAGACGGGGAAGCCGGCGAAGCGGTTTCTGGCGCTTCGGCTTTGCCGGTCGCGTCGGCATGCCGGTCGCGAGCCAGCAGGCGGTCGACCAGCGATTCGGTCCACGTTTTGCGTGCGGGATCGAAGTGATCCTTGGCGGCGGTCAGGAAGGGTTTCATCCGGTCATTAAGATACGCGGCCACGCCCTCGCTGCTGATGGTGGCGAGGGTGCGGCCGTAGCTATCGAGGATCTGCTCGCCGACGAGGTCGGTCCCGGTCTGCCCGAGTGCGAAGGCGGCTCCGACGCTCTTGCGAGCCCAGCCGGCGACGTCGATGGTGAGAATCCCGCCGAGTGTTTCCAGGGAGATGTTCTCGCGGTTAGCGACCTGCTCCATTTGCGTCCAGATGGTTTCGAGCCGGGGCAGGAGGTTGGTCGCCCGAGCGAACATCTGGCCGTAGGTCGCGGTGAGCTGATTGGCGAGGTTGCCGATCTCCTCGCGTGAGAGTGGGGGGGTATCGATGGCCGTCACGCTCGATTGTGACGCTTCCTGGATGGCGGCCAACAGGTCGGGCAGCCCGGTGACCTGGACGTCGGGCTCGATGACCCCGTTGGCTTTGAGTTGCTCGCCGAGGCGTTTGAGGAAGGCGTTGCTGCCCGCGGCCGCATCGCCGGCGATGGCGAAGACCCACAGCGGCGAGAAGTGCATGGCGAACAGGCCGGCGGTCTCGAGGGCGCTGCCCACGATCTTCTTCTGCACATATTGGGGATCCGCGGGCGGCTGGTTCGCGTTGGCGTCGGCTTGGCGGATCTTGGCCACCTTCTCGATCATGAAGCGCTGCGTGTCGCCGAGAAAGATGCGGTACAGCGTCGTGCCGCGCAGCACCTCCGGGAAAAGCGTCTCGGTGAGCAGCGAGGTGGTCCCGCCCGCCATGGCCGCCAGGGAGCGAACGGTGCGTTCCGGCAAGCTGACCATATAACCCAACTGCTGGCGAAGAGCGTCGACAAATCCGGACATTGTGGTTTCTCCTGGCGATGGTTTTCAGTCATCATCGTACTGTGGCACGCCGGTCGCCACGGTCTGCACGCCGGTCGCCACGGGGGGCGACCGCTACGGGGCAGAAGCACGCGGCCGATGCGTGCGCCTCCGGGGATCAACCGCCCCATTTCTGGGGCGGCTCGGGGCGTGGCCCGCCGGTCGCCGCGGCTCAGCTGAGCTCGCCGAAGTCGGGGGGCGACCGCTACCCTGTAAATCTTCGAGCACGCGGAGCAAGCCTCGGGCGACGGCGGCTTTGGTGCCCGTCAACGAGTCGAACCAGCCGCGGCCAGGGGCGTATAGCTCTACTACGGCACGGTCGGCACCGACGTTCTCCGGGCCGTTCAATACGATCAGGTCACAGTTTTTGCGAGCGCATTTGCGTTCGGCATGGGGACGGGCGTCATGGTCTTCCATGGCGAAGCCCACTAAGATGCGTCCGCCTTTACGAGCTCCCAGTGCGGCGGCGATGTCCTCGGTCGGCTCCAGGGCGATCCGATAAGCGCGGTTCTTCTTCGGCAGTTTCTGGGCGGCGGTCTCGACCGGGCGGTAATCGCAGACCGCGGCGGTCATCACCATGGCGTCCACCTCGCGCAGGGCTCGCCTGCAGGCCTGGGCCATCTCGGCGGCGGTGGTCACGGGGATACACTTGACGCCCCGCGGCACGGGCAGGGCAACGGGCCCGCTGACCAGGGTAACCGTATGGCCTCGCCGCGCGGCCTCCCGAGCGATGGCGTATCCCATCTTCCCGGTCGAGGCGTTGGTGATGAACCGCACCGAGTCGAAGAACTCACGGGTGGGTCCGGCAGTCACAAGCAGACGCATGGGGCGTTGTCTCCAGCACACGACGCAAGCTTCGTCATCTGGCAGAGGCTTGCGTATGTGGTCAGTTGTACGGGTTTTTCGCGAAGAGGCAAGCGGGCAACGTGTTTGTCTCGCCACTCACTTCTCACTTTGCGCTTGGCGTTCTACTCTCCCTGTGTCGTGAACCGCTCGTAGAGTTGGGCGTACTTTCCGTCTTGTTCGAGGAGTTCCCAATGCGTGCCTCGTTCGACGATTCGGCCGGCGTCGATCACCAGGATCAGATCGGCCCGCAGGATGGTGCTGAGCCGGTGGGCGACGATGAAGGTGGTGCGGCCGGCCAGCAGGCGTTCGAGTGATTGCTGGACGATCCGTTCGGTGGCTGAGTCGACGGAGCTGGTGGCCTCGTCGAGCATGAAGATGCGCGGGTCGGCGAGGAAGGCCCGGGTGAAGCAGATGAGCTGCCGCTGGCCGAGGGACATATTGGCGCCGCGTTCACCGACCTGTGTATGAAACCCATCGCGTGAGGCGGCAATGGCGTCGTAGGTACCGAGCCCGCGGGCGGCGGTGAGAACGTCGTCCTCGGTGGCGTCGGGTCTGGCGTACCGGATGTTGTCCATGACTGTTCCGGTGAAGAGGTAGTTGACCTGCAACACAAGGCCCATCTGCCGGTGAAGGGATTCGCCGGTGACGTGGCGAATATCGTGCTCGTCGATCAGGATGCGGCCTTGCTGGGGTTGGTAGAACCGGCCGATGAGGGAGATGATACTGCTCTTGCCGCTGCCGGTGGCCCCGACGAGGGCGATCATCTGGCCGGGCTGCGCCTCGAAGGTGATATCGAAGAGCACGGGGCGACCGGGGGCATAGCCGAAGGTCACGTTCTCGAAGCGGACGTGTCCGCGGATGGGCGGCAGGTGGATCGCGTCGGGCAGGTCGGCCACCTCGGGGGGGGTATCGAGGAGGTTGAAGAGTCGCTCGGCCCCGGCCATGGCCATCATGAGCTGGTTGTAGAAGTTCCCGACGTTGACGATGGGAGCCATGAACCACTCCCAATAGAGGAAAGCGGCTATCACGGATCCGACGCCGATGGTACGGTCGATGCGTCCGGTGGCTACGAGGTAACCGCCGTAGATCAGGATGATGGCCTTGCCGGCAAATCCAATCAGGCCGAGCAGCGGCTGATAGACTCCGTTGAGGCGGGCGGCGTTGACGTTGTTGATCGTGTTGGCCTCTTGGAGGGCGTTGAAAACGCTGAGGTTGCCCGCCTGACGATTGAAGGCCATGACCACCCGTGCCCCGGTGATATTCTCCGCCAGATTGGCCGAGACGCGGGTGAAACCCTCGCGAGCGATCTGGTAACACAGGGCGGCCTTGCGGCGATAGACGCGGTTCAGCACGAAGAGGATAGGCCCGAGCCAGACCACGGCGGCGAACAATCGCGGCTCGGTATAGAGCAGCATGCCGGCCGCGACGACCATCATGAGCGCGTTCTTGGCGACGATGTCGAGGCCCCAGACGTTGATCTCGCGGAGGCTGTTCACGTCGCTGGTGCATCGGCTGATGATGCGGCCGAGCTTGGTGCGATCGTAGAAGCTCATGGAGAGAGCCTGGAGGTGGGCGAAGAGGCGGCGGCGGATGTCGAACTGCACGCGTTCGCCGGCGTCAGTCATGATAAGGATGGTCCCGCGATGCAGGAGGAGGGCGACGCCAAGCACGAGGGCCCACAGTCCGATGAGTAATGCCAGCCGGGCGATCGCCGACGCTTCCGTCGGCATGGGGTCCAACTGCCCGGTGGCGTAGTTCACCGTCCAGTTGACGATGGCAGCCATGAACCGCGGCGACTGCATCTCGAGCAGGATCATGACCAGCCCGAGAACGATGCCCAACGCATATTGCCGGGCGTAGGGTCGCAGGCAGCTGAAGAGTCTGCGAATGAGCCGCCAGTCGATGGGTCGGTATCGTTCCTCGCCGTCGGCGGTGAGGATCTCGGTGAGGCGTGGCGTCGAGCCGAGCAGGCGCTTGCGGAGGGACCGCAGCCATGATGTCCGGTCAGTCCTCGGGGTCATGGATCTGTTCTCCGGCAGAGACAGGGATGGTGCCCAGCCGCATCATGCGGTCCATGTGGCTTGCTCCGTCGTCGGGACCGAGGGCGTCGGCGTGGAGCTGCCCGCTGACGATTTGCCGATAGTGGCCCTCCTGGGCCAGCAGTTCATCGTGCGTGCCCTGCTGGGTGATTTGTCCATTCTCCACAACGATGACCATGTCGGCCCGCTTCACGGTACTGATGCGGTGGGCGATGACGAAGACCGTTCGGTCGGTCATGACCAGTCGCATGGCCTTACGGATGCTGCTTTCGGTCTCCGGATCGACGGCGGCGGTGGCGTCGTCGAGGACGAGGATTCTCGGGTCGGCGTGGATGGCCCGAGCGATGGCCAGCCGTTGGCGTTGCCCACCGGAGAGGTTGTGGCCGCGCTCGCCGAGCATGGTCTGGTATCCCAACGGCAACGCCTCGATGAACTCGTGGGCCTGGGCAAGGCGGGCGGCGGCCTCGATCGTACCCTCATCACTGAGCGGGCGACCGTAGGCGATGTTGGCGGCCACGGTGTCGCTGAACAGAAATGTCTCCTGGAACACGTAGGCAACCTGTGTGCGAAGCGAAGCCAGGGCGGCGTCTCGGATGTCCATGCCGTCGATCAGGATGCGGCCTTGTTGAGGGTCGTAGAACCGGGCGATGAGGCTGACGAGCGTGGTTTTGCCGGCCCCGGTCGGACCGACGATCGCCACGGTGCTGCCGCCCGGCACGTCGAGGTTGAGATCGCGGAGTACCGGGTGAGCCGGGTCGTATCCGAAAGTCACATGCTCGATATGCACATGTCCCTTCCCGGGCGGCAGGGGACGGGCGTCGGGCTTCTCGGGGACCGAGGGCGGGGCCATGAGAATCTCGTAGAGGCGGCGGGCGGAGACGATGGCGTTCTGGTACTGATCGTTGATCACCGCGACCTGTTGGAGGCGCAGCAGGATGGCCCCCATGGCCGACCCGAGCATGAGCACGTCACCGGCGTTGAGCCGGCCTTTGATGATGAGCACGCCGGCCGCCAGAAAAAGCGACAGGTGCGAAAGCGTCGCGATCCCGCGGATGACCGGGGCGAAGTCGGCAAACAGTCGGATGCGGTGCATGACCTTGCCGAAGAAGTCGTCGCAACTGCGGCCATATTTGGCGATCTCCTGCGGCTCGGTGGCGAAGGCCTTGACCACGTGCACGCCGGCGATGTTCTCGGTGATGACCGCGAGATTCTTGTCGCCAGCCTCCATGGCTGCCTTGAGGGCGGGCTGGGCCTTGCGGCTGAACCGCAGGATGTACCACGTCCAGACCGGCAGCGGCACCATGGACAGGGCGGCCACCCACGGCGAACGCGAGAGCAGCAGGGCCATGTACCCGCCGACGATCAGCACGATCTCGAGGGTAATGAGCACGGCCGACTGGATAAACGCCCGCACGTTCTGCAGGTCGCTGAGCGAACGGTTGATGAGTTCGCCGGTGGAGATGGCGTCGTGGAAAGCGAAGCCAGCCCGCTGGAGCTTGTCGTAGACCGCCTCGCGGATGTAGAAGACCATCTCCATGCTGACGCGGCTGTTGGCGACTTCGCGCAGATAGCGAAGCACACCCATGGTGATGGTCAGGGCCGCCAGGACGAACACGGTTCGGCGTAATCCCGAGATCTCGCCCTCGCCGCCATTGAGCCAGGACCAGACCGTCTCGTCGAATCGCGTCTCGCCGATGTGGATGGCCTGGATTGCGTCGACCGCACTGGCCGTCAGCCGGACCGTGACGACCTCGACCCCGGTCCATACGACCAGCAGCAGGCAGGCGAGGACCATGAGCCCTCTGACCGGCCGCAGAAAGCCGAACATCCAGCGCAGAAGCTGTCGGTTGCTGATATCTGAAACGGATTCTTTCACGGGAGCACTGGTCGCCAAGGTGTCTGGATGGACTGCCTTTCTGGGGTCCGCAGCCCATGGATGGGCTCCATCGCGGTCCAACCGGGAGTGCATTGTACCGTTGCCGGCCGGACTTGGCCACCGCCCGCGGTGGGCGGCAACCCGGGGCCGTATCGGGGAATCTTCCTCCCGAGCGAACATGCCCGCGTGGCATGGCGAATGGAGACCGGCACTCTTCAGCACCTTGCGATGCGTCGGGTACAATCACCGCCATGACCGACGCTCCGCGCGAAGACCTGTCGCCTCCGGACGGGGACCGCCCCCGTCGCCGGCCCCGTTATCCCGGCACGCATCCGCGCCGGCTCGAGCAGAAGTACAAGGAGCACAACCCGCGGGCCTACCCGGAGATCGTCGCCGAGGTCCGCGCCCGCGGGGGCACGCCGGCCGGCACGCATGTCCCCGTCCTCCTCGCCGAAATCATGGATATCCTGGCGCCGACCGAAGGCGAATGCGTCGCCGACGGCACGCTCGGATATGGCGGGCACGCGACCGAGTTCCTGCGGCGCATCGGCCCAACGGGCAGGTTGTTCGGCTTCGACTTGGACGCCGTGCAGTTGGAGCGCACGCGTCAGCGGCTGGCCGAGTCGTTCAGCAACTTCACCGTACATCGCAGCAACTTCGCCGGCTTGGCCAAGCCCCTCGCGGCCGCGGGGCTCGACGGATACGACATCATCCTCGCGGACCTCGGCGTGTCGAGCATGCAGGTGGACGATCCCGCCCGCGGGTTCAGCTACAAATACGACGGCCCGCTGGACATGCGTATGGATGATCGCCGGCCACGGACGGCGGCGGAGCTTCTGGCGACCATGCCGGCCGGAGAGCTGGCCCGCGCCCTATGGGAACTGGCCGACGAGAAGGACAACGAGCGCATCGCCCATGCGATCGTCCAGCAGCGGACCCGCCGACCCATCCGCCGCACGTTCGATCTGGTCGAGATCCTCTTCGAGGCCAAAGGAATGACCCGCCGGACATGGCGCGAGCGGGCGAAGGCGGACCAGCACGCCCTGCATCCCGCCGCAAAGACGTTCCAGGCCCTGCGCATTCTGGTCAACGACGAGCTCGGCAGTCTGAAGAACCTGCTGCGGATCGCGCCGTCCTGCCTGCGGTCCGGCGGGCGCATCGGCATCATCAGCTTTCACAGCGGGGAAGACCGGTTGGTTGAAAGGGCGTTTCGCGAGGGGCTCGAGCGGAGCGTCTATGCCGCCGTCAGCGAAGACGCCGTCCGCCCCAGTCGCACCGAGCGGTTCGATAACCCCCGTAGCAGTTCCGCCAAATTCCGCTGGGCCCGCCGAGTTTGACCGCACTTACACGGGCGATGTTCATCGCAGATCGAAGGAGCCGCGGGCTTCAATCCGCACGAATCAGTCAGTCCTGGCTACTCGTAGCGCAGGGCCTCGATCGGATCGAGCCGGGAGGCTTTCCATGCGGGGTAGTATCCGAAGACTACGCCGACGCTGACGGACACGCCGACGGCCGCAACAATCGCCCCAATGGACAGTTCCGTGGGCCAATCCAGCAGCGAGCGCAACAACAGTGAGCTACTCCGACCGATGGCGATACCCAGAGCACCGCCCAGCATGCACAAGACGATGGACTCGACCAGAAACTGGCGAAGGATGTCTCGCCCGCGAGCTCCCACCGCCATCCGCAAGCCGATCTCGCGGGTCCGCTCGGTGACGGACACGAGCATGATGTTCATGATGCCCACACCACCCACCACCAGCGAGATCATGGCCACGAAGAGCAGCAGACGGGTCATCATGTTCGAGGTCGAGGCCATGGTGCGGGTCATCTCGGTCATATCGCGGAGGTTGAAGTCATCCAGCTCGCCCGGGCGGATGCGGTGGCGTTCGCGCAACAGCAGCGTGATCTGCTCCATCGCACGGGGAACCTGTTGTGGCGACTGGGCGGCGACGGTGATCTGGTGGACGCTGACGAAACGCACCAGCGTGGGGTTATTGGCCAGTTGCGTGGGTGAGGGAATCGGATAGAAGTTCACCTGTCCGGGATAGACACTGTCGGGCGTGTTGGTTTGCGAGCTTTGATTGGAGCGAGCGCTCTGATTGGTATCGGTCAGCGATGTACCGGAAATGCGCCGTTGCACCGAGGTCCAGGGGGCCAGGAAGATATCGTCCTGATCGAGGCCCATCATGTTGGCCCCCTTGCCGCGCAGAACGCCAACCACCTTGAAGCTGACGTTGCGCACACGCACCTCCTGCCCGATCGGTGAGATACCGTCGAATAGCTCGCGCACCAACGTCTGGCCAAGCAGGCAGACCTTGCTGGCATTGCGGACGTCCTGCTCCGTGAAGGGCTCGCCCTCCGCGAGCGGCTGCCAGTTCTGAGCGTCCAGATAAGCGGGCGCTATCCCGTAGATGTAGAGCGGCACCCAGTTGCGATTGCCGTAGACGATCTGGGCACGAGCCCGAACAACCGGGGCGGCAATGCGCACCGCCGGACACTCGCGGACAATGGCCTCGGCATCCTCGGGGGTCAGGGTATTCGCGCTGCCGCCGCCAAAGGTCACCCCACCGCTGGCCGCGGCACCCGGACGCACGACGATATTGTCGGCCCCCATGTTGGCGATGGTGCGCTCGATGGCACGAGCGGACCCGTTCCCGATCTCCATCATCGCGATCACCGCGGACACGCCGATGATGATGCCCAACGTGGTCAGCGCCGAACGCATGATGTTGCGCCGAAGGGCGTGTAAGGCGGTCCGCAGCGTGCGTGAATGAAATCGAGCGGTGAACCGGCTCATGAGCTGCCCTCCCTGCCGGACACGGCAGTCGCGGGAGAACCCGCGGCTGGCTCGTCCCCTCGGGCGGTGAAGGTCCCATCCGCGATCAATCCGTCGCGAATGTGGATGGCTCGCTGGGCGTGCTCGGCCACGGCGGCGTCATGGGTCACGAGGATGATGGTGATACCCTCTTGCTGGTTGAGCCGCTGGAACATACCCAGGATCTCCTCGCTGGTGCGCGAGTCGAGGTTCCCCGTGGGCTCGTCAGCAAAGAGGATCAACGGGCGGTTGATAAGTGAGCGGGCGATGGCCACACGCTGCTGCTGCCCCCCGGACAACTGGGCCGGCTCGTGGTCCATGCGTTCGGCCAGGCCTACAAGCTCGAGCAGGGCCGCCGCCCGCTCGCGACCCTCGTGATTCGATACGCCGACCGGGTCGTAAAGCAACGGCATCAACACGTTATCGAGCGCGCTCGTGCGAGGCAGCAGGTTGAAGTTCTGGAACACGAACCCGATCTTGCGGTTGCGCAGCAAAGCCCGCTCGTCGGCGGATAACCGCGAAATCTCCTGGCCATCCAGCCAATACCGCCCGTCCGTCGGCCGGTCCAAACAGCCAAGAATGTTCATCAACGTCGTTTTCCCCGAGCCGGATGTGCCCATGAGCGCGACCAACTCACCCTGCTTTACTGAGAGGGTGATACCCTTGAGCACAGCGAGATCCACTTCGCCGAGGCGGTAGGTTTTGGTGATGTTCTCCAGCCTGATCATCATGTCCCCTGACGGCTGCCGCGGAAGTAGCCCGGCGTGAACGGGCTTCGTGTCTGGTTGCCGTTGTTCTGCTCGAACTCGCCGACAATCACTTCGAGCCCTTCCTTGAGCAGATCGCCGCGGACCTCGGTCATGACCCCGTCGTTCACACCGACCTCGACCGCGATCGGCCGAACCCGTCCCCCATCCGCCACCCACAGCGAACCACGACCCGCGCCGCCGGCCGGCCGGCCTGAACCGCCACCCGGACCGCGACCGCCAGGACCGCCACCCTGTGGCCGGCCGCCCGACGAGCGAGCCTGATCCGCGGCCGGCGCGGACGCCTGCGCATCCGGGGCGATCCGCTCCGGCGCCGGCGTCCATCGCAAAGCCGAGTTCGGCACCATCAACACGTTGTCGCGACGAGAAACCTCGAACCGCACATTGGCGGTCAGATAAGGCAACAACTTGGCGTCGGGGTTGTCCGTGTCGACCTCGACCGTATAAGTCACCACGTTCTGCGTCATGCTCGCGTTCAGGCGGATCTTGGCAACCTGACCCTGGAAAACATGACCAGCAAAAGCGTCCGTGGTGAAACTCGTCGCTTGGCCGGGATGAATACTGCCAATATCCGCCTCGTTGACCGCGACCCAGACCTGCATCCGCCGCAGATCCTTGGCGATCAGGAATAGACTGGGTGCGTTCAGGCTGGCGACAACGGTCTGCCCGATGTTCACCCGGCGATCGATGATCACGCCCTTGACCGGCGAACGAATCGTGCAGTATCCGAGATTGGTCTGAGCACGCCTCAACACCGCCTCCGCCTGGTCGACGCTGGTACGGGTCTGGGCAATCGTCGCTTCCCCGACGGCGACCGTGGCCTTGGCGATCGCGTAGGCGGCCTCGTAGGCCTCGTAATCCGCGGTCGACAACGCCCGCGAAGGACCCAGTTCCTGAGCCCGCTTCCAGTTCTGCTCGGCTTGCAGGAGGCGAGCCTGCATTTGCCCCAGATCCGCTTCCGCACGCTGCACGTTGGATTTGGCTTGAGCCACCTCCGCCTCGGCCCGCTCGACGTCGGCGGCGTAAAGCGAGTTGTCGATCCTCGCCAATACAGTCCCTTGCTCAACCTCCGAGCCATAATCTATCGTCTTGCTCTCGTCTTTCGGATCCGGGCCCAGCGATTCGATCCGGCCGGCGACCTGGGCGCCCACGTCGATGACCTCCACCGGCACGACCGTGCCCGTCGCGCTGATGCTGCTCAGCAGATCTCCTCGCTGCACCGCCACCGTGCGGAACACCGAGGTCGGCGCGGAAGCCCGCTGCCAATACGAAAAACCGACGGCCCCCCCGGCGAAGACCAAAACCATGAATAGAAGCAGTTTCTTCATTTTGAGATTCTCCGGCCGTTCGATGGCCGACCCGCCTGGTGGTCTCGCTCGCCGTGCTCACCGTGATGCGACACAAACACCCCGTGGAGCATCCCCATGGCCAGACCAATCTGGCCTAGTTGCCGCGGAGTGAGCGTCTTCAGCGTACAAGCCATCGCCGCCTCAGTAGCCGCCAGGGCCTTGCGATATGCATCCCGCCCCTGTCGGGTCAGTGAAAGCGAGATACGTCGCCGATCACCCGCGTGAGCCCGGCGATCCATGAGCCCCCGATCGACCAGCAACTGCACCATCCGCGAGGCCGCCGACAACGACAACCCGATGTGCTCCGCCAACGCGGAGAGCGACGCGTCGGCGTGGCCGCTCAAGAAGATCAAGCTACGAAACTGTGGCACGGTCAACTCAGCGCAGCGATGGTGGCGCATCTGGCGTCGCATGAAACGCATGATCACCGGCACGACGGCCAGGAGCTTGCGAGCACAGTCGTCCGCCGGGACACCCCGGAATGTTGCTTTTCTCAACTGTTGCACACGTTAATCATATGAGGCACTTTCGTGCCGGTCAATCGACCGCGGATACGCGGGATGAGGCTCACGGGCGAGTCAACCGGGGGTTGTCACCCCCGGCTCATTCCCGCCAGCGGTGTTTGAGTCGGCGGTCGAGTTCATCGAGATCGATGTGCGGAGTGGGGCGGCGGGGGATGGACGCGGCGGGACAGGTGCGCAACTCGAGCAACGAATGAATCTCGCTGGGTAGGAACCGCGTCAACTGAGCGTAGCTGTGGGCGTCGCTGAGGTAGACCCGCCGATGATAGTAACGAAGAGGAAAATAGATGTATAGCATATCACGGGCCCGGGTCATGGCCACGTAGAAGAGCCGCCGCTCCTCGTCGACGCCCGCCTCGTTCTCGGTAGCCATGTCCGAGGGAATCATTCCGTCGGCGGCGTGAATGATGTGCACCACGTCCCATTCGCAACCCTTGGCCGAGTGGATCGTACTCAGGATAAGGTAGTCCTCGTCGATGAGCGGAGGGCCGGCCAGATCGGCGGTCGAGGCGGGTGGATCGAGCGTGAGATCGGCGATGAAGCGGTTGCGCGAGCGGTAGCGGGCGGCGATCTGTTCGAGTTGCTCGATGTCACGCAAACGGATGACCCAGTTGTCGTAACGGGCCTGCACGATCGGCTCGTAGAACTGTCGAAGCTTCTCGATCTGGGCGGCGACCGATGTGCCGCGCGTCGTCGGCCGAGTGAGGTCGTCGTCCTCCTCGGCCGGCGCGGTCGGCATGCCCACACATTGCAGCAAAGTGGTCCGCAATTGCCCGAACATCTCGCGGGCCGCGGGCGGCACCTTGAGCGACTCCTCGGCCAGGCATCGCCAGGGAGACCGCGCGGAGCCGTCAGCAACCGCTCCCGCCGGCGAGCTTTGCCCCGGTGCACGATGCACGCCCAGGGCTTCCATGATCCGCCGGGCACTCTTCGGGCCAATGCCCTCGATCAGCAGCAGCACCCGAAACCAACTCAACTCGTCGTACGGATTCTCCAGGATACGCAACAGGGCGAGCAGATCCTTGACGTGGGCCGCCTCGACGAACTTCAGTCCGCCGTACTTGTGGAACGGGATTTTGCACCGGGTGAGCTCAACCTCCAATTGATCGCTGTGATGGCCGGCCCGGAAAAGCACCGCCTGCTTGCGCAGCAGGGTGCCCATCTCCAAGTGGGCGAGGATGCGTTCGCAGACCAGGCGGCACTGCTCGGCCTCGTCCATGCAGGTGTAGAGCACGGGCTTCTGCTCGGACGGCCGCTGCGACCAAAGGTTCTTGGTGAACCGCTCGCGGGCCGGAGCCATCACCGCGTTCGAGGCCGCCAGGATAGGCTCGGTCGAGCGGTAGTTCTGCTCGAGGGTCACAATGTGCGTGCCCGGGAATTGCTTCGGGAAGTCAAGGATGTTGCGCACCGTGGCCGCCCGGAACGAGTAGATCGACTGGGCGTCGTCGCCGACGACCATGATGTTGTGGTTCTCGCGACGCAGGCCCAGCAGAATCTCCGCCTGGAGGGCGTTGGTGTCCTGGTATTCATCGACCAGCACGTGATCGAACCGCTCGGCCACCTCGTCGCCCGCGCCGGACAGGGCGTGCAACTCCCGCCAGAGCAGCAGGAGGTCGTCGTAGTCTAAGACGTTGCGCTCACGCTTGCGGCGGGTGAAGGCGTCGAAGAGATCACGCAGCGGGTCGGCATACTCCTCGCACCAGGGCCAGTGCCGTGTGAGAATGTCCGTCAGTTTGTCGGTGCTGTTGACCGTGCGCGATTAGATCGCCTGCAGCGTCTCCTTGCGGGGGAAGCGGCGATCCTTCTTGGCCAGCCCGAGGTCGTTGCGAGTCAGGTTGAGCAGGTCGGCGGCGTCGGCGGCGTCGATCACGCTGAAGCCCGGCGGCAGCCCCAGGGCCTGCCCGTGGAAGCGCAGCAGGCGGTGAGCGACCGCGTGGAAGGTACCACCCCAGACGTGCGTCGTGGTGCGCCGGCCGGTGAGCTGGTCGGCCCGGTGAATCATCTCGGCGGCCGCCCGGCGAGTGAAAGTCAGCAGCAGAATGCGGTCCGGCGGGACGCCGCTCTCGATCAGCCAGGCCACTCGGCAAGCCAGCGTCCGCGTCTTGCCCGTGCCCGCACCGGCCACGACCAGCAGCGGCCCCGCCCCATGCGTGACCGCCTCACGCTGCGGACCGTTCAGACTGTCCAGCCAAGACTCGGACATTGACCACGTTCCCGTCGATGACGTTCCTGTTCCAGGGGTTGCCGGCAATCGGCCGACAAGCTTCCCACCCGGGGACTTGCGTCCCCGGCTCGATACTGGACGCTAGTCCCCTCGAGCCGGGGACGCAAGTCCCCGGGTATCCAGTCGGCTTGCCGTGAACTGACGGGGCGGGTCTAATGACCCGGGGTGCATGACCTTTTTTCGCGAGAGGATGATCGTATGAACGCACGAACGAGTGGACTGGCGGTAGTGGCGACGGCGGCATTGGTATGGGCCTTGGCGGCGGGCTACAACCACGCCCAGCAGGCCGGCGGGCCAAGCGCGGGCACGCGTGTCGGGGTCGTGGACTTGGTCCGCGTGTTCAACGAGTTCGAGCAGACCAAGGCCCTCAACGCCGAGATGGAGCGATACAAACTCCGCGTGGCCGAGGAAAAACAGGCCAAGGAGGAGAAACTCGAGGTCGAACGCAATACGCTGCAGGGCTTCGCCCCCGACAGTGCCGAGTACGCCCAGCGCATGCGGGCCCTCAAGAAGATGATGATCGACTACAAGGCCTGGGTGGCCGTCGAACGCGAGAACATGACCGACGAACACCGAGCCTGGATCGAGCGGACTTATGCGGCCGTGATGGAAGGCATCGCGGCAGTCGCCCGCCACAATGGCATCCAGGTGGTCGTGACTCGCGAGGAACTCGAGACCAGCGTGCCGGAGACCGAAACGCTACTCAAGCAGATCCTCAACCGCAAAGTCGTCTACGCCGACCCCGAACTGGATCTGACGGACGCGGTCCTGGTCACACTCAACGACCTGTTCGCCAAGAAAGGCGGGGCCAAATCCATCAAGTTTGGGCAGTAGAACGGATGGAAGCAGATATGGGAGCAGCGTGTGGGGTATCAGAGCCGCGACCGTACGGAAGCGGTTCTTCTCGGCAGCGAGGAACCGCTCCCTGACGGCCGCGGCTCTGCAAGACAGCCGCGGCCCCGACAAGGCATCTCACATACCCTGCGAGGGACGACGATGGGCACAAGCTACACACTGGCCGAGGTTGCCAAATGGGTAAGCGGGGCGGTCCGCGGCGACGCCAGCGTGCGCGTCAGCGGGGTGGCCGGCGTCGAAGAAGCCCAACCCTGTGATCTGACCTGGCTGACCGACGACCGCTTCAGGGCGGCATTGGGTGCGTCGCGTGCGGGAGCGGTCTTGGCAGGCGAGCGACTGGGGGCTGCCCCGATGCCGGCCATCCTGTGCGCCAAGCCCGAACTGGCGATCGTGACCATCCTGGAGCGTTTCGCTCCGCCCACGCCTCGCCCGCCGGTCGGCGTCCACCCCACCGCCTGCGTCGCCCCATCCGCCCGACTCGGTCGCGACGTCGCCGTCGGCCCTTGGACCATCATCGGCGAGAACGCGGTGATCGGCGACCGGTCCATCCTGCACGCCCAGAACTTCGTCGGGGCCGACTGCCGCATCGGTCATGACTGTGAACTCTGGCCCGGCGTGGTCATCCGCGAGCGCTGCGTGCTCGGCGACCGGGTGATTGTCCACCCCAACACCACGATCGGCTCCGACGGGTTCGGTTACATCTACGCCGAGGGTCGGCATGTGAAAATCCCCCAGATCGGCAACGTGGTGATTGAAGCGGACGTGGAAATTGGCGCCAATTGCAGTATCGACCGGGCCAAATTCGGCAGCACCTGCGTCTCCGCGGGCACTAAGATTGATAACCTTGTGCAGGTGGCTCATAATGTCAAGGTGGGTCCGGGCTGCATCCTCGTGGCCCAGTGTGGGATCGCGGGCAGTGCCCGACTCGGCACGGGCGTGGTGCTGGGCGGCAAGGTAGGTATCAAGGATCATGCGGTTCTGGGCGACGGGGTCCAGGTTTCGGCTTGTTCGTGTGTCTCCAAGGATATCGCGGCCGGGGCACGGCTGATGGGCATACCGGCCATTGACCGCGACGAGTGGGTTCGCCAGCGGGCCGGCACCCGCCGAGTTCCGCAACTGGCGGATCAGATCAAGGCTCTGGCTGAACGGATTGACCGACTTGAGAGTGCAGCGGACGATTGAACACCCTGTCGAGATCGCCGGTCTCGGTCTGTTCACCGGCGAGCCGGCCACCCTGCGCTTTCGGCCCGCCCCGCCGGGCACCGGGGTCGTCTTCGTTCGCGACGATCAGCGGCCCCCCATCCACATCCCCGCCCGGGTCGACAACGTCGCCAAACGGCTTCGCCGGACTTCCATCCGCAACGGGTCGGTGCAGATCGAGACCGTCGAGCACTGCCTGTCAGCCCTATCGGGTATGGGTATCGACAATATATTCGTGGATCTCAGCGGCAACGAGGTGCCCGGCTTGGATGGCAGTTGCCAGGCGTTCGTGGAGAAGCTCAAAGAGGCCGGAATCGTCGACCAGGACCAGCCGCGGCAAATCTACCGCGTCCCGGAAACGATTCGCGTTTCCGACGGGCCGAGTTACGTCATGGCCGCCCCCGCAGCCCAGGACGAGGATACCCTCGAGATCATCTACGATCTGAACTACGGCGGAAGCCCGGCCATTGGACAGCAGGTCTACAAGGTACGCCTGACCCCCGAGGCCTTCGAGCACCAGATCGCCGGCGCGCGAACCTTTGTGCTCAAAGAAGAGGCTGAACAACTGCAGGCGGCCGGGCTGGGACGACACCTCAGTTACCAGGATATCCTCGTCTTCGGCTCCGACGGCCCAATCGACAACGATCTCCGTTTTCCCGACGAGTGCGTCCGGCACAAGATTCTCGACCTGATCGGCGATTTGTCTCTGTTCGGCAAGTTTCTGGTCGGCCACGTATTCGCCCGGCAGTCGGGCCACTCGCTCAACCACGAGTTGGTGCGACGACTGCACGAGCTGGAGGACGCATCCAACCTGCAGCGCATGCTCAAGAGCGAGCCCGCTTTCGACATTCGCGAGATTCAACGCATTCTGCCGCACCGCTTCCCGTTCTTGATGGTCGACCGAGTCATCGAGATCGAGCCCGGCAAGCGGGCGGTCGGGCTCAAGAATGTGACCGTCAATGAGGAGTTCTTCACGGGCCATTACCCGGGCCAGCCAATTATGCCCGGCGTGCTGATCATCGAGGCCATGGCCCAACTGGGCGGGCTTCTCTTGTCGCGTGAACTCGAGCACACCGGGAAAGTGGCCGTGTTGCTGAGCCTCGACCGGGTGAAGTTTCGCCGCCCGGTCATGCCCGGCGACCAATTACTGCTCGAAGCCAATGCCCGTCGCGTCAAATCACGCACCGGACACGTGTCCTGTGCCGCACGTGTGGGCGACGACCTGGTAGCGGAAGCGGATATCAAGTTCATGATGGTGGACGCCGATCCGCTGTGACCTTTTTCACATGAGCGACCTGATGATTCATCCGACCGCGTATGTTGACCCCAAGGCCGAACTGGGGCCCGGCGTGCGTATTGGACCTTACAGCTACGTCGGTCCCGGCGTCATCCTGGGCGAGGGCTGCCTGCTGCACCACCATGTCAGCATCGCCGGCCCCACTATCTGCGGCCGAGATAACCGGTTTCACCCCGGCACGGTCATCGGTGAGGACCCGCAGGACATCAAGTACCGCGGCGAGCCCACCCGACTCGAAATCGGCGACGACAACGTTTTCCGCGAAAACGTCACCGTCCACCGCGGCACCGAGGTCAGCAGCGGCGTCACCCGCATCGGTTCACACAACCGGTTCCTCGTCGGCGTGCACATCGCCCACGACGCCGTCGTCGACAACGACTGTATTCTCTCCAACTACGTCCAGCTCGCGGGTCACGTACACCTCGAAGATCGCGTGACCATCGGCGGCGTGGTCGGCATCCACCACTTCACGACCATCGGCATGCTCGCCTACGTCGGCGGGCTCACCCGGATCGTGACCGACGTGGCCCCCTTCATGATCGTCGAGGGCAACCCCTCCCGCACACGCGGATTCAACGAGATCGGCATGAAACGCTGGGGCTACACCGAAGAGCAGATCCGCAGTGTGCGCGAGGCGTACCGCATCCTCTTCAGCTCGCGAGCCGACAACACCGGCCGATCGTTCATCGAACGCCTCACCGATCTCCAAAGCCGCCCCGATCTCAACGGCGACGTCCGCTACCTCTGCGAATCCGTACGCCGTAGTTTGCACCAAGGCGTCTATGGCCGGCAACTCGAAACCCTTCGCCGTGACACCGACATGGACCGGGCCGGTTTCTACCATCGCCCCACACCTCAGGAGCCCCAACAGTGAACCAGCGTATCCCCGTAGCCGTCGTCGGGACCGGGCACATGGGCCGGCACCATGTGCGCATCTACAGCGAACTGCCCGAGGCCGACCTGGTCGGCATCGTCGATACCGACGAGACAAAGGCTGCGGAACTGGCGGGCAAGTTCAATACCACCGCCTACCCTTCGATCGAGCCGTTGCTGGGCCGTGTCCAGGCGGTCACCGTCGCCGTCCCCACGGTCGCCCACTTGCGGGTGGCCCGGCCGTTCCTCGAACGCGGCGTGGCCGTTCTCATCGAGAAGCCCTTGGCTCCGGACTCGACCGCTGCCCGCGAACTGCATGCCGTCGCCCGCCGCCACAATACCCTGCTCCAGGTCGGGCATACCGAGCGATTCAACCCGGTGGTGCGGGCCATGCACCAGATGAAGGTCGAGCCCCAGTTCATCGAGACCCACCGCATCAGCCCGTTCACCTTCCGGTCCGCGGACATCGGGGTGGTCATGGACATGATGATCCATGACATCGATATCGTGCTGTCGCTGGTGCGCTCGCGGCCGGCCCGCGTGGACGCCGTCGGCGTGAGCGTGCTCGCCCGACACGAAGACATCGCCAACGCCCGTGTCACCTTCGAGACCGGATGCGTCGCCAACCTGACCGCGTCACGGCTGGCCCTCAAGACCGAACGCAAGATCCGCGTGTTCAGCCAGGAGGCCTACCTGTCTCTGGACTACCAGAAGAAACAGGGACTGGCGATCAAGAAGGATGCCAACCTCGACCTCCTCAAACTCGCCCGCGAACGCAACGCCGAGGATCTTTCGCAACTGGCGGGCGTCGACTTCGGATCGATGGTCAAGGTCGAACCGCTGCTGGTGGATGACGTCGAGCCGCTCCGAGCCGAGCTCCAGGCCTTCCTGCGGTCGGTCCGGACCGGCGAACCCCCGGCCGTCAGCGCCGAGGAAGGTGCCGCCGCCGTCGAACTCGCCGAACGCATCGTCGCCGCGATCAAGGAGCATGATTGGAAAATCACGGATGTTCGCGGCGATGCGTGAGATCATCCGTCGCAAGCCACAGACCATCGAACACCACCGCGTGCGGCACTCATCCGCAAACGACCGGCAGGTAGCCGCCTCCGTTTCAGAAGCGGCCCGACGAACCTCGCCATGCGTACCCGAGGACATCCGTGAGTATCGGTATCCTCTATGCCCTGGCCAGCCTGTGCTTCGCGGGCGTCAACGACTTCGCCTTCAAGCAGTACATCCAGCACGGCCGCCGTCCGCTGGGGCTGTTCGTGATGGGCGTGGGCGTGATCTGGACGGCCGTGTTCGGGGCGGGCGTACCAGCCAGCTCAGCTTCATCGTCACCGCATTGCTCGGAGTCATCTTCCACCGCGAGCCCCTCGGCTTGCGCAAAACCCTCGCCCTCACCACCGCCGTCGCCTGTATCCTGACGCCGGCGCAGGGGTGAAGGTAGGACGAAGGGGATCTTCGCGCGGTCTCCGCGAAGCGGCAAGCCGGTCTGCGCTTCCTGTTCGCAGAGGCCACATGCGCACAAGGTTCATCAAACCATGCATCCTTGACGTGACCCTTCTTCCTGTGGATAATCCCATCACCTTTCGCAGGTTTGGGGTGTTGACAGGATTACTATCGGTTGTTGATCATCATTCGAGATGTCCTCAAGGAGACGAACATGGCGGAGCCAATTTGGCTGGACGGATACGCAGGACAGACGGTTGAGCAGTTGCTCGCCCTGGAGGGTACCCACCGCATCGATTCTCTGGTCGTCGCTTTCGAACAGGCTCTCGACCAGAAAGCCGCCCGCGAGGGCGACCACAGCCTTACGGACGAGGAGCGAGTGGTACCTGCGGTCGAGGCTCTCGAACGAGAAGTCAACAACGGCGGCTACGACCAGTTCTTCGTCAATTCCTCCTCCGAGTACGCCTCAGTCATCGTAGACGCTTTGCGGAAGATCGGCTGTCCGCGAACAGCCGAGATCACCCAGTCAGCCATCTCGGCTCTCGGTCTTACGACGTTCGAAGCCGACGCCATCGAGGAGGCGATCCACGCTGAGAATGCAGGCAGGGATAGTACCCTGAATGAGTGCGACTCGCGTTATTTCGATAACGATGAGGACATTGCCGGGCGGCTCTTCGCTTTTATCAAGGCGAACAAGGACAAGATCAGGCTGTAGCGGTGTTCCACCGCTGGGTCTCAATCGTGGCCCTGGTGCAGGAGCGGAGACGACGGCTGCGCTCACTGGGCCTCGACGGTGGCGGTTACCAGCGCGCGAGACGCGGCGTGAGCCGGAGTCTCCTCCACGGCCGGCGCGCGGCCGATAGCGGCGGCGATCAGCTTACCGATCTGTTCGAGGCGAGCGGGCCAGGACTCGGCCGCCATGAGCCGAGCCCGGTTGACTCTGGCCGCTTGGGTATTGGATTCAATAGCCTGGGCGCAGCCAGCCACCGCACCGGCCACGTCGGCGGCGAGCCAAACGGAGCCTTCCAGCTCGCGCACCGCGGGAAGCGGGGTGCTGACCACAGGCAGACCCGCCGCAAGGTATTCATACAGCTTGATCGGGTTGGCGTGGTGCGTCAGCGGCACATCACGGAAGGGAATCAATCCGACGTCAAAACCGCGCAGGTAGGCGGGCAGATCGCTGTGGTCCTTGGGACCGAGGCAGTGCACGTTGGGCAAGTTCACCAACGAGCCGAGCGGCGTGACCGACGGCCCGATGAGCACGATCGAGGCATCCGGCCGGCTACGAGCCAGCCCAGCCAAGAGATCCAGATCCACCCACTCCCCGACCACACCCACAAAACCCAGCACCGGTCGAGGCAAAGCAGCCAGATCCGGCGGGACCGCGATATCCTCCCACACCGCCCGCGACAGATGCCGGGCATTCACGCCGTGCTCGATCAAATGCACGTTGGGGTGCAGCCGACGCTTGGCCTCGTACAACGGCCGCGACGTCGTCAGCACCAGCCCGCACTTGTCGATCAACTCGCGCTCCCGACGCAAGATCAACTCGCGGTCGTACCCGGGAAACTCGCCGAAAGCATCCACACAATAGTAGATCGCCAGCTCTTCGTTGAACCGCCCAACCAAGTCCCCGATGTCCGGGGCGAAACTCCATACTTGCACCGGTCGCGGCGGCAGCGAATCAAGCACCTTGCGAACCGCCCTGCACACCAGCCGAGCGGTGATGCGGCGAGCCAGCGTCGAGCCGGGTAACGGCACCTGAAGCGGAGTGAGAACGGTCATCTGCTCGGACACCACCCGCGGCCCACGTCGAATCTGAAGCAGCTTCGCAGCCATCGTGCACAGATCGCTCGGTCGAATGCTGGGCCGACGCGACGCATGCCAATTCACCCAAATAACGTTGTTCCGCTCCGCCAACTGGCGCATGATGTGATGTTTGCTCGTCGGGTGGAAATTCCACCCACTGGCAAAGCAGATGATGTTTTTGTCGCTGATCACGCCGGACAATCCTCACGTCAACCGGGCATCACTCGCGGCCCGCTCGCCTCCTGGGCAGAATGGCGAATGTCCAATACTCAATGATCAATCAATCTCCCACACCCACCGCCACGGCCGTCAACGGATCGACCGCTTCACACGCGTGTGCCTTCGCGAGCTCGATTTCACCCGCCTCCACCCGATCCTCGTCTCCTTCATCACAAGGCACACCCGTCAATAGGCTCTCCAGCCGCATCAGCCCAGGTACCGGATCCCAGCGGCGCTTCACAAACTCCCGACCGGCACTGCCGATCGCCGCCGCCAACTCCGCGTCCCTGAGCAAGGCAACCACCGCCTCGACGAACTCCGCCGGCGAATCCGCCACCAGAATCTCGCGACCAGCCTCAGCGCCAATCCCCGCGGCCACGCACGAGGTCACCACGCACGGCCGACCCATGTCCATGGCCATCAACACCTTGGTCTGCACGCCCCGAGCCAGCCGCAACGGAGCCACGTTCACCCGCATCGCCTCGACATAAGGCTCGACCGCCGGTACCGTCCCCGTCACCTCGATCCGATCTCCGTCCGCCAGCTCACGCACCGCCCGGGTCGGCGAACGACCCACGATCGTCCAGCGGGCATCCGGACAACGACGCAACACCTCAGGCCACATCGCTTCCGCAAACCAGCATACGCCGTCCGCGTTCGGAGGATAATCCATCGCCCCGAGGAACCCGACACGCGGCTCGGCCGGCAAAGGTAGATTCGACCAACGCTCGTCCAACTCCCGCCGACGCTGCGGGTCAATCTCGAACGCCGCTCCCGTCGCAATCACGTGCACCTTCTCGCGACAGGGCTCGTCGCCCAACAACTCCACCTCGCGACCCGTGCACAGCACGCTCGCGTCAAACGCGTTCATCCATTCCAGCTCACGCTGCCCCAGCCGACGGGCCTCGGTGCCGTAAATCAGACTCATCGGCCAGCGACCCTGCTCGGCCATCTCACGCCACTTGTGACTGTCCAGATCCACCAGATCCAGCACTCGCCGACCGGCCGGAATCTCCAAAGCGAGAGGAGCCATGCTCGATGAATAAACCAGCACCGCGTCGAAGCGAACCTCCCGAGACCACGCCAGCACCTGCCGCCGCAACGCACGCGACGCAAAGTAACCTTCCGTCGCAGTGCCACCCGTCAACAGAGCCAGCAGCGAACGAAAACCAGCTACCATCGGCCGGAGCGGTACCGCAATCAGATCACGACAACGCGACCGCAAGTCCGCAAGCGACTCCTTGATCACCGACGGCGGATCGGCCGGGTCCGGCGGATCAATGAAGCCCGCACACCAAACGTTGTGCCGTTGCGTCAACCAGCGAAGCTCCAGCGAAGAACGCAACTTGGCCCCGCGATCCAAGGGACAAGGTAAGCGATGCACCAACACCAGTAGATTCATACCCGCCATCAGATCCTCTCTGACTATCACCCCGGAATCGACCGAGCCAGCCACGCTCCCAACGGACGAGTCACCGCCAACGGCAGCCGGGGCCATACCCGACGAGCCAACTGAAGCCGCGGATTGTCCGGATGCAAATCCGGCACCCTGCCCCCTTGCGGAACATAGTACTGATAGTGCAACTGCGTGGGCTCGAAACCCTGGAACCGCTTGAAATTGTACGAGCCCGCGTTGTCCACACGCGTCCGCCCAAAATCAAACTCCCGACAGCCGATCGCGACACCCTGCTCCATCGCCGCCAGATAGAGGAAGTTATTCGGATGCATTCCTTCGTAGCGCTCGTCGCAGCCGGCAAAGTAGGGCATCAACGTGTCGCGATAAACGAAACTCAACAGACCGGCGATCGGACGACCTTCGTGCCGAACAATCTGCACCAAGTGCCCCGGCCGAAGATTCGCTGGACCGCTCGCGGACCGATCCATGCCCGACACCGTGTGATTCACCAGATACTCAAAGAAGCGCATGGGGTAGTTCACCGAGGCCACGCGCCGCATGCTCTGACTGTAAAGCGTCCACACAGTGCCAAGCTGGCCGGCGTCAAAATCCGCTTCCAGGCCATAACGCTCGCGCGCCTGACGTGCCGCCGCTCGGGCCTTCCGCGGCAACTCCCGCAGAACATCGGCCGGGTCGTCCGGCAAACGCTTGCGGAAAGTGACATAACGTTCCACCACCGGCAATTGCGGCCATTGGGCCTCGGCCGACCGAATGTCAACCCAGCGAGCGTTCACCCGACAAGCCAGGTCCTGCGCCGCCAACAACAGAGCCGAATGAGTCTCCTCATCATCCGCCAGTGTGCCCCCGTAAATGCCATAAGGCACACTCACCAGAATCGTCCCCGCCAGATGGCTGCTCACCGCTGCCAACGGAAACACGCCCGCCAACCGATCACCACGCCACGCGGTCAAGTAGTGACTGCGATGCCCAAACGCATCCTCTACCGCCGATCGCCATAACAGCGTGTGGAACAGCGTGCCTCGCGCATGCCGGGCCACGTAGTCCTCCCAGCACGAAGCCCCTACGTCATCCAGCTCGCGCACCTCGACCGGCAGACGCCTGGCCCGCGAAGACGACACCTCACAGGCCGACGACCCGTCGACAAGCTCAAGCCGCGATTCCGCGACGCCGGCGTCCAACCGGCAGGCTTGCTCAACCTCGCAACAGTCCCCCGAAATCAGCCGAAACATACTGCCCCACCCCGCGAAGCGGGAGATTGTGTGCTTTCAGACTCAAAGGCCGCCCCAGCACCTCTGACATACAGCGACCCACAGGCCATCGCACCGCTCCCAAATCTCTGACGCAACACCGTGTGTCGCCCGTTCACCCCTCCGCCACGTAGTAATCCTGGTTGTCCCCGTAATACGCGGCTTCATCGCTGCAACCGGCCAGCACACACCCCGTGATCGGGAGCTGGTTCGCCTGGAGCATCTTGACGCTGCGCCTCAGCAACGGCTCCGGGGTCTGGTTCATCCGAACCACGATCAACACAGAATGGCATAACGGGCCGATCAGCCCAATATCCGCAAAGGCGTTGATCGGCGGCGTGTCCGCAAGCGTGTAGTGAAACCGCTCGCGGATTTCTTTGAACACCTGCGCAACACGGTCACCCGCCAGAAGGTCACTCGGGCTTTCCTTCTGAGGATCGCCCGCCGGCACGAAAAACAGGTTCTCACGAACCACCGGCACACAAACCTCCGCCAGCCGTTTCTCGCCCCGCAACACTTCACAAATCCCAGGCAGCTCACGGGCATGCAACAAAGCCGTCAGCCCCGCCCGCCGCAAGTCCAGATCAACCATCGCCACCCGCAGGTGCCGCAACTCCGCCAGACTAAACCCCAGATTCGCCACCGTCACCGTCTTGCCTTCACGCGGCAGCGTCGAAGTCACCGCCAACACACGGGCACTCCCGCCCGGGTTCGCCGTCAACAGCCGAGTCCGTACCGAACGATACTTCTCAGCGATGGCCGAAGTCGGCTCGTGAAACGCCAGCACCTCACGCCCCACGCCCGTCCCCTCGATTGGTACGGCGTTCACCGTGAAAGGTAACGGCGGCGGCGGCGGGCGAAAAATCGCGCTCAGCTCATCCGTCGCGCCGGCCATGGCCGGTACGTCCGCAATGAGCGCTTCCGACTTCTCAGGACGCGATGAGGACTCCACCGGCAGGGCACTACTCCCACCCAGCCGCTGCGCTCGCTCATGCTGCGCCCTTCGCAATGCTTCCGCGATGCGTCCCATACGTCACACTATCCTGGCCCCGCGGGCCATAACCCTCAAGCACCAAAGAAGCCGGCCGCTACCCTCTCGGGCAGAGCCTGATCGATCACATTCCTGTACATCTCCGGATACCGAAGATTCATATACACCAACGCCCCCAGGGCCATCACCACCAACGTCTCCGCACCGGCCACGGCGGGCATCAGCAAACGCCGACTCCACCAAGCCTGCTTCAACCCCGTCCGAATCTCCCCGATCGTCTCCAGAACCGGAATCCCCAAGGCCATCCGCACCTTCGCCGGATCACGCAATGAACGATCGAACACCTCTCGCAAGAAAACCGCCATCGCCCCAAGAGCCAAACCCACACCGGCACTCAACAGAAAGACGCCGGCCAACGTCGGCGACGCCGGCCGCGACGGTACACGAGCCTTCTCAACCGTCGTGAACCCTACGCCTCGACGACCCTCCTCGGCAGCCAAAACTCGGCTCACCATCTCAACATGGTCGTTCCACACCTTCCAATCCGCCTTGGCGCTCTGGGCCTCCTGCTGCAAAGCGAGATAATTCTGACGCCGCTCAAACAGCAAGCCCTTGTCCTCCTCCAACTGCTGCTTCTGTACCTGGTACTTGGCCAGATTCTGGTCGATCCTGGCGATCACCTCAGACAACGATTTCAGCTCGGCGTTGGCCCGACGGCGATCCTCCGCAATCGGGTCGAACCCCTCGGCCTCGACCGGCTCCGAAACCGCCACAATGGGCTCCGACAACTGAGCGGGCTCACGCTCCAGCTCCAGACGCAACTGCTCCAGCTTCTCCCGCAAACCCATCACGTGCGGATGCATGTCGGTCATCTGCTTGAGCGCCTTCGCGTCGGCGATCTGGGCCTTGACCTGATCGATCGCCGCCGATAACCGCTCCCGCTGCGGATTCGACCGCCACCGCCTGTCCGCCGACGCCTGGCCCGAGGCCGGCTGCGTGGTCGGTAACCGGGCGGCATGCCCCTGATCCAACTCCGCCAAGTACTCCTTCAGACTGTTGACCTTCGATTCCGCCTCCGCTCGACGAAGCTGAAGATCCTCAATCGCCAGATTGGTCGACATCAGCCGCTGGCTCAGCAAATCCGGATCGGCCGGGTTGACCCCCGGATGGGCGGCCGCCAACTGCATCAGCTTCGCGTCCAGCGTGGTCGCCCGCTCACGACGCTTGTCCGCCTCCTGAGCGAAGAAATCCTTCGACTTGTGCAGAATGTCCGTGATCCAGGCCCTGGTCCGGATGATGTAGTTCTCCGTCAGCCGAGCCACCAACCGCTGACCCAACTCAGGCTCGCTCCCCGAATAACGCACCTGGATCAGATCCAAAAAAGTACTCTTCTCCAGAATCCTCACATCCAGTGACGCCGACAGGCTACTGACCAGCTGCTGCTTGCGAAGCTGACCTTCCGGCGTCAGATTGCCCTCCGCGTCGCGCGGATAATCGGCGGTCAACTCCAGATCATCCACCGCCTGAGCCAGCGCCTGATAACCCATCAAATCCAAACCCAGCGACCGGCGAATCGTCTCAAATGAATAGGGCGAATTGCTGCTGATCAACTTGGTCAGCACCACGTCGTCGCGACGCTCGAAAATGGTGTTCAACTCATACCGCCGCGGCAACATCAGGCTCACCGCCAGCGAAAGCCCAATGCCCGTCAACAACGGAATGACAAACAACCAACGGCGATACGCCAAAATGGCGGTCACCTTGGCGATCACCTGCTGAAGGTCGCTCGTCACCGACTCGGCACCGGGTGCCACACCGCGCGACGCGAGAAAGCTGGATATCGGTTGGACACTCATTCAACTAACCCCGGCTTGCGTCAGGCCGATTACCGCAACATCAACATCAAAGCCTGACGACGAAGCTCACGATCGTCACTGCTGTCGCCCCGACCCGTGTTGCCCGCCCACACGTCGTACGCGGTCCGCGCCTGGGCGCCTCCCGTATACGCCGAGTAAACCGGCTCGAACGGCCAGAACAACTCACGCACCTTCAACCCAAACCACGCCAACGGCGTCGGGGGAACATACACAATGTCCCCTTCCTTCAGCAGGAAGTTCTGCTGCAAATCACCCGTCTGGGTAATCTTCTCCACATCCACGGTGATGACGTGTCGCTCACCCTCCGAGGCACTCGGGCGAATCACCTGTACCCGCTCCCGCCAGGCCAGGAACGTCGGTTGGGACCTCGCCACGATATCCATCACCGTGTCGCGGCCGGTGTACGCCAGCTTCCCAGGTGTGCCCACCTGACCGAAAACGTAGATGTTCTTGCTGTTGTATGCGGAAACCTGAACGTTGACCTGCGGCGAAACATAATACCGCGCCAACAGTTCCTCGATCTTGGCGGCCAGCTCGCGCGGCGTGAGCCCCGATACCTTCACTTCGCCCAGCAGCTTCAGCGAGATCTTGCCGTCGCTGCGCACCATCTGCATCGTGCCGTCCACTTCCGGGGCGTTCGGTGAATTGATGGCCACCACGTCCGGCGGCTCAATCCGGTAGTTCGTCGCCGAAACATCCTGCTCGTGAGACTGGGAGAAGTGCTTGAGGTCCGTGTATTTCGTGGAACAGCCCGCGACGGCCATCAGACAGGCCACCACGATCCACAGTGCCGCGTGCCGCAATCCCTGCTGCTTTTGCCGCATGGCGTCATCCCTGACAGAGAAACCGATCCGTCATTCCCCGCCGCCGGCTTCCTGCCGACCACCGTGCCCGAAGACACGGCCACGGCTTTCAACCAGCCGCCGTGGTTGTCTGCTGTCATCGGTTCGATAACCGCGCCGATGCACTTATCTCCAGTTTTTTCTACGCCGCCTCCCGGCTTCTCAAGACCCAACGTCTAAGGTCCGATAGAACCGCTTGGACGATTGAACGCGCTGGCCGTCCGATAACCTACAAGGAAGGCGGAGACGGCCGTTAAGGATGGAGCCCGACCATGTACTGTACACACTTCGGCCTGCACCGGCCGCCGTTCAACAACACCCCCGACCCCACCTTCTACCTGAGCACTCCAGAGCACGAGGAGGCCCTGGCTACCCTCCAATATGCCGTCACCCAACGCAAAGGGTTCGTCCTCATCACCGGCGAGGTCGGGGCCGGCAAAACATTGATCGGACGCATGTTCCTCCGCCAGATGGACCGCAACGCCGCCGTCGCCGTCATCACCCATACCAGCCTATCCGGGCGACAGCTTCTGGCGGCGATCTGCGCTGAGTTCGAACTGCCCGTCCCACCCGAAGCCACCAACCTCCAACTGGCCGAACAACTGCAAACTTTCCTGCTCGATCAGTTCGCCCAGGACCGATTCGTCGTCGTCCTCCTCGACGAAGGCCAGAACCTGCCCGATGACAGCTTCGAAGAACTCCGCATGCTCGGTAACCTCGAAGCCGACGACGCCAAACTGCTCCAGGTCTGCATCCTCGGACAACCGGAACTGCGCGACCGGTTCCGGCAGCCCAGTCTCCGACAACTCGACCAGCGGCTCTTCCGCCGCTTCCACCTCTGCTCGCTCGACCGCCAGACGACCGAGACCTATATCCGACACCGTCTCGCCGTAGCGGGCTACGCCGGCACCGACTTGTTCACGCCCGAGGCCCTCGACGCCATCTATGCCGCCAGCCAGGGAACCCCGCGCATCATCAACCAGATCTGCGACAACGCCCTGCTGACCGCCTACGGCCAGGAGGCCCACCAGGTCGACAAGAACACCATCACCAAAGTGCTCGAACACGACCCCGTACTGCATGCACCGCCACCGGCCCCGAACGACCGGCAGACAATCGAAACAGCCCCGGCTCTGCCCGCAAACGACACCAGCGGGACGCCATCCGGACCGGATCCAGTCTCCAGGCCGGCTGACTTGCCCGTGGCCAGTCGCGAAGAACTTGACGCGCTCGCCGAGCACGTGAACCGCCTGAAGCGTCAGGCCGAGAACCAGCTTGAAAGCTTCCGCGAAGACATGCGCGCCGCGCTCGCCCAGGCCCTCGACCAGTACCGGACCATCCAGCGGCAATTCGAGGACATGACAGGCAACACGGCCGCCGACGACCTCGACCGTATCCGCAAACAACACCTGAGCGAAACGCGACGCATCATCGCCGAGATCACCCAGCAAAAAGAGCAGTTCCATCAACTGCTCGCCGACGCAAACCAGCGCTGGACGGAAACCCAAAACCAGATCGCCGCCCACTCCGACCAGCCGCTGCCCAGCAAACGACTCGCCGAACTCGAAGCCGAGTTCGACGGCCGACTGCACGAAGTCCTCGAACACCTCGACCTGCAACGTCAGCAAGTCGCCAACCTCGCCCAGATCCTCCGCGACCACTGCGAACGAACGCGACAGGATCTTGATGAGGCAAGACAGAACCAGATTCAACTCCATGAACGCATGACCGCCGACGCTCAAACCCGATTCGACGATCTCCGGGCTACCCTCGAAGCACGCCTGCGCGAACAGGATAAGCAACTGCACGCCCTCGACGAGACCCTGGCCGCCCGGATGGCCGCCGCCAGCGAGGCCGTCGAGAAACTCAACGCCCGGTCGGCGACCACCGCGGAACTCGATCGCATCCGCAGCGAGCAGACCGCCGCACTGAATCAACTCCTCCGCCAAATCGGTCAGCAGGGCGATGAATTGGCCGGCCTCGAACGCCAACTCGCCCAGCAGTCCGACTCCGACAACCAGCAGCGCAAAGCCGCTCTCGACGAACTCCGAACCGCACTCAATGAGCAGGATCAGCGGGTGCGCCGCCTCCGCCATCGGCTCACCGAACGGCTGCAGGAAGCGGAGAAACGACTCGTTGCCCTGGATGAGCAGTGCGCCCGCAAAGCGGACCTGGAAAACCTGCGAACCAGCCAGGAAGCACGCTTTCACGAGGTCCGCGACGCCCAGACCTCCTCCATCGCCAAAGTCCGCGAAGACCAGCAGGCGATCGCCAAGATACTGCGCACCCGACAAGAAGCGGATGTCCAAACCCTTCGTGCCACCTTCGATGCCCGCCTGCGCGAACAGGAGCAGCGGCTGCAATCGCTCGACCACGAACTGGCCGAGCGGATCGCAACCACGGACAGGGCGATCACCGAACTCGGCTCCAACTCGGCCAGCGCCAAGGACCTCGAAACCTTCCGCACTGAGCAGAGTACCGCACTGAGCAATCTACTCCACCGAATCACCGACCAAGCAGACAGCTTGACCGACCTGCAACGACAGATCGCCGAACAGACGAACGGCTTGACCGGCCTGCAAGACCAAGTCGCTGACCAGACCAGCGGACTGACCGGCCTACACCGACAGCTCACCGAGCAGTCAGAAGCCAACAACAAGGATCACCAAGCTATCCTTGACGAGTTCCGCACCACCCTCGCAGATCAAAACCAGCGAGTACACCACCTGCGCCAACGGCTGATCGAGCTGCTCCAGGCCGCGGAGAAACGCTCCGCCGCCCTCAGCGAGCATTTCGCCCGCAAGGACGATGTCGAGGCACTTCGTAGCACACAGGCAGCCGCCGTCGCCGACCTTCGACACAACACAGAGACCCAGGCGGCCGCCATCCTCGATCGACTCGAAGGTGACCGCCAGACAGTCCGGCGATTGATCGGCGGCGTCGCCCAGCGGTTCCGCGCCACCCATCAGCAAATCGCGGAACTCGCCTCCACCCGGGCTACGAACGAAGCGGTCAGCACCCTCGATGCCCGCGAACAGGCGGACACGCAACGCGTCCTCGCCCTGCTCGATGAGTACGGCCAAAGCATGGAGCGACAGTTCGCCGGCGTGGCCGACCAACTCCACAACGCACACGAGGAAATCGAGACCCTCACCAAAACCGGAGCCCGGGCAGAGGAACTCGAACGCCTCGAACAACAGCAGACCAACGACCGCGAGAAGGTGCTCACCACCCTCGCCGCCCAACGACGAGATCTCGAATCACTCGTCGACACCGTCAACCAGCGATGCGAGAACCTCGACCGGCAACTGCAGGCCCTGCCCGCCGACCTCGCGACCGTGCCCCAACTCGATGCCATCCGCACCGAGTACACCACCCAGCTGCAGGCGGTCACCAACGACCTCGAGGCTCGCAAGACCTACCTCGAACAGTCGATCCAAAAGGTGGCCCGACATTGCGACCAGGCACACGCCGCGGTCAAAACCCTCGCCCAGCACGCCGCCTCCAGCCAAGAGGTCAAGCAGCTCCGCCAGGACCAGACCCAGCGTTGGCAGGAACTCCAGCAACGGCTCAACGAACAGGGCAACCGCCATGACCACAGCGTCCAACTGCTGGCTGGCCACATCCGCCATCACGAGGAACGCGTCGCCCGCATCGAGACCAGCGAACGACCGCGGCCCGTCCACATCGAGCTGTCGCCGCAGGAGTCCTCTAAACTCGCCGACGCCGTCACCGCCGCACGAACCGAACACGAACAACTCACCGACGCCGTCGATCGCGCCGGGGCCATCGCCTCGCACCTGTCCAACGCCTCCACCGAAGTCCAGCAGGCGATGACCGTCTGGCTCCAAAACGCCAACGAGGTCCGGCAGCAATCCGAGCAACTCCGCACCTCCGCCCAGATGGCCTCCCGCATCCTCGAGGCCATGCGAAAGTGCCACGCCACACTCGATCAGAAACTGAACTCGAAACGGTGGCAGGCTGAATTGACGCGGGGCGAGCAACTGGCCGGACGCCTCGAACAGGCCACCAGCGAGGCCAAAGTCGTCGTCGAGCGGCTCCAGGCCGCCCTCGATGACTTCGAAGCCTGCGAGGCCTCCGCCCAGGAATGGACGAAGAACCATCAGGCCGCTCGGCAAACCACCGACCGACTCGCCAAGCTGCTCGATGCCGCAACCAAGACAAGCAACCAGGTCGATAAGTCGCTCGGCCAACGCAAGCAGGCCCTCGCCGCCGTCGCGCGCAATACCAGCCGGCTCGTCTCCATCATCGACGACGCGCGGAAAAACGACGAGAAACAACGTCCCGCTACCCAGCCCGCCGATGCGGAAGATACGCCCCGGCCTACGCGCCCGGCCAGGCAGCGCATCCCCGCGCAGGTCGCGCCCATCAACTGGCCCGCGTTCCGCACCCACACCGCCGCCGAGGTCGGCTGAACGCGGACGCCCCAAGAATCACCGCCGTAGCGGCCGCCCCCCGTGGCGGCCGGCGTGCGTAGCCCACAAACTGCGAGGCCGCCCAACACGGTACCGCCTCGCCCGCAAGAATACCCCGCTTCCGCGCCACCCCCCTGTAACCCAGGGCCTTGCACAACCTTGCCCACGCCAGCATAATCAACAGGGCGCCCCGTGGGCCGCGTACACAAGGATGGCGAAGTCGGGACAGAATGGGGACTGGCTCCGCCCCGGCAACCCCTGACAAACGAAGCATCCGCCGATGCGAGTCAGGGTGAGAGCTCCAGATACAACACTCCGGCGACGCCTGTCCCCATGGTGACCCCGCGTTCCGCAGGATAGCACCAGGGCGTCAAATACCCGATTGAGGATCCGAGGCCATGAGGCAACTATCAAGCGAACGCCGAAAATGGCTCGCCTTCGGATTGCGAGTGGCCCGGCTCATGTTGAAGGGGCCTCACCAGACACCCTTCCTTGTTCGCCGCAGTTACGACCGGCTCGCCCCAGGCTACGACCAGGCCTGGACGAACCACATGCGCTCGCGCTCGCTGCAGATGCTCGACCGCCTGGCGCCTCCCGAAAACGCGACGTGCGTCGATCTGACCTGCGGCACCGGATACGTCACCGGTGAACTCGCCCGCCGCACGGGCGGACACGTCACCGGCGTCGATTCATCCGCCGGCATGCTCGCCGTCGCGCGCGAGAAACACGGCCACGGCTGCCTTTTCGTCCAGGCCGACGCCGTAGACTACCTCAGATCGCTCCCCGCCCACAGCGTTGACGTGATCACCTGCGCATGGGGCCTTGGATACACACGGCCGTGGCTGATGGTGCGCGAAATGGCCCGCGTCCTACGCAGCGGCGGCCGGGCCGGCATCATCGACAACACCCTCTTCTCGCTATCCGGAGTGCTCTGGGCCTCCGTCCTCGCATTCGCCGAACAGCCCGAGGTTCTGGTCCACGTCATGCAGGTTCGTTTTCTACCGGCCGGTTGGTGCCTCGCGTTCCTGATGCGCATGGCCGGCCTGGCCGTGCTCGCCACCTGGGACGGAGCAAAAACCTACCACGTGCCCGACGGTCAGACCGCCGTCGCACGATTGACCGACACCGGCGCCGGTGCCGGCTTCGAGTTCGCCGCCGACGATCTCCACCGCGAGCCCGTCTTTCGCCGATTCGCCGAGATACTCGAGTGCCGATATCCCGCCGAGCAAGGCATCCCCATCACCCACCGCTATCTCGCGGCCGTGGGGCGAAAACCATGATCCCACTGCTGCGCCTCTGCCGGCCGTACTACGCCGTCCCCATGGCGGGCATCCTCATGCTGACCATCTGGTACGCCGTCGGGCACGCCATGGCCGACCTGTGGCCCTCCGCACTCCGCGCCACCCTCGCCCTCGCCATGGTCATCGCCGGCGGATACACACTCAACGACGTGCGCGATCATCGCGCGGACCGCATCAATAGCCCGAGCCGACCGATTCCCGCCGGCCAAGTGCACCCCATGACCGCCGCCATCTGGGCCTGCGGGCTGTTGCTCGGAGGCCTGGCCCTGGCTGCGACCTGCCGCTGGCAATTCCTGGCGCGCCTCGCGATCGTCACCGGCACCCTGGTGTTCTACGACCTGACCTCCAAGCATCTGGGCATCGGCAAACAACTGCTCGTCGCCCTGCTCATGACCAGCTTCTACCCCCTCGCCTTCGCCCAGGCCGGTCCGGACGCCACCGCCGCCCGAACCGCCACCCTCTACATCTTCCCCGTGTGGCTGTTCCTCACCAGCTTCGGATACGAGATCCTCAAGGACATGCGCGATCTTCCCGGCGACCACATCGTCGCGGGTGTGCCCTCATGGATTCATCGGTCCCCCGCGCAGGCAATCCGGCTGTCAAGAATCGCGGCCGTCACAGGCTCGCTCGTGCTCGTCGGACCCGCCCTGACAGGCTGCGGATGGGTCTATCTGATCTTCCTGCCCGTCGCCGTGCTCCTGGCCGTCTGGTCGTGCTTCCTGCCGCAACGCCAAGCCATCATGGCCATCTACACACAGTGCGTGGTCGTGGGCGTCGCCGCCACCGCGGATATCATCATCCTGGGTCCATGAACCCCTCGCCCGCCTTGACTAGGCGACGGTATCCCTCCGGCAACGGCCCTCTTGCCGGATGCGCCCCACATAGACGTGCACTGACCTCCGGCGACAAGGGCAACGGCCCCGCGTGATCCCGCAGATCGGCGGCCAACTCACCCATCAAACAGCCGCGACGAGGCACCGGAAACAAAGCCCCCATCCGCTTCCAGATGTCACTGAGCCGCTCGGCGGTCACATCACCCAAGCTCAACGGTGTCAGATCGCACGGACACACCTGCCCGCCCGCGTCGATGTACAAGTGATGAAAACCCGCACCACAGCCGAACAATGCGTCGGACTCCAGATACGCGAAAGACGCCACGGCCGGCCCGGCATCATGACGATTGTGCCGACTGTGGAAGTCCGCCAACGCGCGACGTTCTTCAGCAGACAGCATCACCGACCCGCACCCCGTCCACGCCCCGGTCGCCACCGGAGCCAGCACCCGGAACTCACCCGCACCCCATCGCTCACCCAGCGAGTAAAGCCGATCCAACTCCCCCGACGCCAGCTTCTCACGCGTGCTCACCGTCGAGATAGCCAGATAAACCCCCGCCGCGCGACAGGCCTCGGCGGCCGCCTCCGCCTCGGCAAACGATCCGCACCGCCCACGCACGCGATCATGCTCGACCGCGTCCGCGTACTCGAGCCCGATGGTCACGCACGTAACCCCGGCCGCACCAAGCCGCTCCGCCCTGCGTGCATCCAGGCCATGACCGGTCGTGAAGACAATACATGCCATCTCCGGAACCGCGGCGGCGATCAAGGCTTCCAAATCATCCCGCAACAACGGCTCACCGCCCGTCAGCCCCAACGTGGCCGTGCCCAACCCCTTGACCTGGGCAATCGTCGCCAGCATCTCATCCGTCGTCATCGTCTTGTCCGACCGGCCCGCATAGCTGCAATGTCCGCACGCAAACGGGCACGCCCCCGTCACCGCCAGATAGGTCGAATGAGGCACCCGCCGTCGCTCAACCACCGTCCGGCAAAAACGGTCGAATGCAAGCGAGGGATACGGCGGGAAGAAGGTGTTGACGCGAATCTGCCCGGCAAAGCGATGGGGCTTCTCGTACTTCATCCGCCCGTAGAGGTACAGCAAATGCCAAGCGGGCACCCGCCCGATCATCCGGGCGAACATCCGTGCAACCATCACCGTGCGGGAGACCCCCATCCGCCAGCCTCACCTCAACAGAACCACTCCCGTAAGGAAGCGGTCACCGTGTGGCACTGCTCTGTGCGTGCAAACCCGCGATCCCCAACAGAGCCGCGCCCGTAAGGAAGCGGTTCTTCTACACCCAGCCCACCACTCCCTCATGCCCGCGGCTCCGCCTGATGTCGCCACACAAGCCAACTACCAAGCGCCTCATGCCGCATCGCCGTCCATCGACTCAGCCATCGCCTGATCGGCCGTGGATGACTTCACCATCGCCTGACAGATCGCTCCACAAATCGCCCCCAGAATCGCACCAGCGGGAACGCCAAAGAGCAAGCCGAAGGGCAAACCCATGAGCAGGTCCACCAGCGATTTGTCCACGGACCCAAGCACGAGCCCAACATGAAGCATCGTCGTAGCCAGGATCCCCACCGCCACACCGCGACGCCATCCCCAGCTCGCCCACCTATCCACCCGACCTTGTGCCACGCGCCGTGATACCAACCAGCACCAAGTCAAAGCCGCCACCAGGCCGCAGGTCGCCCCCCAATACGTGCCCACCCGCGTAATGAACACCCGGGCCACCGCCGCTTCAGCATCCTCAGCGCCAAACTGAAAACCACCGTATAGCAGTGAGGCAAATGCACCAAGAAGAGCCGAAAGACCGCCTGAAGCAACACAGACCAGTACAGCCAGCAGAATGAGCTTGCTTCGACGCAACTCAACGGAACCTGCCATCTCTGAATCCTCCTGCCTGGTGCGTACCGAAACGTGGCAAAATCTCGACCAGGCCCCCGCCGCGGCCAATACGTACGACCCGCGACGCCCAACAAAGCCACCCCCCAGCAGAGCCGCGCCCATAAGGAAGCGGTTCTTCTACACCCAGCCTACCACTCCCTCATGCCCGCATCGCCCTCGCCGATCACAACGCCAACAGCGGCAGTAGATCGGTCCAGGTCAGATCCGGCGGCTCCGTGCCAATGTCCTTGATGCGGTCCGCCCGGTTCACCCACGCCGCCCGAAGGCCCGCTCGGTGAGCACCCATCACGTCGCTGTGCAACGAGTCGCCCACATGCAGAACCCGATCCCGCGACCAGCCGGTCAACGACAGAGCATGCTCGAAGATCCGCGGCTCCGGCTTGTAGCTCCGGGCCGACTCCGAAGTCACCACATGCGAGACCGGCAAACGATGATGAGCGATCGCCGCCCGCAGCTCACGCTCGTCGGCGTTGCTCACAATGCAGACCGGCAGGTGCAGCCGGGCGAAAACCTCGGCCACCTCCTCGAACAGCGCCGGCCTGACCATGTACGCGTTGAACCGCTCGATGTACGGGTCCGGGTCGATCGCCCCGACGTGCGGCCGCAGGGTCTCCACCAGCGTGTCCCGCTCGATGTCCACCAACAGACGGAAAGGCCCGCCGTCCACCGCCTCGATGGCCGCGAAGTAATGATCGCCCCAACGAGACGCCAAATCCGCGGCACTGATCGCCAAACCGTGGTCGCGAGCCACCTGCCCACAGATCGACTCGACCGCTCGGCGGTCCCCCGAGGCTACCGTGCCGTAAAAATCAAGGAAGATACCCTGCAACTCAGCCATCCGTTCTCCTTTGCCACCCTGGACGGCACGCATTATAGTGTCACCCCTGCCCGGGAGCGCGTTTCCGGGCCGTACACCCCGGCCAACCAGGCCGGACCGGAGGTTCCTGAGTTGGCGGATGAGACCACAATCAGCACGGAACAGGGCGGAACCGCCCCCACGCCATCGCCGCGTGTCGATGTGCCCAAGGGCGTCTGGCAGCAGTGCCCCGCCTGCCAGGGGATCCTGCACGCCAAGGCCCTCGAAGAAGCCCTCTTCGTCTGCCCCCAGTGCGGCTACCATCACCGCATCAACGCCCGCACCCGAATCGAACAGCTCGTCGACCCCGGAACCTTCGAGGAGTTCCTCGCCGACTTGGTCAGCACCGACCCCCTCAGCTTCAAGGACCGCATGGGCTACAAGGACCGCCTCAAACAAGCCCAAGACAAAACCCACGAGACCGAGGCCGTCGTGGCCGGCAAAGCATTCATCCGCGGCCGACCCGTCATCCTCGCGGTCATGGACCCCTTCTTCATCATGGCCTCCATGGGCGCCGTCGTCGGCGAGAAGATCAGCGCCGCCATCGAACGGGCCACCGACGAAAACGTCCCCTTCGTCGTAGTCACCGCATCCGGCGGAGCCCGCATGCAGGAGGGCATGGTCTCACTCGTCCAAATGGCCAAAACATCCGCCGCCGTCGCGCGACTCGACGACGCGGGCGGACTCTACATCGTGATCATGACCGACCCCACCACCGCCGGCGTCGCCGCCAGCTTCGCTTCGCTGGGCGACATCCACCTCGCCGAGCCCGGATCCATGGTCGGCTTCGCCGGTCCGCGGGTCATCGAGAACACCATCAAGGCGACCCTGCCCAACGGATTCCAGTCCGCCGAGTTCATGCTCGAACACGGCTTCATCGACCGCATCGTGCCGCGCCGAATGCTGCGAACCGAAATCGCCCGAATCATCGACTACGCGGGAAAATAACCTCACTACGACCCAGCCCCACGCCCCAGTGCTTTTTTGGGGACTCCCCTCGCCACCGCCCAAACGGTCTTGGTGACTAATCGTAAGGTATTAGCCCCCGTAAACCGATACACTGTATGGGAATCAGGAGCCCGGCTCGTGAACGGGGTCCAACTTAGAGGAGATCTCGCGAATGTCATCCCCCAGTGAGCCCCCTATCTTCAGCAGCCTGGCCTCCGACCCCGAGATGCTCGAGCTCGTCCAGGAGTTCGTGCAGGCGCTGCCCGACCGAGTCAATGCCATCGTAGAGGCCCTAAGCTCAAATAACCTGCAGGAAATCCAGCGGCTGGCCCACCAACTCAAAGGGGCAAGCGGAGGTTATGGTTTCGACATCATCGGCCAGGCCGCCGCCGACCTCAATGCCGCAGCCCGAACCGCAAGCACCGTGGGAGAACTCACCCCCCAGATCCAGGAACTCATCTCCCTCTGCCAACGCGCCCGCGACACCGCACCATGAGCGCACCAACTGTTCGCGGGAAGAAGGCGAGAACCACACCACATCGCTCAATCGCCCTGAGCATGAGTGCCGCAGTCGGGATCCAGCCACACATCCGCTGTACCCAGACACCGGCGAAATGAAACCAGATCGGCGTAGTCCACGTCCGGGTCGCCATCCAAACGAGCGTTGACACAGGCGATGTCCGGCTGCGACACAAACGGACCACTGAGACAACGCTGAAAAATGCCGAAGTCATCCAGGTCCACATCGCCGTCCAGATCAAGATCCTGCTTCGGCGGACAAACCTGCTCGATCGCGTCCAGGTAAACGATGAAGGGCCCCGCTTCGCCGACCGAGCTGAACGCCAGATGTTCGAGGACGCCCCTGTGGTGCGCCGCCGCGAGCACCCCATCGCCGGTGAAGCCTTGTACCGGATCAGCGGTCGGCGTGAAGGTGAACGTCTGCCAAACACCGGGCTGCGCCGTCACCAGCACGCCTTGCGGGGCACCGCTCTGCACGCTGTGTGCGCCTAGCCACTCGATCGGCCCAATCGTGCCGCCGTCGGCGCCGATCGGTACATCCACACCCGTCTCGCGAATCCCCGCACACAGACGAAACGAGCCGGCATCCACGCGCAACCGAACACGAATCGGCCGGCGAAGGTTGATGGCCGGGTTGGGTAGCGAAGCCGCGTCGTTCGTCGTCAGCCGTAACCAGCGATGCGGGCCATCATCCACGAAGGCCCATTGCACCTTCAAGACCCGGTTGCCGTCGAACGCCTCAACCGCGTCCGTCGTCACCGCCGAGTTCGGCGAGGCCGTTAAGTGCCCGGACGTAGACCCAGAGGTCCGCGGTGCGCGGAACATGACCTGTGCGTCGGGAGCGTAACCCTCAAAAGGCGCGATCCGCTGGCCGCTGCACAGCTCCGGGGCCAGCACGCTCACGTGCCGCGTCCGCGTAGCCATATCGCTTCCGCCCGGCCCGGTCACCACAAGGGTCACCGTGTAAGCCCCCGGCTGCGTATAGGTCCAAAGCGGATGCGTGGCCGTCGAGGTCGAGCCGTCACCAAAGCTCCAAAGCCGACTCCCAATGGGGCCGGTCGAGCCGTCAGTGAATTGCACCGCGAACGGAGCAACCCCGGCAACGGGTTCCGCGGTGAAGGCGGCCACCGGCGGCTGAATGGGCGGCGTGCCGATCGCCCCGGCCGGATACCGCATCGCCACCGCGTCCCCATACGCGGTGTAAAGATCCCCCGTGGAGCCCGGCGGGTTCCCCGCACCCTTCCAGTACTCAAGCGAGTACCCATCCCAAGACCCACTCCCATCACCGCCGTCATACACAAACCAAGCCATGCAGATGATGTTCTGGTTACCCGGCGTCTCGTTCCAGGCGTGAACATCGGCGAAGGCATCGCGGAGAAACTGAGCAGCGAGGGCCTCCTCGCGAGTGTTACCCGGCGAGGCGTGGCGATTCCACTCCGTCATGTAGACCGGCCGATCCTGCAGCCCCTCACCGCCAATCACCGCAAGCTGCTCGATGTAGGCCTGACGGAAATCCGCCAGAGACCCGCCGTAGGCATGAATCGCGAAGCCGTCGATCTCGTCTGCCGGGATGCTCTGAATCACTTGCCGGAGCCACTCCGCGCCGGCCATCCATCGCTGCGGCAACCAGACGCCACCGGGACTGGGCGGGGCGATCAGCACACGGTGCGGGCCAGCCGGGCTAGCCTGAGCTTGACTATGAATCGCCGCCCGGACGCTGCGATACGTGGCCGCGTAGCCGGCCGGGGTGACGCGATTGTCCGGCCAGCCCTGGCCCTCATCGATCAGGTTCGGCTCGTTCCCGATGATCCACAGGTGGGCGTACGGGGCCAACTGGTTGACCGTCTGCACCACCGCCGCCGGCCAGCCGGCATGATCGGGGCTGGTCGGCGAGGGCACCGTCTGACCCCAAACGTAGTCGATGCGAGTGAGCAGGGAGACGTTCTTGTGGGTGTAGAGATCCTGGTAGCCCGGCACGAAGTACGCGGCCCGCCACCAGGGATCGCCGTGAGTCAGGACGACTTCGACGCTCCATCCGCCATAGGTCGGGCACTGGAGCAATTCCGCGGGTCCGCTGTCGACCGGTTCACCCCCGCGAAGCCCCCAGAAATGCACACCGTACAGCCATGGCGAGTCCGCCCGGACGGCCCCGCCCCAAGCGAACGCCAACCCCAGCCCAACCAACCCCGCCAGTCGCCCTATTCCACCCCTCTCCCTCACCATCCACCCCGCAGAAAATGGTGTCAGGATGATTTTTGCGCGGCCTTCCGGGGGCGGCCACGCGGACGCAACGTCAAATCCAACCGCAACTTAGCCGCAATCCGGGCCTTCCACCGATCCGTGCCGAGGGGCATACCCCGCACGGTAGCGTGCCGCACCTCCTGGAGCGGTTCATCGGCCAGTGGACGGTTGACATCCGCCAGCCAGCCACGCGGGCGATCCACAGGCCATTCCGCCAGCCGGTCCCTCAGCGGCCCCTCACCCGTCCGCCGCAACCACAGACTGCACCACCGCCACTGCTCCGCCCGATCCACCAAGCCCGACCGGAGAGCATTCGCCTCAACATAGCGACAGACGGTCAGGAAGTGGGCATCCTCCTCGACCGGAAAACTCTTGAACCGGCCCTGATACAACGGCCCCTCGCCGGTCGTCCGGGAATGCGTCCGCCAGCGGTGGGTATGCGTGACCGTCACCCACTGCATCCAGGTGGACAGGTTGGTACGCTCGCCCGCAAGCACGACAAGATGCCAGTGATTGGGCATCAGGCAGTACGACAGCAACCCGGGAGCGTCCAAACGCCCCAGCCCCTCCGCCAGCACCTGCTCGAAGGCCAGGTAGTCCCCGTCCTTCTCGAACATGGGCAAGCGCATCACCCGGCGATTCAGTAGATGATAGGCAACGCCCGGTTCCGTGATTCGCTGTGGCCGTCCCATTTCACCAAATTACCACCCCCCCTGGCGATGTCAAGAAAATCATCCTGACACCATTTTTGGGGCGGCGAGCAGGCAGGTCAGGATGACGACGCCGATGACGATGCGGTAGATCGCGAAGGCGGTGAAGCGGTGATGCTGGATGAACCGCATGAAGGCGGCGACCACCACCCAGGCGGTGATGAAGGCAGTCACGAAGCCGATCGCCAGCAGAGCGGTCTGCTCAGGCTGGACGTCGCCCTTGAGCAAGGAAAGCATGCCTGCCCCAAGCAGCGTGGGGATGGCCAGGAAGAACGAGAACTCGGCGGCGGCTACGGGCGACAGGCCCAGCAGCAGGGCCCCCATGATGGTCGCGCCGCTGCGGCTGGTGCCCGGCACCATGGCCAGGCACTGGATCACCCCGATCATGAAGGCTACACGCAGGGGGATCATACCCGCGTCCGGATACCGCCCCTGGCGGACAAACTTCTCGATCAACAGGATGGCCACGCCGCCGAGCACCAGTGCCGTGGCGACCACCGGCACGGTCATCAGGTGTTCCTTCATGAAATCGTCGAACAAGACGCCCAGCACGCCGGCCGGGATCATGGCGACGAACAGCTTGAGCAGGATGTGATCCCGCCAGCGGGCCTGCGGCGGATGAAACGTCAGCCTCCACAGCCTTCGCCAGAAGTAAATGACCACCGCCAGGATCGCCCCGATCTGGATGAAGAAGTTGAAGACGTTGTTCCAGAAAACGTCCGTCTCCGCGTCGAGGCCGATCCACGGCATGACCAGGATCATGTGGCCCGTGCTGGAGACGGGCAGGAACTCGGTCAGTCCTTCGACGATGCCCAGGATGACGGCGCGGACTATGTCGGTCATGGCACAACTCAGCTCAGCAGAAGACGGAAGATGCCTTGGCCGACGAGGTTGGCGTAAACGCCGGCCACCAGATCGTCGGTCAGGATACCCCAGCCTGCGGGGAACTTCTCACACTGTCGGGCGGGCGGGGGTTTGAGCACATCAAAAAGTCTGAAGAAGAAGAACTGCACGGCCAAAACGGTCAGGGCCTGCGAGAACGTGGCCATGGGCAGGGCGATCAGGGCGATCCACTGGCCCGCCCACTCATCGAGGACCACTTGCCCAGGGTCGCCTTCCTTGCGGGCGGAACCGCTGAATCGCTCGACCGCCCACGGTCCCCAGACTACGCAGCCGACCGAAGCCAGCAGGGTCAATATCAGCCAGGCCGCATCGAGCCGCCAGGCATCCCCGCCGGCCAAGCTGACCACCCACCAGATCGCCAAGGCAATGCCGACCGCGACCGCGGATCCGACCGTGCCCGACGCCACCGGGGCGTAGCCCGAGCCCAGCCCGGTCATGAAAGCGTGCCCCAGCGCGTTATGGTGTCCGCCTGTTGGCGCCGGTGCCACACCGGACTCCCGTGCCACACCGCGTTCCGATGCCGCGCTCGTTCCCGGTGCTGAACCGGTCGGCGGAGCGTCGGCGGGGGATGGGGGCGGTCTGAACGAACGGCGGCTCATGTGGTAGGTACCGAGGTCTGCGAGAGCACGCCGCGGGCCATTCGCAGGTACGGCACCACAGACAGAAAGGTGACGATGACCGTCAGGTAGACGAGGATGGGCCGGGCGGGCACAAAGAAAGCCAGGCTTTGCGGATGGGCGAGCGTGAGCAGGATCCAGACCACGGTGGTCGACTGGAGCAGCATCTTGGCTTTGCCGTAGACATTAGCCCCGAAGGCCTGCCCGGCGGCTTCGGTGACGCCGCGCAGACTGGTCACCAGGAGTTCTCGGCCGAGGATGACCACGACCATCCAGCCGGCCACGTTGCTGATTTTCTCGCCCCCCTGCCCGAGAAAGCCCTCACCCGCGAGGAAGATGTACGCCCCGATGACCAGGATTTTGTCGACGAACGGGTCGATCACGCGTCCGAAGCTGGTCACCTGGTTCTGCTTGCGAGCCAGATAGCCGTCGAGCACGTCGGACAGGGCGGCAATCAAGAACAGGATCGCGCAGGCATCCAGCAATCTTGTGTTGAGTTGTCCCGAGCGGGCGTCGAACTGGGCCAAACACAAGAAAAAAACGACTGCCAAGAACAGCCGCCCAAGCGTAATCTGGTTGGGTAGATTGATTTTCATTGTCGGACAGGCAGGATAGCCTGCATGGGTCGCCCGATCAAATCATACGCTTGTGCCTTCTCGCAACGAACAGTGACAAACCGCCCGGGCTGAAGTCCGTCAGCCAGGACATGGGTGACGGCGTCGACCTCGGGGGCCTGCCCGGCGTGCCGACCGACGAAGTGGCCCCGCCCGGCCTGATGCTCGATGAGCACCTCGAACTGCCGACCGATCTGGCGTTGAGCCTCGGCGAAGGCGACCTCCTGCTGGGCCTCCATCAGGGCATCCGCGCGGGCCTGACGCTCCTTCGCCGGCAACTGGCCCGACATACGGCCGGCGGGGGTGTCCGGCTCCAGGGAGTACGGGAACACGCCCATGGCGGCGAACCCCGCCTCGCGTACGAAGGTGAGCAGTTCCTCGAACTCGGCCGGGGTCTCGCCGGGGAAGCCGGCAATCAAGGTTGTGCGAATGACAACGCCGGGGATGCGTTTGCGGAGTCTATCAAGCAGGTCTTCCGTCCGCCGCCGGGTGACCCGCCGCCCCATGGCTCTGAGCACTCGGTCGTTGATGTGCTGCAAGGGGAGGTCGACGTACTTCACGATTCGGGGGCAATCAGCCAGGGCGTCGATCATCTCGTCGGTGAAGACAGACGGATAGGCGTACAGCAGGCGAATCCATTGGGCTCCGTCGAGGCGGTCCACCTCGCGTAACAGGCCCGCGAGTCCCGGCTGGTAGCCGAGGTCCTGGCCGTAGCTGGTCGTGTCCTGTCCGATCAGGTTGATCTCGACGGCCCCATCGCTGATCAACTCACGTGCCTCGGCCAGGACAACCTCAACGGGTTTGCAGTGCATGGGTCCGCGGATGGCGGGGATGGTGCAGAAGGTGCATTGTTGGTTGCAGCCTTCACTGATTCGCAGGTAGGCGTAGTGTCGTGGCGTGATGCGTAGCCGGGCGGTGTCGACCGCCACGTAGGGGTAGTAATCGCCGAGATAGAGATCAACAGCCGGCCGGGGAGTCGTCCGGGACTTGCGCCGCGGAACCGCCTTGAGCGCGGCCGTGACCACGTCATCCCGGCGATGCACGCCGACCAAGGCATCGATGCCCGGCACGGCGTCAAGGAGTCTCTCACCGTCGCGCTGGACGAGGCAGCCTGCCACCACGACGCGACGGCAGGGACCTTTCCGCTTGCGTTTGACCGCCTCGGTTATGGCTTCGAGGGCCTCGGCCCGGGCAGCCTCGAGAAACCCGCAGGTGTTGATGACGATGACATCCGCGTCGGATTCGTCGGCGGTGATGAGTGCGCCGGCCTCGGCGAGTTGCCCGAGCATCTTCTCGGAATCCACCAGGTTCTTGGCGCATCCCAGCGCCACGAAAGCCACTTTGACCGGCTTGCCCACCGCAGATCGCTCCTTGCCACGCTGTCGCCCGCCGCAGCCTGCCCGCTATGGTTGGGGGGACGGCCGCTACGGCAGAACACCATCCAGGGCTGTCATACGCAACGCGTACACCACGAAAGGCGGATGCGTCGAAAGACAGCCAATTCGATACCGCCATCGTCTACCATAGCCCGCGTGGCGGGCATACGCCAACCCGAGGATACAACCAGAGTAAGGTTTACATTGACACTGCATGAGCCATTTTTTTCAATTCCTGCACGATCTGGGGTTGCGAGCCGGCCGGACGTGCGGATATCATGGACCTTGCCCGAGGCATCCCCCCCTCAAGCCCGTCTGGTTCACCCCGGCCAGACGGCACCGCCTCGGGTTTTTTTCTGCGCAGACGGTGCTTACAATGCTCGCCGATCGCGTGTTTCCGTTCACGAGTCGAGACCATGCTTGATATGAAGCGACATTTCGCCGACCGATTCGCCTTGGCAATGCCATGGGCTGTGGGGTGTGCCGCGATGGTGTTCGCAACGGGCTGTGCAAGCCTGACGATCGAACCACGCGCCCACCTTATCCCAGCGGAGCGAGTCTACAACGATCAGGACTGGGCGCGCGTTCTACAGGATGTAGTGCGCGACGGCTTGGTGGACTACCAGACCTTGAGTGTCAACCGCGAGCCGTTGGAGCGATACTACGCCCTGTTGAGCGTCACGGGCCCGGGTTTGACGCCGGACCAGTTCACCGAGCGAAACGACCGGGTGGCCTATTGGGTCAACAGCCACAATGCTCTCGTGTTGCTGGCGGTGTTGGGGCGATACCCAATCTCGACCATGTACGATCTGTCATTGCCCTCGCTGGCGTACGATTATCGGTTTACGGTGGATGGTCGGCCGATCACGCTCTCGGCCATCGAGGATCGGGTCATGTCGGAGAGCGCCCAGGATGTGCGTGCGCTGTTTGCGATGAGCGGCGCGGCCTTGGCGACACCACGGCTGATGAGCGAACCGTTGCGAGCGAGCGCGCTGGAGGCCCAGTTGACCCGAGCCGCCGCTCAGGCTCTCGATAGCCCGCATATCTGCCAAGTTGACCACGCGACGAAGTCGATCTTGGTCTGGCAGCGGATCCTGCAGCGATCGGACGACTTCGTGGCCTATTGGCAAACGCGCCGGCGGGTGCAGACCGCCAACGTTTACAGCGTGCTATTGGATTTGGCGACACCGCAGAAACGGCGGGCTCTGCAAAGTGCCGTGGGGTATCGCTTCCGCGAGATGCCGTTCGATCGTCAGTTGAATGAATGGACAACGCGTATGGGCCGCCCCGCGGTACCGTGAGCGCCGGGCACAACCCGGCGAGATATGAGCATCAATGGCACACAGGGGATGACAGATGGTTGATGGGATCGATCCGGCGGTGGTGGAGCATGTACGGCAGGCGGCGATGAGTGACCGCTACGCGGCCTATTTGCGGAACACGCTTCTGGATCTGGTGGGGATCAACACGGCCCCGGAGGGTGATCTGGCGGGCATTGCGGCTCGCGAGAAGCAGTTTTGGGATTGGGTATCCCGCGAAGTGGAAGCCGTGACCGGGGGCGTGGCGGTGGTGGAGCGTGTGCCGATCCGGCCGGGCATTGATGCGGACCCGGCCTATTCGCTGCCGGGCTATGCGGCGAGGTCCGACGGTGCGATTCCTGCCGCGGCGGAGGTTTATCGCGACCGCGGCAACTTGGCGGTGATCGTGCCCGGCGCGCGTGGGGTCGGCAAGCCGGCCGCGATTTTGCACGCTCATGTGGACGTGGTGGCTCCGTGGTTTGGGCCGCGGTCGGAGGGCGAGCGGGTTTTCGGGCGCGGGGCGTGTGACAACAAGGCCCAGGTGGCCATTTTGCTCGCCCAGCTCAAGCTGATGCGTGAGATCGGCGAGCAGCTTGGCCAGCGGCCGGGCAGGGGATGTGTTCTTCAATTCACGATCGACGAGGAGATCGGGGGCAATGGTTCGCTCTCGATGGCCTGCGACGAGCGGTTCGCTGGTTTGCCGGTGCTGATTCTCGAATCGAGCGACCTGGTGCCTTACTGTGCCCATCGCGGATGCGTCTACTACCGATGTCGGCTGTCGGTGGGCGATCACCCGGCCGTGACCGCGGCGGAGATGTTCCCGCTGGTGGTCCGCGAGCTCGAGGCGGAGGGTCGCCGGATCAAGGACGAGACGGATTGCCCGCTTTTTGGCGCGGCCCATGTGCAGACCAATCATGGGGTGGTAGGGCCTTACGGCGAGCATCCGGGCAACGTGTGCGACCATGTGGCGATCGAGATCGTGGCCCAGTCCAAGGCGAATCCCGAGCGGGTCGGCATGAAGATGATCGAGCTCATGGAGGAGGCCCTGGCGGAGTACTGCAGGCTGTACGGCGACAAGCGGCGGGAGTTGGACCCGGCGACCGGTCGGCCCAAGGTGGAACGGCACTTCGACGTGAAGGTCATGCCGATGCCGCAGACGCAGAACTTCCGTCTGGACGTATGGGGCAAGAGCGGGCACATGGCGGCGGTATCGCAGTGCGACAACGCGATCACCAAGGCGGCGTATCTGTTGGGTGCGCTGTTGCGGATTGCTCCGACGTTTCCCGGCGTGCGGGCGTACGGGCGGTTTGCCGACTCGAAGGGCGACGACCGCGAGGTAGTCCTGGAGGGTGGGCAAGGATTCACCCCGACGCACCGCTTGGCGGACGTGCAAGCTCGGCTGCGGGCGGCGGCGAAGCGGGGCGTCGAGCAGTACTGCAAGCTGCGGCGTTTGCCGTTCAGCGAGAGCATGGTAGAGATGAGTTTCGATCGGCTGCATAACGACGCGTACGCCGACTCGCCGGACTCGCCGCCGATGCAGGCCCTGCGGACCGCGTTTGAGGCCCTCGGCGAGCCATGGCCTGAGCCGGTGGCGTGGGTGACCAGTTGTGACGCCCGGCTATACCATCATCGTGGTCACCCGGTGGCGATTTTCGGAGCGGGCAAGCTCGACGCGGCCCACAGCGACAACGAATACGTGGACATCCCGGAGATGCAGAAGGCGCTCGCGGCCGCGACGCTGGCGACCTGGGCGCTCACTCGATAGAACGTCGGTGTCGCCATCCGCGTCGGATCCTTGCCGCTGAACACAGACATGAAGGGATCGCATAGGCACCAGCGACTTTGGGGGCGGAGGCGAGGCTGATCGCATGACAACTCGAACAAGCACAGACGCAAGCAACGGGTCGCATGAGCGTGCACAGGGTGTTGTGCCGGGTGTGGCACCGCTACTGAGCCGGCGCGTCTGCCCCTCCCTTTGCCGTCTTTCCAGTGGTTCGATTCGGCTGGTTGGTTTCGCGGTGGCCTGTTGCGCGGGTCTGCTGCCGGCCTGCGACGTTTCGGATATGCCGCCGTCGGCCGCATCGCATCGGCCGACGACACGCACCAGTTCCATGCCCGCCGCCACGATGGCTTTTTCCGACCCTCGGCCCGAGCAGAGTGCCGGGCCGGACACGCCGTTGACCTGGGCGGCCGCGGCGGGTCGGGTGGATTTGATCGAGAAACTCCTTGAGGAGGGTACTCCTGTCGATCAGCGAGAGCAGACCAGCGGGCGTACGCCCTTGCACTGGGCGGCGTTCCATGGGCAGCAGGAGGCCCTGCGGTTGTTACTCGCGCGCGGGGCGGCCATCGAGGCTCACGACTCCGCGTATCGGCGCACCGCTCTGCTCTGGGCGGCAGCCGGCGGCCATGGAGAGGCTGTTCAGTTCCTGGCGGATCGTGGTGCTGACGTGAACGCCACCGACCGGGCGGGCCACAAGCCCGTCGACCTCGCCCGTAACGCCCACAACACAGAGGTGTTCCAGATCCTCATCTCGCGATCCCCCCAGTGATCGCGGCAGGAATCCTGAGTGTCGACTCGGGACACCCGAAATCTCAATGCCCGCCTTGTCAGCTGGCGACGTACAACGCTGGTAGCCGTTCACGCGTTCAACCACCAAGGCACCAAGACGCTAAGGATGCAGCATGGTCAAGCAGTCGTACGCTCGATTCTCGCTGATCATCCCTCTCGATGTCTTCGTGTCTTGGTGGTTCAAACGATTCACGATTTCATCCGTCGGCAGCGCGGTTGAGTCACCACGGCATACAGAGCCCTGTGAACGGTTACCATCGCTGTTTCTGACCTACTCGGAAGTCACGAAAGGTGTGGCGCCGGCGTGAACAACGAGCCTGGAGCATTTCACGCAACAATGTCACAGGCAGAACCTCTGCTGACCAGTGAGCTCGCCAGGAATACGCCGGTCGCCACGGGGGGCGACCGCTACGATGGGTCGTGAAGCGCTCCATCGCATGGGCCGCGGGAAACCGGTTACGCCCTTCCGGTGACCAGTCGCAGAGCGGCCTGCACGATATCGTCGACAGAGGGCAGAGCCTGCAACTCGGCGGAGCGGGCGGCGGGGATGGGCTGCGGGCGGGCACAGACTCTCTCGCCATGCCAACTTGTCAGCCGCGGCTCACTGGCCAATTGGGCGAGCACTTCGGCGCCGAGACCGGCAAAGCCCTGCCCCTCCTCGATCACCAGCAACCGGCCGGTCGCCCGGACGGATTCGACGATCGGTTCGAGATCCAGCGGATGCAGTTGCGTCGGGATGAGCAGATCGCAGTTGAGATCCTCGGCCTCGCGCAGATGTGCGATGGCCGACTCGGCCGGCTCGACCATACCGCCGTAGGCGAGGAGTGTGAGCTGGCAAGGCTCGGTCGGCACGAGGCGGACGGTGGGGAACGGGCCCGGCGTCGCGAGGAGGTTGCAGCCTGCGGGAGGATCTGACTCCGTCCGCCGGCCATAGAGCAGTTTGTTCTCGATGACCAGGGTCGGCGTGTCGATCGTCGCGAGCAGGTCGCGGTAGATCTGGCCGGGGCACCATCGGCGGTGCGGGGCCAACACGCGAAGGCCCGGTACACCCAGGAGATGCTTCTCCAGACATTGGCTGTGTGTGGGGCCGTAGCCGCGGTAGCCGCCGACCGGCGTGCGCACGATCAGCGGCACTTGGACTTGGCCGTTGTACATCCAGGCGAACTTGGCCGCGTGATTGACGAGTTGATCGGCGGCGATGAGGAGGAAGTCTCCGAACATGATCTCGACCACCGGGCGCCAGCCCGCCAAGGCCAGGCCGTTGCCGATTCCCACGATGGCCGCCTCGCTGATCGGCGTGTTGAGTACGCGATCGGGAAAGCGAGTGCTCAGGCCCGAGGTGATCTTGAACGCCCCGCCGTACGGATCTCGCAGATCCTCACCGAGCAGGATGACGCGTTCGTCGGCGGCCATGCTCTCCCGCAAGGCATCGCGGATGGCGTCGCAAACGCGCTGGGGGGTGAAGTGGATCGGCCGCCAGTGCACGGGTGTGGCAGCAGTTGCTGGTGTGCCGCCGGCCGTTGGTGTGGCACCAGCCGCCGCGGCCACCGCGCGATCCAAACGCTCGTCGATGGCGGACAGCAGATCCCGCAGCTCGGGTGTCTCGTGGGCCAGCAGTTGGTTGACCGGATCCTGTGCGGCGAAGCGGGCCACCTCGACGGAATCGCGATCATCGTCGCCCTTCGAATGGGCTCGCAAGCGATAGGTCGTCACGTGCAACAGGGCTGGACGACCGTCGCGGCGAACCGTATCGGCTGCCAGCGATACCTCTTTAAGGAGTATTTCGGGATGCCAGGTGTCGGCCTGGTAAACGGGGATGCCGAAGGCCTCGGCCCGGCCGGCGATAGTGCCCGCCAGCGTGTCCGCCTGCGGCGTGGATTGGGCGATGCCGTTGTCTTCGACGACGATGAGCAATGGCAGGGACCAGCGGCCGGCGATGTTCAGCGTCTCGTAGACCAGCCCCTCACCGAGTGTGCCGTCGCCGATGAAGGCCGCCACGATCTGCCCGGAGAGGCTTTTCCTACGAGCCAGAGCGAGGCCTGCCGCCACCGGCATCATTCCGCCCTGAATGCCGTTGGAGAAGAACTCGTCGCGGCACAGGTGTTGACTGCCGCCGCGCCCGCCGCACACGCCGGTTGGGCGCCCCATGACCTCGGCGATAAGCCCTTCCAGATCGTCGGTCCACGCAAGGTAGTGCCCGTGCCCGCGATGATTGCTGACCAAGGCGTCGCCAGGCCGCAGGGCATGGGCAACCGCGACGCCGACCCATTCCTGCCCAATACAGGTGTGCACCGTGCCGCAAAGCTCGCCGGCGGCGAACAGGTCAAGCAGCCGTTCTTCGGTACGGCGAATGGTGAGCACCTGTCGGATCAAGCGGGGGTCTTGAGCGGGCGATGGCCTGGGCTGAATGGTCGGTTGACCGGTCGTGGGGGCCTCGAGGTCGCGGCAGGCGATGGCTGAGCCGACCCTCGGGCTTCGCCGTCGCTGGCGAGCCTGGTGACGTTCGGTAAGAATCCAATCCATGCGGGGATTATCGGCAACTCGCCCGGCCGGCTGTCAGAACAGGGGCAAGTTTGGGCGTGCCTGCGCCGTGCCGGCACAGTAGGTCGGCAGATGCCGCTTGGGCTTGGCGATCGGGGGGACGCGTCCGATAACCAAAGGCGACATTGACAGCCCTAGGACCGCCGATACCATCGTCCAAGCTGCTTGGCAATCAGGTAGGACCGGGAGGTCGGACGATGCCGAAATCAACGTGGATTGTACTGCTGGGGCTGACCACATGGCTGCTAACGGCCGGGTGTACCTTCAACTTCGACATCCAGCCGGCCGGTTTCGTCGCCACGGGCAACCCGTTCGTGATGCGTGGGACGGCCACCTTACTGGAGCAGGGAGGTGGTTGCCCGGCCTGGATCGGCGAGAACGGAGTGATCTACCATCTCTTCCAGAACCGGCGACTCAGTAGCGAGTTGTTTGATCGGGTGGTGACACCTGGCGTGACCTCGCGGCTGGAGCTGTCGGTGCGCACGGATCTGGAGGTCGTCTGCCAAGTGGGCACGACTGTCGAGGTGCAAAGCGTCCTCGAGATCATCGAGTAAGGGGCGACAAGCGCTTCGCCGGTCAGCGTCGGCGCGGGTAGCGGGTCTGAGTCTGCCACACCGGGCGTGAACTGCGAATGTCGTACACAATCCAGCCGACGCAGACCACCGAGACCCCAAAGCACATCAAGCTGAGCATGAGCAGCAGGCTGGCCATGTTGGCTGCCGCCGCCCGCCGCGTGGCATCAGGATCGGGCTCACCATCCGGAGTGCCCGGAGGCGTCGCCTCGCTTTCGGGAGCCGTCGAACGGGCCGGTTCAGCCTCGACCGGAGCGGTGCTTGCCGGAGCGCTTGCGGTGGCCCGCGGCGGAGCGGCCGACGCCACAATGTAACGATTCAAGGCCAGCAACCCGAGACCCACGACCAAAGCCCCCAAGGCCAGGCCGCCCACCTTCAATCGCCGAACCAGATGACTGCTGTTGTGTTGCTTCATGGCTGCAGATCCATGACCACGGCAATCTCGTCGCAATTAGCTCGCAGCGGACAGTGAATGCAGTCGGTCCAAACCTTGTGCGGCAGCGTATCCCTGGGCACCGGCCGAAAACCCAACTTCTCGAAGAAACGCTGCTCGCGCGTGAGGGCAAAAACGCGAGCAAGCCCCAACCGGCCGGCTTCGTCCAGGGCGGCCCCAACCAGCTTCGTGCCACAGCCCTGCCCACGGCGGGCGTCCTCTACGGCCAGACTCTTCACCTCCGCCAAGTCACGCCAGACCAACTCCAACGCCGTACAACCTACCACCCCGCCGGCTCTGTCGTCCACACACACGAAGAAGTCACGCAGATGCTCGTACAGGTCGGCGTGCGACCGGAACAGCATGCGATTGTACTCGGCATGATACGTAATCAGCCGGTGAATGTCGGGAACGTCGGTCATGATCGCGTGGCGGACCACAGATGGCTCCAATCTTGCGGAATGAGTATGAGATTCTGACACGCGAGATGCAAGGGGGAAAGGGCGAGGGCAGAAGGCTAAAGGCTGAAGGACTCAATACCTGGGACGCAGGTGGGCGCACCATGCCCCCCGGCGTGCGTTACTAAGCACCGGGGTGTCTCGTGTGACGCGAATATGCCTTACCAGACAACACTCTCAAACAGCGGCCCCAACCTGCGACCGGCCTGCCTCTTCGCGAGCAGCGGAGCTATCACGACCCCCGCGATCCCGCGAAGCGGCAAGCCGATCGCACATGGTGGCCGCACATCAACAAGGCCACGCCCGGCCATCCCCGATATCGAGCCACCCTCAACCTTCACCCTCTCTCTTTCCACCCTCCATCATCCTCCCTCACCCCTTGGCCTCATCCTTCACCCTTCCAGCGGCCGAACCATCACGTGCCGATACTCGATCCGCCCGTGGTCGCCCTGAAGAAGCAGCGGACCTGGTTTGCCTTCCTCGACGCCCAAGCCATCGTACACGTAAGTAGGCTTGGGAATGGCGAAGCTGTCGATGGTCTTCTCACCATTCAGGATCACCGTCACCTCTTGACCAACCATGCGCACGGCGGCGCTTTGCCACTCGCCGGCGGGCTTGCTCACATTGCGGGCCGGTGCTTTGGTACCCCAGATCCCACCATTACCCCAGTCCTTGGGCTGGTCGTCCGGCTGGCCATGGTCGTCCAGAATCTGCATCTCGTACAAACCACGCAGGAAAACCCCGCTGTTACTGTTGGCCGGTAGGCGGTACTCAAAGTACAACTCGAAGTCCGCGAACCGCTTCTCGGTGTAGATGTTGGTGCCGCCGTGCTCGCCCGGCTCATTGGCCAGAACCCCGTCCACCACCTTCCACGAGTTCTGCCGATCGGCGGGCAGCGACTTCCAGCCACTCAGATCGTCGCCGAAAAGGGCGATCCACCCGGGTCCCTTCGGCCCATGCTCAGCATCGAGGTACGCGGGGTGAGACACGGCCGCCTCAGGCTGCGTCTGAGCTGCCCCCGGCTGCTCAGGCTTGGGCTGCGACTTCCCGCAACCGACGACCGAGCCAAGAACAAACGAAAGACAAACCAAACCAACAGAACTCCTCGGGGTTTGCATGCGACATACTCCTTCATAGGTTGCCCGAGCCGCGGCCATACGGGAGCTGACGCCAGGCAGTCGTTCCCATACAGCCGCGGCTCGGATGATACTCAGACACTGATCCGTCACCTCACCCGCGCGCCTCGCGCGGGCAAGGTGCTCTTACCTTCTTTCTCACACCTTGGGCAATTCGTAGCCCTTGCGATACTCGCGGGTCACATACTGGTTGGCGACCGCGTCAGGGGTCTTCAGCTCGGGATCCTTGTAGCACTTCTCGGTCTTGGTGCACCAGTAGATCTTACTGCCCGACCGCAGCGAGACGTTGGCCAGATGGCACGCAGTGACCGTCTGGAAGTGGTCCTCGATCGAAGCGATGGGCTTCTGCCGCGAGCGGACACAGGCCAGGAAGTTCTTCACGTGATCCAGGTGCTGATCGACGCCCGGCTTGTTGAAGCCCTCGACGCGACGGCCCTTGTTGGGATCGCCCCAGTCCTTGAAGTCGCCGACCACTTCCCAACTATCACGCCGCATGAGCAGCTTGCCGTTGGTGCCGTGGAAGACCATGCCGTACCCGCCGTGCGACCATGGGGGGCCACTGGCCTTGCGCATGGTGTAAAGCTGCACATAACCGCTGGGCGTGTGCGGGCCGGGGCCAAACTCGTAGGTCGCCAACATGGTGTCCGGAGTGTCGCGGTCGTCGGGCAGGACAAACTTGCCGCCCGAGGTCGAGACCGCCTTGGGGCTCGGCGTCTCCAGCGTCCACATGATGATGTCCTGCAAGTGAACGTTCCAGTCACCGACCATGCCCGAGGCGTAATCGAAGTACCATCGGAACGAATGGTGGAACCGGCGGCGGTTGAACGGCCGCTTTGGGGCCGCCCCAAGCCACATGTCGTAGTCCAAACCTTCGGGGCTGGGCTCGTCGGGCGCGTTGCCCATGCCGTCCGGGGCCTCGTTGCCCCAGGTGTAGGTCTCGGTCATGGTGATGGTGCCGAGCTTGCCGGCCCGGATGAAATCGCGGGCTTCCTGCATGTGGGCAGCGCTGCGCTGATGCGTGCCGACCTGGACGATGCGGCGATACTTGGCGGCTGCGTCGACCATGGCCCGGCCCTCGGCGATGTTGTGGCAGGCGGGCTTCTCACAGTAGACATCCTTGCCTGCCGCGACGGCGGCGATCATCGGGGCCGCATGCCAGTGGTCGGGCGTGGCCACGATGACCACGTCGACGTCCTTGCGGTCGATGACCTTGCGGTAGTCCTTGACCGCCTCCGGCTTCTTGCCAAGCTTGGCCTCGGCCTGCTGAACGCGGTTCCCCAGATGGTTCTGGTCGACGTCGCAGACGGCCACGACATTGACCAGCTCGGTGTTCATGAAGCTGTTGAGGTTGGCTCCACCCATGCCGCCGCACCCGATGAGGGCGACGTTGAACTTCTCGTTGGCGTCGGCGGCTCGGGCCGGCCGGAGCATGGTGTGAACGGCGGCGCCAGCCGCCAGGGTGGCTGCGGCCTTGCCGCTCGTGCCAAGAAACTGTCGTCGGGTCACTTGCTCGCTCATTATCTGATCTCCATGAAGAAGGCTCACCCGCGGGTTTGCGGCGCCCCGTCAGCGGGGTGTTGGACAGCCACGGGGGCTACACTTTCTAACCGCAACCGCCCCACACGGCAAGCGCCGCACCCGACGCGCACGCCCAAAAAGGTGTCAGGAACCTTTGTCCGGCGCGATCGCCGCAGCCGCGAAGAATGCAGCGTGGGCCCCGGATAAAGGTTCCTGACACCTTTTCTGGAGAACGCTGGGCGGGGACTTGAAATCCGCGGGGCGTTACGCTAGTATCTACGACTTGGAAGCCCCGCCTCGATCGGCGGGACTTGTTTTTTTCAGGGGAGCATGGTCCGGCCGGACACGTCCGGTAAAGCCCGCCCCCCGGGAGTACGGAACAACACACATTTGCGAGGTGCTGCCATGAGGTCAGCGGCCAGAATACCTGGCGCCCCCGGGCAGTCTTCCTGATCGCCTGCTGAACGTCCGGCAGCCGATCACCAAGGCTGTCGATGCGGGCAAAACCAGAACCACAAGACGTGTGAAAGTATTGCGGAGCCGGTGTGTACCGGTTCCGACCGGCGGAAGCGGAGCTTTCGTCCGGGCCTTCAACCAGAGTAAAGGATGGCCCGCAAAGACGGGCGGACGGACATGCGAAACATCGGCGACCTTCGGAATATCGGGATCTCCGCACACATCGACTCAGGCAAGACCACCCTGACTGAGCGGATCCTGTTCTACAGCGGCCGCATCCACCGGATGGGCGACGTCAAGGATGGCGACGGCGGCGCGACCATGGACCACATGGACCTGGAACGTGAACGCGGCATCACCATCACCTCGGCGGCCACCACGGTGAGCTGGGGCGACAAGACCATCAACATCATTGACACCCCCGGGCACGTCGATTTCACGATCGAGGTCGAACGCTCGCTGCGCGTGCTTGACGGGGCGGTCCTCGTCCTCTGTGCGGTGGGCGGTGTCCAGTCGCAGTCGCTGACCGTGGACCGTCAGATGAAGCGCTACGGCGTGCCGCGCATCGCCTTCATCAACAAGTGCGACCGCGTGGGGGCGGACCCTGCCAACGCGATCAACGGCATCGAGACCCGGCTCGGGCACGTGGCCGTCCCGCTGCAGATCCCCATCGGCCTGGAAGCCCAGCACGAAGGCGTGATCGACCTGGTCGGCATGAAGGCCATTTACTTCGACGGCGAGCACGGCGAGAAGGTGCGCACAGCGCCCATCCCCGCGGACATGCAGGAAGCGGCCGGGCGGGCAAGGCACGGCATGCTGGATACACTCTCGCTCTACAGCGACGAACTCATGGAGCTGATGCTTGAAGACCACGCGATCAGCGAGGACCTGCTGCATCGCATCATCCGCGAGCAGACCATCGCCCGCGAGATCACCCCCGTGCTGCTGGGCTCGGCGTTCCGCAACAAGGGCGTGCAACCTCTACTCGACGCGGTCGCCCGTTACCTGCCCAGCCCGGTGGATCGGCTGACCTTCGCACGCGACAACGAGAATGAAGGGGCGGAGATCGCTCTCAGCACCGACCCCGAAGCACCAACCACCGCCATGGCGTTCAAGATCGTGGATGAATCCTTCGGGCAGCTCACCTTCACTCGCGTTTACCAGGGCCGAATCGAACGCGGCGGGACCTACTTCAACAGCCGGGCCGGCCGGAAGCAGCGCGTCGGGCGCATCCTGCGCATGCACGCCAACGACCGTGAGGACGTCGACGTCGCCGAGGCCGGCGACATCGTCGCCCTGATCGGCGTGGACTGCCACTCCGGCGATACCATCTGCGCCCAGTCGGTCAACTACTCGCTCGAACGCATCCACGTCGCCGACCCGGTCATCGCCCTGTCGGTCCGCCCAGTCAAGAGCACCGACCGCGACAAGCTCAGCCGTTCTCTCCAGCGGTTCTGCCGTGAGGATCCGACCTTCCACGTCCGTGGCGACGAGAAGACCGGCGAGACCATCATCTCGGGCATGGGCGAGCTGCACCTGGACATCTACGTCGAAAGGCTGCGCCGCGAGCAGCGGATCGAGATCGAGGTGGGTGCGCCGCAGGTCACCTACCGCGAGGCCCCCTCGCAGGAAGTGCCCTTCAACTACAAGCATCGCAAGCAGACCGGTGGGGCAGGCCAGTTCGCCCACGTTGTCGGGCGGCTTGTGCCGCTTCCCGACGACGCGGCCAAGGACTACGAGTTCGAGAACCTGGTCCGCGGCGGGCATATCCCCACCGAGTACATCCCCTCGTGCGACAAGGGATTCCAAAGCGCCCGCGGCAAGGGCCCGGTGGCGGGTTTCGAGATCACGCGGGTCAAGATGGTGCTGGAAGACGGCTCGTATCACCCGGTGGATTCGTCGGACCTGGCGTTCCAGATCTGTGCCCGCGACGCGTTCATCGAGGCCTTCCGGCAATCACGGCCCGTACTCATCGAGCCGATCGTCAAGGTCGAGATCGAAGCCCCGGCGGCGTTCCAGGGCAGCATCGTCGGCGACCTGGTCAGCCGACGCGGGGTGATCTGCGGCACGGAAGTGCGTTCGGCCGGCGTGATCATCGTGAGCGAGGTGCCGCTGGCCAACATGTTCGGCTACGCGACCGATCTCCGCTCCGCCACGCAGGGCCAGGGCACGTTCACCATGGAGTTCGCCTGCTACCGCCAGACGCCCCGGCACGTGCAGGAAGAAATCGTCGCTGCCCGACGTCGAGCAACCGCGGGAAAACACTGAATCTGCAGACGAACAACCTCGCTCACGGATCGCAGCGGCGAACTCCAGTCGCTGAGATTGCGGCCAAAGAATGGCACAGTGAAGACGTGCCGAGACTAGCGCATCGCTGACATACGGCGTGCGACGGCGAAGGTTCTCACCTTGCCGAGCACGCCGTTCGTTTGCGCAGACCGGCACTCTATCTGGGTTCGATGCCGCGATGCTCAGTTGGTTGTGGTCGTGGGGATCTTGGCGTCGCGGGGCAGCTCGATGACCACGCCAGCGGGAAGAACCTCCCGGTTGCCCGAGAGACGCTCCTTGTTCAACTCGAAGAGGCGGGGCCATTCGTTGCCGTCACCCAGGAACCGTTGGGCAAGACCATACCATGCATCGCCCGCCTTGACCGTATAAGCTCGATCGGCCGGGACGGGGCGGGGAGCCGCACGAACCGCCGGGGCGGCGACGATCGGCCCTCGCGCGCCGGTGGCGGGTGACGCCGCGGGCGAAGCACCCGCCGCGACAGCCGGTTGCGAAGCCGCAGCCGGCAGTGTCGGAATCTTCACCTTCGCGCCCAACCGCAACCGGGTCGGATCCAGGCCCGGGTTGGCCTTGACGATCTCAGTTGTGTACTTGACGTGCCCGAGATACTTGAGCGCCAAGCCGGAGAACGTATCGCCGGCCGCGATGGTATGGACCTTCGTCTGCGCCGCCGGGGTAGCCGGGGCAATCGCCGCCGAAGTCACCGTCGCGGGCTCATCCGCGCGTCGAGCCAGCGGATGACGAACCGGACCGGCCGTCTCGCCGGCCGGCCGCGTGGCCGGGGTGATCACCGGATCCGCGGCAAGCGTACCGATAGTCGCCGACCGAGGAGTCGCCGTATCCGCGACAGCCGGCCCAACAGGAACCATCGAGTCCGTCGGCGCGGGTTGCGGCCGGCGAACCGGACTGGGCACCGGGCCTGGCGACGCCGACGGCGACGACACCGTCTCGGTCCGCGGCTCCGATGCCGGACTCGCTGCCAAAGGCGAGGGCGCCGGCAACGGACGCGGCCGAGCGGTGACCGGCCGAGTCGTCGGTGCGCCTGTCGGACGAGCGTCCGTCAAACGCTGAGAAGGCTGACGCGGCTGTACGCGGGGCGTGGTCGGCTTCGCCGGCCCGGCCGGCTTGTCCGCAACCACCTTGGGGGTCGCACCGGAGTCTTGGGATGGCTCCTTCGCACCCTCGCCGCCATCCGAAGCCAGATACCAGACCCCGGCTCCGATGAACACCACCGCCACCACAACCGCCAGTTTCGTGTCGCGACCCATGATTCATCCCTCGGCGGGCAGGCCTGAAAGGCAAGCCCATGCGCGACAACTCCGCGCATGTTCACCCTCACCGCATCCGTGCAGCTGCTTGCACCACGGATTCCCAAAGGCCGATCGCGCAATCCCGGCGCTTGGGAATGAGGCAACTATATCGGAAATCCGTCACAGGTCAAGCTTGAACACGCATAGAGCCAGCCCGACACATTGCTGTGCCGGGCTCGCTCAAGCCAAATGGAACTGAGAGGGAGAGCTATCGATAGCCGAATCCCGACCGCACCGTCTCGAATCGGCGATACGTCCAATCCGATTCGCCGGCCCCAGGCCGCTGGTAGTCGACGAATCGCTCGCTGAAGAAAATCACCTGGCCTGGAGAGTAGAAGGCGGTTGTTGAAGGCCAGTCGCTACGAACCGCGAAGTCGGAAGCAGTATAGTACCCCGGCTGCGCGTCGAAGAGCAGGGCCGCGGCGAGTTCGGCCCTTGCGCCCGCCACTGGAGATTCGCAGACCCAAGCCCGCTCACACGGACAAGAACGCCGATCGCTGCAGCCGGCGGCCGCGAGCGCCGCCAACCCCATCCATATCAGCATCCCGCCTCGCAAGCTTGTTCCTCCCTCCAGGGCTCCCACCGCCCTCCGCACAACCTCAACGGCAACTCCCATGCCACATGGCCAGAGCCCGCGAGAATGCACACCGATCCGGCCCGATCTCCCCCGATGCGCGGCCGTGGACACCCCAGAGCGACCCTCCTGCCGTCTGTACTGACCGTGCCGTCTGTATCAGCCGGCACCGTAAGCCAACAGGCAAGCCTCGCCGATCAACCCCTGGCTAACTGTAAGTTCATATCCAGAAGATCATTACAGATCAAGAGATGATTTCCACCTCGCGCAACGGCACCTCGGCCTCCATCGCTCCAACGTTGACCACGGCCAACTGCTTGTGCAGCAGCACGCGGACAACCCGGCCTTCGCGGTCGAACCGTTTGACCCGCACGCGATCGCCCGGCTTGAGGCCGGCGACGGCCTTGACCCAGCGGTCGAAGGCCGCCTGGCGTTCCTCGAAGGCTTGGCGTTGCTCCTCGGCGGCCTTGCGCTCCTGGTCCGCGGCGATCTTGGCGGCCTCGGCTTCGGCCCGGGCGGTCTCGGCCTGGCGGCGGGAGGTCAGTGTCCCGCGGATGGCCCGCGTCAACTGTAAGTGCGATTCGCTTAAATGGTTACGCGCCGCCTCGACCAATCGCGGCGGCAGACCCAGCCGGGCCGCGATGTTGATTGCGTGGCTGCTGCCAGGTTCGCCAATCAGCAGGCGATAGGTCGGCTGGAGCGTCTCCATGTCGAACTCGACACAGGCGTTCTCGGCCCGGGCCTCCGAGTAGGCGACGCTCTTGAGGACGCCCAGGTGCGTAGAAATCAGGGCGGCACACTGCCGATCCAGCAACTCGCGGAGAATCGCCTGTCCGATCGCCGCCCCTTCGTCCGGATCGGTGCCGGCCCCCAGCTCGTCGATGAGCAGGAGCGTGCCCGGCCGAGCCCGCCGTAGCATGAGCAGGAGCCGGTTGAGGTGAGCACTGAAGGTGCTCAGTGATTGCTGGAGGCTCTGCTCGTCGCCGATGTCTACGAGGATGTCGTGGTAGATGGGGACGCAACTGCCCGGCCCCGCGGGGATGGGCAGGCCCGCCTGGGCCATGAGGCAGGCCAAGCCGGTCGTTTTGAGTGTGACCGTCTTGCCGCCGGTGTTCGGGCCGGTGATAACCAGCACGTCGAAATCGTCACTGAGGCGGAGGCTGATGGGCACTACTTCCGTTCGCTCGCCGGTCTGGGCAGCCTTTTTCTGCATATCAACGAGCAGTAGGTGGCGGGCGTCGTGCAGCCGGAGCCTGCCATCGGTCGAAATAATGGGGCACACCAGCTTGTATACCCAGGCGAACTTGACCTTTGCGGCGACGAGGTCGAGGACGGCGAGGGCATCCATGGTGCGAAGGATCTCGTCGCGGTTGAGTTGGACTTGGTGGGTGAGGTGCCACAGCAGGCGGTTGATCTCGACGGTCTCGTCGTTTTTGAGGGCGATGATGAGGTTGTTGAGTTCGACGGCCTCGGCGGGCTCGACGAAGAGGGTCGCGCCGGACTCTGAGCTGCGGTGGATGATCCCTGGCACTCTTCCGCGGTGTTCAGCGGCGAGGGGGAGCACGAGGCGATCCTCGTGGAAGGTCGCCTGGGGATACTGCAGCCAGCGGGTTGCCTGGCGGTCGCGTAGCAGGCGGTCGATGACTTGTTCGATGCGGATGCGGGCGGCGGCGACCTCGGTGCGAACGCGTCTCAACTTGGCACTGGCATCGTCGCGGATCTGTCCGGTCGGGTCGATCACTCGGCGGATGGTATCGGCGAGCGGCTTGAAGTCGCCGATCCGTTCGCAGAGTGTTCGCAGTTGGGTGATGTCCGGGTTGAGCCGACCGGCCCAGGCCACGATGGCGTGAGTTGCGTCGAGGGTCTCGGCGAGAACGGCGAAATCTTCGGGTTCGAGCAGATGGGGGGGAACCGCCGCTCGGACGGCTTCGCGCACATCATGGACTCCACCGAAAGGGGGCAGACCGATTCGGCCGGCGGCTTCCATCAGCTCCTGAACTTGCGCGATGTACTGGTTGACGAGTTCGGGTTGGGCAACTGGTTTGACCTTGAGGGCCATTCGTCGGCCGAGTGCGCAGTGGGCTTGGTCCGCCAGCAATTGGCGCACGCGGTCGAATTCCAGGATTGTCAATGTGTGTGCGTCCACGACGAAGCATTCTACGCGACCCTGGTGCATCTCGCGACGGAGGACACGCGATATCAGCACTGGCAGTCACGGTGGGTGGGTAGCGAGCCGTGCGCCGTCGTCGATATCGTGATGCGGTGTGTGACGCGCATATTCCGCGTCGTCGAAGGCGGCTTTTGCGCGGGCACGAAAAGGCGTGCAGAATGTTGTATTTTCGGTGCTCAAACATCTTCAGTCCCCCCTGTCGGGGAGTCGATATTCAAACTGGTTATCGGACAAATACGTCGCCGGCGGAGCCTGCGGCTTGCTTATGAAGGAAGACGGCGGAACAGCCGGGTTCTCCGGATTCGGAGATACGGACCGATGGTTGTTGGCATAAAGGTAGGCTCGCTCGGGCGATGTGGTTTGGGGCTGGTGGTCTGTGTCGCGCTGGCCGGGTGCAGTTGGGTCGACCCGGGTCCCCAGGTGGTTGAGGAAGAGGTGCTGTTACCGCCGCCGCCGCCGGAACCCGTGTTGGCTTCGAGCGGGGACGCTCAGTTGACGCTGTTTGGCGAGTTTCCTGATCGGACGCGTATTCCTTTTCAGGCTCGGGCGGCGTCTCCGATGGAGCAGCACACTTTTGTGGCTGAGGGAGCGGACTTTGACGTTGATGTGTCGCCGGATGGTGAGTGGATTGTGTTCAGTTCGACGCGGCACGCGCTGCGGCCGAATCTGTACCTCAAGACGATTCACGGGCGAGCGGTGACGCAGTTGACCTCGGACCCGGCGGCGGACGTTCAGCCGGCGTTCAGTCCGGACGGCAAGTGGGTGACGTTCGCAAGTGATCGGTCTGGGAACTGGGATCTTTGGATGATCGGGGTAGACGGCGGGCAACCGACGCAGGTCACCCGGTCTCCGTTGCACGAAGTTCATCCGTCGTTTTCTCCGGATGGTACGCGGCTGGTGTACTGCGTGTTCAACTCGAAGGCGGCGCAATGGGAGTTGTGGACTGTGGAGCTGGCCCGAAGCGAAGTTCGGAAGATGATTGGGGTTGGTCTGTTTCCGCGGTGGTCTCCGGTGGGCGACAGCATTGTGTATCAGAAGGCCCGGCAGCGTGGGGGCCGGTGGTTCAGTGTTTGGCGTCTGGATCTGGAGGGGGGCGAGCCGAAGTTTCCGATCGAGTTAGCGGTGAGTGCGGAGATGGCGTTGATCCAGCCGACCTGGAGTCCGGACGGCGAATGGGTGGCTTACGGCACGGCGCGGTTGGGGGGTGAAGGGGAGGCTGGGGAGCCTCCGGGTCCGCCGGTGTCGAGTCGCGGCGAGATATGGATTGTACGGGCGGACGGTTCGTCGCCGGTTTGTCTGACGGACGGGGAGGGATCGAGTTTTGGTCCAGTGTGGAGTCATGACGGCCGGGTGTACTGCACGAGCCTGCAGAACGGTGTTGAGAACATCTGGTCGGTGAAGCCGACGTTGGTTCCGATAAGCGCGGGCTCGACGGCGGAGCACGGCGAGCCGGCCGGTAGCTCAGGCTTAGGGGCGTCTCGCGGACCGGCCGCGACGGGCAATCAAGGTGGTTAGGACCGCGGAATCTGCCGACGTGGCGTTCAAGGTGGTCCGAAGAATAGACGAAGTTACTGGTGTTCCGAGTCCGCGAATGTCGCGGGCGTGGGACGGGTTGAGGAGTGAGGCGGCGGTCTGCGGACGGCAAGCCGATCTCTCGATCCTTAGAGAGAGATGTCGATCACGGATGATCGCGACCGGAAACCAGATCGTGGTCCGGAGGGCGGCCCGAGGGATCGGTCCGGCCAGCGTGTTTGGTCTGCTGGCGTGGGCATTGGTTCTGGGGGGCCTGGTTGGTTGCAGTCAGTCGGAGGAAGGGCTGAGCAACCCGGGGTACACGCAAGTGCCCTTGCAGACCATGGTGGCCGTCGCCCCGGCATTGAACTTCAGTGGAAGCCCGGCCTTCGATCCCGTGAAGGTGGCTGACCTGATGGCCAGTGAGCTGGCCGGCATACCGGGTGTTGGTGTGATCGGGGTCAGCCGGGTGTTGGTGGTGATGAGGGACCAAGGCGTCGAGCAGGTGCAATCGCCGAATCATGCGATAGCGATTTGCGAGCGATTGGGTGCGGACGCGATCTTGGTTTTTGCGGTAACTGAATACGACGCGTACACGCCGGTGGTTGGACTGGCGGCGCAGGTGTACGGGAAGCGTGAGTCGCTGGATGGTTTTGATCCGGTGGCGACCTCGCGGATGGCTCGGCCGTTCGCGGTGGAGGGTTCCAGCCAGTCGGGTCGGCCGTGGGCCCAGAGTCAGCGTCGGTTCCACGGGGAGCAGGAGGAGACTCGGCAAGCGGTTCGCGGGTATGCGAAGAGCCGCCAGGAGGGCGGGAGCCCGTTTGGCTGGCGGAAGTATATAGCCAGCCAGGAATGGTTTTTGCGGTTCTGTTGTCACATGGTGGCGTCGGATCTGCTGAATCAGACGGGGGCGAGCTGGCATTGGGCTCGGATGGTCAAGGATGAGGTTGGGGATCAGGAGTCCGGCACATGAAGGCGGTGAGGCAATTATCACTGGTGAAGGGGAACCATCGGTACATGTTCCGCTACCAGGCCGGCCGGGAGGCCGACATCATCAATGCCTTTGCCTCCATGGCCTCGGATACCGAGCAAGAGTTCGACTGGTTTGATGCCGCGGTGTTGAGTTACCAGATGGGCCGCCGCTTGGAGTTGGATCTCGAGGAAGCCGGTGAACAGGTAAGAGGTTAGCGCTTGTCCGCGAGGGTCGCGGGCGGGTATCAAGGCGACTACCTGCTGGGTGTGGGTGGTCATAATAAGCCAGGCTGCTTCAGCAAAGGTTCGCCGCCTACGTTGGTAGCACCATGACCGAGAATAGCTTGATTGACGAGTTTTTGAACTACCTGCGGTTTGAACGGCACTTTTCGCCCCACACGGCCAAGTGCTACGCGGCGGATCTGCATCAGTTCTGCGAGTTCCTTCGGGGACACGAGAGCGGTCCGGCCGTTGATCCGCTGTCAAACGGTGGGTACGAATCCAACGGTTCGCTAGGGGGTGTCGCCACGGCCGTGGCCCCGCCGCCGGTGCGACTGCAACTGGCGGGCAGGGAGCTTCTCCTTGCCGTCGAGACTGAGGATGTCCGCCGCTTCCTTGGTTTCCTTCGCGACCAGGAGTACTCGAAGAGTACGACGGCCCGCAAGCTGGCCACGTTGCGTAGCTTCTACAAGTTCTGCCTGAAACGTTCATACATTCCGAATCACCCACTGGCCTCGATCCGTACACCCAAGCAAGACAAGCGGCTGCCGAAGTTCCTGGAGGAGGATCAGGTTCGTCAGCTGCTGGAGACACCGGAGGTGGCGACACTGCTGGGGGCTCGCGACCGGGCGATGCTGGAGACGATGTACTCGACCGGCGTGCGGGTCAGCGAGCTGGTGGATCTGAACCTGGCGGACGTGGACTTCACGGGTGAGGCCCTGCACGTCCGCGGGAAGGGCAAGAAGGCCCGGGTCACGCCGATTTCACCGACCGCGCTGGCGTGGATTCGCCGGTACATGGAAATGCGTCGAGCCGACCCTCGGGCCGCCTCGTTCAACCAGGAAGCGGTTTTTGTCAACAAGCACGGTCAGCGTCTGAGCACCCGCAGTGTTCGCCGCAAGCTGGACAAGTACCTGGCGATTTGTGGGTTGGACCCGGCCATCAGTCCGCACACGTTGCGGCACAGTTTCGCGACGCACATGCTCAATCGCGGAGCGGATCTGCGGGCGGTTCAGGAACTGCTCGGCCACCAGTCGCTGTCCACGACGCAGATTTACACGCACGTGACCACCGCGCGTATGAAACAGGCATACGACGAAGCCCATCCGCGGGCTTGAGCGCCGCCACCCGCGGGTGATTTGGAAAGAACGCACGCCAGCAGAGGCATCCGATCGCAAGGTCGGATGCCTCCGGCTTTTGGGGGAGACTGTCGCATCGTTACCGGGCACGGACAAGCAAGATCCCGATTCCACCCGTGCGGATGAGCGGATTTGAGCAGGAGGTAACGGAAAAGAGTTCAGGGGGCCAGTCATGGTCCCGCACACTGGGGGGACAAGTTGATCCCGTCGAGATGACCGATGCTTCGCGGTCGGAGTGGGCGAAACCCCGGAGCGTCATCATGCCCCGGGAGGCGTTGATACCCGCTGGCCGTCCGTGGCGACCGGCGTATCCTTCGGCCGCGACCAATGCACCTGGCCCGTTCTCCTGCCATTTGGCAAGGTCTCCTTATTGGGGGATTGATCCGCGGCTGGATATGAAACCCTTGCAGGGTTTGAGGGGGCGTGGTTGGTCTCGTAACCCAGGGTGCGCTGCGCGACCCTGGGCTCTGTTAGGCAACGCCGTTGGCGTTGGGTCAAGTGTGGCACTGTTTCGGCATGCTGCCCTGCGGCACTTTTGTGGCGTGGTGCTACTCGCCCTCGAACCGCAACGCGGTTCCAGAACACAGCCCGGGGTCGCGCAGCGCACCCCGGGAACCATGCCCGCAGGTGTGCCGCAACCCTGAAAGGGTTGCATGCGCCTCCCGCCGGAGTACCCGGGATTGGGAGCGGTGTCGTTGGTCTCGTGACCCAGGGTGCGCTGCGCGACCCTGGGCTTTGTGATTCAACGCCGTTGGCGTTGGGTCGTAAGGAGTCGAGGGTTATCTTGGGGCGAACCGTCGATCCGGCTTCGCGTTGCTGCGCCGAGACGAGTGAACGCGGATCAACACTGATCAGAGGCGCCGAGTAAAGGGGGCGGTGTCCTTCGCTCCGTTATGGTCGCGGCTCTGTTGGCGGGCAAGCGCGGCTCGTTGGCGTGCGAGCCCGACACACCCGGGCCGCTGATATGCCGGCGGGGTATCATGTTGCTGTTGCGGCCGGCTGGCGTTATGGCTTCCTGGGCCGACCAGAGCGGACTTGCTGGCCGGGGCTGCCGGACTGAGAGGTGCCATCCGGGCGAGTGGAGGAGAATTCCAAGCATACCAGCAATATGGTACACTGCCGGGCACAGAAGTCGAACTTTGGCGCGACGCGAGGCTACGGGCAGGCCCGCGACCTGTTCGACTGCGTGGAGGTCATGGTATAAGAGTAGATGTGAGAAGCGGATGGCGTATCGGAGCCACGACTGTGAGGGAGTGGTCGCTGGCTGCGGAGAAGAACCGCTCCCTAACGGTCGCGGTTCTGGCACGGCGGCCGGTACGGTGGGAGGACGCGGTGAGTCGGCTCGGCGTCACGAGAATAGACATGACAAACAGTAGACACAATACGGGCTGTGCGGGTCGGCAAGGGGGTATGAGTCATCGCGGCTGTCGCGGGCTCACGGTCGCGGGCGTGGGTTGGCTGATTCCGCTGGTAGGGCTGTTGGGCGGGGCGATGATCGGTTGTGAGGCGCCGGCGGCGCCGGCGGCGCCGAGTATCGAGCGCATGGCCGTCTCGACCCCGGAGGAGTACGACTCCCTGTGGGAGAGCACATGCGATACGCTGCGGGCGTTCTCGTTCAGTATTGATCGGCAGGACCGGGCCAACGGCGTCATTACGACCTATCCGGAGACGACGTCGCAGGGTTTCGAGGTTTGGCGGCCGCAGCCTGAGCCGGCCTATTACTGGGCCGAGGCGAACCTGGCAACCATTCGACGGCAAGCGACGGTGCTGCTCCGGTCGATGGAGATGCCTGGGGAGTATGAAGTCGAGGTCACGGTCGAGCGTTCGCGGTACAGTCTGGAGGAGCGGCAAATCGACAACGCGGCTGGGGCGATGCGGTTGTACAGCAGCGACGCGCCGACGGTATCCGGGCGTAGTTCTCGTATACGGGACACGGAGTCATGGATTCCGCTCGGGCGTGACGAAACGCTGGAGCGGGCGATCCTGGCGGGTATTCGGCAGCGGGGCGGTGTTCCTCGCGAGGAGGCAAGCCGATAGTCGGGTTTGGCACGCTCCTTGGGTTTTCACATCGATTGGGCGGGCTGCATGGTTTGATCTACGTCGTGGCGTCCGCGACACGCAACGGGATTTCGGTGAACAGGCCTTGGGTATCGTTCCATTCCCAGCAACGCACATGCCAGGGGCCGGGTGATGGAGGCGTGGGCGAATGACGCTGATTGGCAGTCATGTTGTCTGGGGCAGTATGCAGACTGATTGCCGGGGGCGAGCCATTATTCGCGTTGTGTCCCGGTGCGATGACGAGGTAGGCGTAGCCAGCCCAGGGGCGGCGCATGTCTTCGATGGACGGCTCGGCCGGTCCCTGGGGGTGGGAATGGTAGAAGCCGAGGATTCGCAGGCCTCGTTCGCGGGCGGTGCGTTGCAGGCGAAGGTGGTCGAGCGGGTCGATCTTGTAGTGATTCGATTGGTCGGCCGATGCGATGTTCCGCACGGGATGCACCTCGCTGACTTGCAGCGATTCGTCGGCGGTTGATGTGGGCGGCTGTTCGCCTACGGGGAGTCCGATGAGAATACCGCAACACTCGGCAGGCAAGCAGGCGCGAGCGTGATCAACGATGGCCTCGAGGTGGACGGTCTGGATAGACACGCGGTTCATGGGTTATGGACTCTAGAGAGTCTCCCGAGCCACTGTAGCGGTCGCCCCCTCCACCGTGGCGATGGGTGCTTCACGCACCGATGTAGCGGGCGTAGACTGCTTTAGCCTCTTCGGCGCGGTTGGTGCCGCGGATCAGGGCCCGGCCGTCGGCGAAGAGGGTCAACTCGTAGTTCTCGATCAGGGCCTTGAAGACGAACCCGTTGCAGCGAGGCTCTGCCCGGGCGACGGGTCTGAGCCGATCGGCAAGCTGTGCGAAGTCGATGTGGCCTGTTCTACGGGGGAAGATTTGCACGGCGTTGCGGCCGCAAAGAGTGATTGTACGTGTCGCGTGTCGGCCTTCGAGGTACTCGAATCGCCGGCCTACGCAGCAGGGGCAGTCGCCTGGTTGCCGGGCTTTGCCGACATCGACTCGGCTCCAATGGTTTGCCCAGGCGTCGAAGCTCCACAATCGCCGGTCCACGGCGTCGAGCCGCCCGATGAGGATCTTCATTGCCTCGAGGGCCTGATGGCTGGCGACGAGGCTGGGCGTCGGCCCGAGAATGCCCACGGTATCACAGGTGCCGGTGGCCTCGGGTGGTGGGGCCTCCTCGAAGATGCAGCGCAGGCAGGGAGTCTCGCCGGGCAATACGACCAGGGACAATCCGGTCGCTCCGACGCACGCCCCGTATATCCAGGGTCGCGAGGTAGCCACGGCGAGGTCGTTGAGCAGATAGCGGGTCTCGAAGTTGTCCGTACCGTCGAGCAGGAGGTCAGCTCCCTCGGCCAGTTCGCGGATGTTTTCGGGGTTGGCGTCGGCGACGACGGCCTCGATGTGCACGTCGGAGTTGATCGCGACGAGTTTACGGCGTGCGGCCTCGGCCTTGGGGAGGTCGGCGGCGAGATCGGCCTCGTCGAAGAGCACTTGCCGGTGGAGGTTGGTCGCATCGAGCACGTCGCGATCGACGATCCGCAGATGTCCGACGCCCGCGCGGGTCAGGAGGTTGGCGATGACGCTGCCGAGGGCCCCGCACCCGACGAGCAGGACGTGAGCGCTGCTGAGCCGACGCTGCCCCTCCTCGCCGACCGGGGTGAAGAGCATCTGCCTCGTGTAGCGGTCCGGCCACTTGCCGGGTGGGCTGATAGGCTGGGGGCATGAATCGCTCATACGGGGAAGTCCTGACTCGTGGTTCATGGCTGCGGCGTGTTCTGTTGCTCGGTTGCCCGGAGGGCCGCGTCGATCCGGTAGCTTCGGTAGGCGGAGTGGAGGCAGAGCACACCGAAGATGAGCACGGCGTAGCCGTCGAGGTCGCGGAGCGTGGCGGCCAGCCAGATTAGCCCGACGCCGATCATGATCACACCGACAAGCCCGGAGCAGATGCTATCTAGCCGGAAGGCGGGGCGCCATTGGGCCCAGCAGGCGCCGGCCACGCCGAACATCGCCAAGCCGCCGCCCCAGAGCGTGGCATTGAAGGCGGTGACGGACGCGTTGTAGAGGGCCGAATCGGAGGTGCCCTGGAGACCCGCCCGGAGCCAGAGGACGACGACGAGCATGATGATACCGGCCAGCAGGGCTGACGACGCGGTTTGCTTGAAGTGTTCCTGCATGGATCGAGCCTCGACAGGTGGTGGAGTATCCGTGTGAACCCGCAGCGTGTATGGTAGATGGCGAATATCGGCTTTGCAACGGTGACGGCCGAACGTATAATTTTCGGAGCAAGGAACACACCAGCAGACCATGCCGCAACGTGACTATTACGAGATTCTGGGCGTCTCGCGGACGGCGTCAGCCGACGAGATCAAGCGTGCCTATCGCAAGCTGGCGAAGAAGTATCACCCGGACCACAATCCGCATGACAAGACGGCGGAGACCCGATTCAAAGAGGTTCAGGCGGCCTACGAGGTGTTGCATGATCCTCAGAAGCGTCGGGAGTACGATCAGTTTGGGCATGCAGGGCGGGGAGCGGGCCAACCGGGCTGGCGGTCGGCGCCCAGTGGCGAGCATGTGTATACGTGGCGCAGCGGCGGCGGGCCGGATATCCCGGTGGAGAACCTCGAGGACTTGTTCCAGGTCTTCGCCGGGGGCGGGGGCATGGGTGGAGGTCGCGGCAGTGTGTTCGAGGATTTCTTCCGCGAAAGCTCGCGGGGGAGTCATCGACGGCGGTCTCGCAGCGCTCCCCGGGAGGCGGAGGAGCCACGCCCGGACATCGAGCATCCGGTGTCGCTGACCTTCGATCAGGCGATTCACGGCACCACTCTGGATCTGCGGGTAACCCCTGGTGGTGGCGGTGACAGCCAGACGGTCAGCGTAAAGATTCCGGCGGGGGTCGCTCATGGCCAGCGGATCCGGGTCCGCGGGCAGGGCAACCGGGCTGGGCCACATTCATCGCCGGGTGACTTGTACATCGTCTGCCAAGTGCAACCGCACCGATATTTTCGGCGGATTGGCAACGACATTTACCTTGACCTGCCGGTCACGCTGACGGAAGCCGCGTTGGGAGCGAAGATCGAGATTCCCACGCTGGATGGGCGGACGGTGCTCACCGTGCCGCCGGGGACGGCCAGCGGGGCGAAGCTGCGATTGAAGGAGCGAGGGGTCAAGCCGCCCGGCAAGCAACCTCGCGGCGATTTGTACGCGCTGATTCGCATTGTTCCGCCTCGGAGCCTGACTCCCCGGCAGCGTGAGTTGCTCGAGGAGTTACGGACGAGCGGGGAAGGGTCGCCCCGAGCCGACCTGGGATGGTAGTGTCCCGTCCTCCACGCAGAGTTTGGTTGCTCGGGCGGATTCCGGCATGGGCGGGCAGGCAATCGTTGAGGCCGTTCGGCTCGGATGTGGGATCCATCGCCTCCCGTTGGGCCTGCGCAAGACGTTGATTCCATGGTGGGGCATACACCTGGGCGGGGATAGAATAGGTAGGGGGGCGGGCTCGGGAAGCGAGCCATGGGGAGCTCTTGAGCATGTTGTGAGGGCTGTGGGTATGGCCGGAGTGGACGAGAAGAGCCGTCGCTGGGTTGCCAGTGTTCTTGCGTTGGTTGGCATTGGGTTGATCCTGGCGGGGATCGCCTTGTTGGTGCAACACGAGCGGCAGCTTGAAGGTCCGCTGAATCCGCCCCCGACGGTTTCGATTGAGCATCGGACGGCGGCACAGGCGATACAACGCGTTTTGGTGTTGGTGTTGGTGCTGTTCGGTATTTTCTCGGTTGTCAGTTATGCGTTTTTGCGTTGGAGCCGACGATTTCGGCAGTGGCTGCTTTACAAGCCTCGGCCGGCCACGCCGGATTCTGACGTTTGGGCCATGCACCGATTGCCGGCCGAGGACGAGGGGCTTGATCCGACCGAGGACCGTCCCGGCGACGAGTCGTGACGGCCAGGTGGCAAGTTGCACGTTGGGGGCCATCGCGTGGTTTGAGATGGAGATTTGCCGTGAGCTCAGAGAGCGAATGGGTTCCGCTGTCGTCGGTTGCTGATGAGCCTTTGCCTACCGTGCGATCTGACCCGACGGTGGTGTATGCGTTGATCGCCCTGACGGCGTTTTTGGCGGTGGTCGGCTTGGCAGGCCTGATTGCCGGTCTGGTGCTCATCAGCACTCAGTCTGACGTTTCGTCCGTATGGAAAGTGGTGGCGGTGATTTCCCCGCTGACGGTGAGTTTGGCGGCTTGCGGTTTGCTGCTGGGTCATATTGCGGTGATTCGCCGATTGGATCGAGTCAGTCGGCATACAGCCGAGGTCGAACAGCGTACCGCGTTGTTGGCTGAGCAGGCTGCCGCTCTGAGTCGGCCGGCCGCGGCCCCCGCCGTGGCGATCGATCCGCAAGCCCTTTATCGCGTGCTGGCTCAAATCGAGGAGACTCTGTTGCTGCCCGACGAGCAGCGGTCGCGGCGTTACGCGGCCCGTGTCGCCGCCGAGTCGCAGAAGAGGCTCGCCGACGCGGAGCAATTCATCACCTCCAAGGACTTCCACAGAGCCCGTGAGCAACTGGCGACCCTGGCGACTCGCTTTGGGGCCGATGAGCAGATCAAGGCGGCGGAGGCACGATTGGAGCAGGCCGCCCAGAAGGCCCAAGCGCAGGACATCGAGGATACCCGGAACCGGCTGCGTGAGTTGATGTCCGCGAGCCAGTGGGACAAGTCTGAGCAACTGGCCCGCGAACTGGCGGACAAGTACCCGACCGCCACTGAACCGCTGGGTTTCATCGAGATGGTTTGCCGCGAGCGTCAGGTCTTCGAGCAGCGCCACCGCCTGCGGTTGCACGAGGAGATCCAACGTTTTGTGAATGAAAGGCGATGGCAGGAGGCGGCTCAGGCGGCTCGAACGTTCATCACCACCTTTCCGATTGGCCAGGACAGCGAGGCGCTGCGCACTCAGTTGGACACGCTTGAAGCCAACGCGGAGATTCAGACCCGCCAGCAGTTGGAGCACCTGATCAAGGAGCGCATCCGCGAGCATCGTTATTGGGACGCGGTGGATGTGGCTCGCCGGCTGATTATGGACTACCCCTTCAGCCCGCAGGCAAACGCGCTGCGAAGCCAATTGCCGCGTCTCGAAGAGCTTGCTCGGACACAGCAAGCGTGAATGGGGGTCGGCTTGTACCAGCAGGAACAAGCCATCGCCGCGATACTACACATCCAGGTTCTTGACGTTGATGGCGTTCGTCTCAATGAATGCCCGGCGTGATTCGACGTCATCTCCCATGAGGATTGAGAAGATACGGTCGGCTTCGCGCGCGTCGATCTCGAGTTGTTCGGGATCGTCCGCCTCGTCGGAAACCACGACCTTGAGCAGGCCTCGCTTCTCCGGATTCATTGTCGTCTCGGCCAGTTCCTCCGCGTTCATTTCGCCAAGACCTTTGAAGCGTTTGACGCCCCAGCCGACCTTTCCGATCTTCCGTATGGCCTCAACCAAGTGGCAGAGGTTGTCCAGCTCGATCGGTGCGTCCTCGCTGTGCCGGAGCATGAAGCGGGCCGGGGGCAATGTTCCATCGACCTGTTCGACGCGCATGGCGTAGTAATCCTCGACGGTGAGCGCCATCGCGGCGAGGCGGGTCAGCTCCCTTTCGAGGATGCGGCATTCGCCCAGATCGGTGCGCACGATGCGGTGTTGGCTCTCATCGCCGTTCCCGCCGCTGCGCAGGCCCGCACCGGCCTCGATGACCGTGATCTCGCCGATGCGGCGACGCTCTTCCTCGCAGAATTGCTCGAATTCCGCATCGCTGTAGCCGAAGTACTCGATAGGCTCCCCCTCGCCCGGCCGAAACACCTCGGCCCGGTAGCTGGGCAGAAGGCCATTTTCATCCATTTGGCGAGTAAGCAGGCTCTCCATATCGATGCCACGGCGGCGCAGCATGCGGTTCTGGGTTTCCAGGCGTTCGAGTGTCTCGCAGAGATCACGCAACTCGGGGCCCGTGATTTCCCGCGGCGGGTCCGAACAGATCACGAGCGTCGAGCCCTCCAAGCCCAGGTCGGTGACCCGGGCATGAAAGGCATTGTCGTTAAGGACGTATTCTGTACGCTTGCCCTTGGAAAGCTGGTAAAGCGGCGGCTGGGCGACATAGAGGTGTCCGTTCTCGATCAGCGGCCGCATGTGCCTGAAGAAGAAGGTCAGCAACAGGGTGCGGATGTGGCTGCCGTCCACGTCCGCGTCGCACATGACGATGACTTTGCCGTAGCGCCGCTTGGTGATGTCAAACTCATCGACGCCGATACCACAGCCAAGGGCGACGATCAACGTCTGGATTTCTTCGTGGCTAAGCATCTTGTCGATGCGGGCCTTTTCGACGTTGAGGATCTTTCCCCTGAGGGGCAGGATGGCCTGGAAGACCGCGTCGCGCCCGCCCTTGGCGCTACCGCCGGCGCTTTGGCCCTCGACGATGAACAGTTCCGAAGTATCGGCGTCGCGACTGCGGCAGTCCCACAGTTTGCTGGGCATACCGCCGGTGTTGAGAGCACTCTTGCGGGTCAAATCCCGGGCTTTGCGGGCGGCTTCACGGGCTTGGGCGGCCTGGACGCCTTTCATGACGATCCGCTTGGCGTCGGTGGGGTTCTCTTCGAGGAAGTTGCTGAGCTGCTCGTTGAGCGTGCGTTCGACGAAGCTCTCGACCTCGGGGTTCATGAGCCGCACTTTGGTCTGGGCCTCGAACTGCGGTTCGGGGACTTTGACCGACAGCACCGCGGTCAGGCCCTCGCGGAAGTCCTCGCCCGTCGTGGCGAGATTACCTTTCGCGAGGTTTTCGCGACGGGCGTAGGCGTTGAGTGTGCGGGTCAAGGCCGCGCGGAAGCCGGAGAGATGCGTGCCGCCGTCGATGTTACGGATGTTGTTGGCGAAGCAGGAGACGTTCTCGCTGTAGCCGTCGTTCCACTGGAGGGCCAGGTCCAGGACGAGGCGCTGGTCGGGGTCCTCTGCGCGGATAGAGATAACCTTTTTGTGGAGGGACTCCTTGCCCTCGTTGAGGTGGCGGACGAACTCGCGGAGGCCGTCGGTGAAGTAGAAGCTCTCCTCGTTGCCGGTGCGTTCGTCGGACAGGTTGATCCGCACGCCGTCGTTCAGATAGGCCAGCTCGCGGAGGCGGGCGCGCAGGGTTTCGTAGCGGAACTCGCAGTCCTCGAACATTTCGGGGTCGGGTTTGAATCGGACCCGCGTGCCGGTATCGGCGGCTTCGCCAATGACCTTCAGCGGGCTTTGGGTCGCCCCGCGGGCGAAGGTGATTTCGTGGATTTTGCCGCTTTGGCGAACCTGGACGCGCACCCATTCGGAGAGTGCGTTGACGACGCTGATGCCCACGCCATGCAGTCCGCCGGAGACCTTGTAGCTATTGCGGTCGAACTTACCGCCGGCGTGCAATATGGTCATGCAGATCTCGATGGCGGGCTTACCGTTGATTTTGGGGTCGGGATGCTTCATCGGGCCGATGGGGATGCCGCGTCCGTTATCCTGCACGATGCAACTGCCGTCGGCGGCCAGGCGCACCTGGATTTCGGAGCAGTAGCCGGCCATGGCCTCGTCGATGGCGTTGTCCACCGTCTCGTAGATCAGGTGGTGCAGGCCTGCCAGGCCGGTGTCGCCGATGTACATCGCCGGGCGTTTGCGCACCGCCTCGATTCCCTCGAGAACTCGGATGCTGCTCTCGTCATAATGTTCGCCGTGCTTGTGTTGTTCGTCGCTCAAATCCCTGATCCCCGCGCGGTTCCCCGCGATAGGCCGACGGTTCAGCTCCGTCGCGCCTCATGGTTGTTAGTTGGCTGTTCGCCCCAACGTTCGTGGGCCGCCGAACACGACTCGCGACACACCGCTCTGGGGCAGTCCCTCCCGCAGGAGGCTCACCAGCCGTTCTTCCCAGGTCATCCGCAGCCGGTAGCGTACGGCCGGCTCGGCGATACTCAGGCGTAACACCCCGGCCCGCACTTCGACATCCAGCACATGGTCCATGAGTTCGGGGCCGGCCTGCTCCCAGAGGAGTTCCAGCAGCTCGCGTTCGCGCCGTGGCCGCGGCCGTAACGCCCTCCCCAGCACATCCGCGAGGACGGGCCCCACGGGCTGGGCCGGCCGGGTCCGGCGACGGGTGCGATTTCGCTGCACCCACTGCAAGCGCGTTGTCTCATCGGGGCCGGGTTGCATACATCACGCCAAGTTCACAGGCATGACCACGTAGAGGAAGCCGCCGGCCTTGATAACCCCGGGCCGATCGGCGTCCCGCATCTCCAAACTCACGGTCGGTGTCCCCGCCACCCGCAGCGCATCCTCGACGAACACCGGGCTGAAGCCGATCTCGAGCGCCGGCCCGTCGAACTCCACGGGCATGGCCACCGTCGCCTCGCCCTGCTCGGGGGCACGGCTGGACAGCACCAACTGGTTATCCGCAAACCGCAGGCGGATCCCCTTGGACTGCTCGTTGGTCAGCAGGGCCGCCCGCCGCACCGCACTGCGAAACTCCTCAGTGTTGAGCTGCACCTGACGGTCGGCGTCCTTGGGGATGACATCTTGATACTGCGGGAAGTGCCCCTCGACCAGCGCCGAGCTGACGACATAAGCTCCCGCCCGCGCCAGGATCTGATTCTCGCGCAGCTCGATGACCACGGGGCCTTCCGCGGCGGCCAGCGCGCGCTGCAGGATGCTCATGGTCTTCACCGGAGCGATGACCCGCTTGTCGTCCCCGGCCATCTTGTCGGGCACGCACGACGCCCAGGCCAGGCGGCGCCCATCCGTCGCGACCAGATTCAGTTTCTTGCCGTGCTTCTCCCAGAGTATGCCGTTGATCGCGTACCGCGTGTTCTCCTTGGCGACGGCGAAGATCGTCTGGTCGATGGCGGTCTGCAGGGCGGCGGCCTCGATCGCGATGTCGCCGTCCCCTTCGAGGTCCGGCACGGCCGGGAACTCGGCGGGATCCTGGATGTAGATCTCGAAGTGGCTGTCGCGACCGCGGATGTGGCAGCGCTCGTCCTCGACCTTGAGTTCGAGGGTCTCATCCACGCTCTCGCGGGTGATCTGCATGACCTTATCAAGCGGGACGAGCACCTCGCCCGCCACACGGACCTCGACCTGGTGCACGGTGGCTCGTACGTTGACCTCTTGATCGGTCGCGCAGATCAGGAGCCCGTCGTTGGCCGCGGCGAAGCGTACGCACTTCAACAGCTCCTTGGTGGTCCGGCTGGCCACCACGCCCGAGCCAATGCCGAGAACCTCGACCAGGGCACTGCGATTGATGATTACATGCATGGACCACCTGCTCCTTTGCGTGGGGGCGACACGTTGCTCCGCCCGTGTGTTGATCCTTTGTTCTTCTGAATTGAGTTAACAATTCAGTCGTATTCGTAAGGGCTGTGACTGGTGATCGTTTCGCGACCCTTGCGTTTCTAACCTTCCATTTTACCGTTCCTTGCGCATGGCTGGCGGATGCCGGGGCGTGTGGATAACCTGTCAGTGAATCAGCATCGTTCGCCAGGTGGCCACAGCCCGCCGAGATTCTTGCCCGCGGCCCGGCGAAGCCAGCGGTAGGATACCGCAAAAGCGACAAGTTATCCACTGGCTATCGCGACCGCTGTGAGTGGCGATGGTGCCTTCGGGCGGTCGCTTCTGGGCCCTCGCTGCGGCCTCCGGGAGGGCGGCTTGGCGGGGCCGGCCAGCCGGGGTGACGGGGCCCCAGGGCGCTCGGAATCTGCCTGCGTCTTCGCCCGGGCTGTTCGGACGTCCCCGTCGTCTGCTTTACGCCAAGCGTTGGCGGAGCTTGGCGGTGAGGTCATCGAGGGTTTGTTGGAGCTCGACATTCTGGCTGCATAGCTCGCCGATGGTGCGGTCCGCGTGCAAGACGGTGGTGTGGTCGCGTCCCCCGAAGTAGCCGCCGATTTCCTCGAAGCTGAGCGAGGTGAGGATGCGGGCCAAGCGCATGCAGACTTGGCGGGGGAAGGCCACGGAGCGGTTGCGGCGTTTGCCTTGCAGGTCGGCCAGGCGGATCGAGAAGTGCTCGCTGACCACTTCCATGATATCAATGATACTGATTTGCCGGCTACGGGCGGGGCCGAGGTCGCCGAGGGCTTGGCGGGCGATGTCCAGGGTCACGGCCCCGCCATACTGCTGGGCGGTGGCCAGCACGCGGGTGAGGGCTCCTTCCAGCTCTCGGGTGTTGGAATGCACGGTCGCGGCGATGTGGTGCACGACGTCTTCGGGCAGGTCAGCGCAGCGCAGGCCGGCCTTCTTGCGCACGATCGCCATGCGCGTCTCCAGGCAGGGCAGGTCAATGCGGGCGACGAGCCCCCAGTTGAACCGGCTGACGAGCCTGTCTTCGAGGCTTGGTATGCCGTTGGGGGGTTCGTCGGCGGAGAGAATAATCTGTCGGTGCGACTGGTACAGGGTGTTGTACGTGTGGAAGAATTCTTCTCGGCTCTGTTCGCGGGCGGCGAGGAACTGGATGTCGTCGATGATCAGCACGTCCATGTGCCGGTAATGCTGCCGAAACTTGTGGACGGCCCCGCGCTCGATGGCCTCGACGTAATGGTTGGTGAAGGTTTCGCAGGATAAGTAGGCGACCTTGCCGGAGCCGTGGTTGCGGGCATGGATTTGGTGGCAGACGGCCTGGAGTAGATGGGTCTTTCCCAGCCCGACGGCTCCATGGATGAAGAGCGGGTTGTAGACTTCTCCGGGCGACTCGGCGACGGCGACGCAGGCGGCGTGGGCGAGCCGGTTTTCAGGTCCGGTGACGAAGTTCTCGAAGGTGTAGTCTCTGTCGAGCAGGAGATCATCGGCCCCTTCCTCAAAGGAGAGTGGGCGTTCGTCGGGGCGTGGTTGTGTCGGGGGAGCGAACTCGACGGTGACCAGCCGGCCGGTGACACTCTGGGCGGCCCGGTTGAAGGCGGTTTGGCATTGGTTGGAGAGATACTCATGGTGAGCGGCGGTGGCGACGCCCACGCGAATGACGCCGTGGTCGAGGTCGAGTGGTTCAAGCGTGGAGAACCACGGACGGGTGAGCTCGGGCGCCTGACTGCGGAGGGCGACGAGGATATCACTCCAGGTGCGATAGCCAAGGTTGCCCATGGGTTGCGATCTCGTTCTGTGCGTCTCGGCGCGGCGTTGCCGTCTACCGTGAAGCGATCCTTTGGGGCGGTCGGGGAATACTGCCCAATCCCCCGAGCGGGCCGATGCCATGCCGAGCCTGCGGGATGGGCTTCCAACCGATTGGCGCATGGACGGTTACAGCATTGGCGGCTGGGCCGGTACACGGCTGTGGGCCAAGCGCAACCGCGGGGGGCATGATACGCGCGGTTTTGGGATATTACCAGCCACAAAATGTGGTGGCGGTTGTGTTAGCGTCCCCCGTGACGTGGTGGTATGATTCCTTGTGATGGTTCGCAAGAATGCAGTGCAGAAACCTGTCGTCCGGACACGGGCCCAGTCGTCGTCGGCGTTTGAGACCGCGCAGGCGGTGTTGGCGGGTGGTGTCAGCTCGCCGGTCCGCGCGTTCCAAGCGGTCGGTGGGACGCCGTTGTTCATCGCCAAGGCCAAAGGGGCGGTGATCACGGATCTGGATGGCAACGCCTACATTGACTATGTGGGGGCCTGGGGCCCGCTGATTCTGGGTCATGCGGAGGAGCGTGCTCAGGCGGCGGCCAGCAAGGTGTTGGATAAGGGGTGGTCCTTTGGAGCGCCCACCGAGCAAGAGACGCGCTTGGCCGTTCGCATCGCCGCGGATGTGCCGGGTATTGATATGGTGCGTTTCGTCAATTCGGGCACGGAAGCGACCATGAGTGCGGTGCGTTTGGCGCGTGGATTCACAGGCCGCGATCTGATCGTCAAGTGTGAGGGGTGCTACCACGGCCACTCGGATGGTTTGTTGGTGGAGGCGGGCTCGGGTTTGGCGACGTTTGGCGTGCCCTCTTCGGCGGGAGTGCCGGCCGGTCTGACCGCTCTGACCTTGGTGGTTCCCTACAATGATCTCGACGCGGCGAGCCAAGTCTTCGCCGAGCAGGGGCAGCGCATTGCTGCGTTTCTCGTAGAGCCTATTGCGGGTAATATGGGTTGTGTTCCCCCGGCCGGCGGTTATCTCGCGGGTTTGAGCAGGCTATGCAACGAGCACGGCGCTCTGCTGATTTTCGATGAGGTGATGAGCGGTTATCGGGTTGGCCTGCGGGGGGCCCAGGGTTTGTACGGTATCGAGCCGGACATTACCTGCTTGGGCAAGATCATCGGTGGCGGGTTGCCGGTTGGGGCGTATGGGGCTCGGGCGGCGGTGATGGAGCAGCTCAGCCCGTTGGGGCCGGTGTATCAGGCGGGCACGTTGTCGGGTAATCCGCTGGCGATGGCGGTCGGTTTGGCGACGGTCGAGGCGCTGCATGAGCCGGGCGTCTACGAACGGCTGGAGGCGTTGTCGGCGCGGTTGTCGGCGGGCCTGGCGGAGGCGGCCGGCGCCGCGGGCTTGCCCCTGTTCGAGACGCGAGTCGGCAGCATGCTGGGTGTTTTCTTCCAGCCGGGGCCGGTGATCGATTACGCCTCAGCGAAGCGCAGCGACACTCATGCGTACGCTCGCTTTTTTCATGCCATGCTTGACCAGGGCATTTACCTGCCACCTTCGCAGTTTGAGACGCTGTTTGTCTCCCTCGCCCACACTGAAGAGCAGATCGACCAAACGATCGCGGCCGCCGCGAAAGCGTTTGCGGCAATAGCCGCCTAGTGGTTGGGGGCGGGTGAACCAACGGGCTGATTCCTCGTATTGATCTGGGTCGGGTATCACTCGCTTGCCGCGAGGCGAAACAGGCAGAGGTACCGCCGGGGTGCTGGATTAGGGGCCTCGACTTGGCTTGCATCCTAAGATACTTCCTTTATAACTCTTTTCCAGGGATGAGCCAGTCTACATCTCACCTCGCCGTCGCAGGTCTCGCGTGTTCAGCTTGCACAGGGCGGTTGTTTGAATAGGGTCCGGTCGTTGGGGCGGGGCTATACTGGGTATGGTTGATCAGGCAGGTGTGCCGCGGCTGGTCACGGCCCCTGGCGAGGGGTTTCGCTGGATGCTTAGGGCGACGGGGGTGCGGGTGGTTGGCAGGATTCGGCACGTAGTGTGTTGGGCTTCGGCGGTGGGGATGATCGTCGCGGCCGGTCTGCAGTTCTCGCGCTGGCTGCTTCGTGTTCCGGTGCCGCATGAGTTGGTATTCCTGGCGGTGGCGCTTGGGGTTGCCTTGCCCACGGGGATGTGGTGGTCCTGGGCGGATGGCGTGTTGGCTCGCGCGGGGCGGTCCACACTACGTTTCCTGGCCGGCGGATTCTCGGTCTTGATGTTGTCGCCGGTGGTTTGGGTTTTCACCGGCGCGCGCGAGGTGTGGGACGCCTATCCGCTTGTGCTGATCATGTGGATCATGCTGTGGCACATGGCGGTGGTGATCGTAGGTTACGTGGCGGTCGCGGCGGGCACGGGTGGGCGCCTGTTGACGGCCTTAGGGGGGATGTTGAAGCGGGGGGCGACTGGTGAGGCGGAGCCGGTGGACGCGGATTGTGGGCAATCGCCGGGGCTGACACGAAGGTCTGTGTTGGTGATGGCGGGTTCGGCCCTTCCGCTCGTTCTTGCGGGGACGGGTACCGCGGGCGGTCTGAAGCAGGCCGGCCGATTCCGCGTTCGCCGCATCCAGATGGCCGCTCCCAGGCTGCCGCGTCACCTCAAGGGCCTGACGGTGACGCATATCAGCGATATGCACGTGGGCAGGCTGTACACCCCGGATCACTTGCCGCGGTTGGTCGAAGCGGTCAACGATTTGGGTAGCGACATGGTGGTCATCACCGGCGACGTAGTCGATCACGCGATCCAGTTTCTGCCTTGTGCGCTCGAGGCCATCGGCCAGATGGAACATCGTTATGGGCGGTTCAGCGTCGTCGGCAATCATGATCTGATTGACTCTCCGCAGCGGTTTCTGGCCGCATATGGCCTGAGTGAGCCCGGCTTGCTCTGTGATGTTTCTCGCCCGGTGCTCATCGATGGCGAGCGAATCCAGGTGGCGGGCCTGATGTGGTCGTTCCAGGAGTACGCGACGGGGCGCGACCCCGGGCACGCGAGAAGAGCGGATGTGGCGTTGCTGGGCAGTGATCCCGCATGTTTCACGCTTGGCCTGGTGCATCATCCGCACGCGTTCGACGCTCTGGCCGCCCGCGGGGTGGACGTCGTGCTGGCCGGCCATACCCACGGCGGGCAACTCATGCTCACGCCGCCCGGCGCCCAGCGTCCCATTGGCGGAGGCAGCCTGTGGTTCAAGTACCTCTGGGGCGTCTATCAGCGGGAAGCCTCCCTGCTGCATGTGACTTCCGGAGTCGGCAACTGGTTTCCCGTGCGCATCAACGCCCCGGCCGAGATCGTGCAGATCCAACTGGTGTGAGGCGGATCGGCCAGAAGCCGGCCACGGATTTGCTTTGCGGTACCGATGTGTGACATGCGCTCCGCGGGCGCAACAACCCATGGCGAAGCGTCAATACCCCCTGCCGATCGTCCGCCGCCGTGGTTCTGGCTTCGGGCTTGGTCATGGATGGGGCATTGGGCATTCGCGATTGTGTCCCAGCAGTGTGATCATTGGCGAGCCGGTCTTCGCAGGGGTCGCCCGTGGCTCGGTTTGCCCTCGGCGTGAAGGCGGTTATGTTATGTGCGTGGTTGACCTGAATTGCGGCCACGGGGCGGTGAGGCCAACCCGGTGGTTCGCGGGAGTTGGGTAATTCACGCCGCGCCGAAGGTCGCGTTGAAGCGAGGGCGTGTGCGACGCGCGAAGGGAGTACCGTGATGAGCGACGAGGCCCAAGGTTGCCGGGGTCGGCAAAGTGGCGTGACCACTCGTGATCTGCCGTCGATTGATCCGTTGGAGTTGGCCGGCGCCGAGCAAGTCGCCGATCTGATCGACAACGTGTACGCCAAGTCAGGCTACAACGCCCGGCGACTGGCGGAGGCGGCCCAGCTATTCAGCAAGATGATCAACGACAACGCGACGATCTGCCTGACACTGGCGGGGGCGATGACCCCGATCGGCATGAGCGGCGTGTTGAACGCGCTGATTCGTGCGGGGTTCATCGATTGCATCATCTCGACCGGGGCGAACCTGTACCACGATCTGCACCGTCCCTTCCGCTGCCCGATGGTGCAGGGTCATCACATTGTGGACGACAACGAGTTGGCCGAGGCGGGCATCGCGCGGATCTACGACGTGTTCATCGAAGAGGACGCGACGCTGATGGCGACGGACCGCATCATCATCGAGGCCCTCAGGCAAATGGATCACGCGGGCCCGTTGTCCACGGCGAAGCTGCATCACGAATTGGGTCGAGTCGTATCGTCGTCGGCGGATCGGCCGGAGTGGTCGCTGCTGGCCACCGCGGCGCAATACGAGCTGCCCATCTACACCTCGTCGCCCGGCGACTCTTCGATCGCGATGAACTTGACGGTGCCGCACCTGTTCGGCAGGCCCGTACAGCTCGACCCGCTCAGGGATGTGATCGAGACGGCGGCGATCGTTTGGTCGGCCGAGCGCAATGGCGTGGTCATCGTGGGTGGCGGGTCGCCCAAGAACTTCTACCTGCAAACGCAGCCGACGATCCACCAGATCTTCATGGACTCCTCGCGGGGCGGACACGACTACTTCATCCAGCTTGGCGTGGATTCGCCGCAGTGGGGCGGGCTCAGCGGGGCGACGCCCTCGGAAGCCCGCAGTTGGGGCAAGGTCAAGGACGCGGTGGTCAACAACGTGGTCGTCTACTCGTGCGCCTCGTTGACGCTGCCCTTGCTGGCTCAATATGTGCTGGTGCGCAACCGCCCGCGACCGGCCCGACGGTTGTACTCTCGCTTGGCGGAACTGACGGCGGCGTTCCGCGAAGAAGCCGCGAGCAACCCGGCCTTTCAGGAGACCCTCCAGGCGAGCGTTGGCGGTCAGTGACCAAGCCATGACGGAATCGGCGGCGGCCATCGGCCCTGGAGGACGCTGGATTCGCGACAAGCACGCCGGTCGCCACGGCTCGGCTGAGCTCGCCGAAGTCTGGGGGCGACCGCTACGATGAATCGTGAAACGCTCCGGCCATCAACAGGTTGACTCGGTCCCGCCATCAACAAGTTGATTCGGGCCTCAACGGATCGGCATCCTGATCGAGGCCTCGCCGACGCGATGACAACGTGCTGCCGGCGCTACAATAACGTGCCGCGAAGCATTAGGGCGGCGATGGTGAAGTAGATGACGATGCCGGTGACGTCGACCAGCGTGGCCACGAAGGGGGCGGAAGACACCGCGGGGTCCAGGCCCAGCCGACGCAAGACCATCGGCAGCATCGAGCCGACCAGCGTGCCGTACATGACCACCCCGATCAGGCTGACGGCCACGGTAATGGCGACCATGAAGTAGTGTTCGCCGTAGACCTCCTCGCGCCAGGGCCACAGGCCGATACGCAACAGGGCGATCAAACCCAGCAGGCAACCGAGCGTGAACCCGGAGCCCGCCTCGCGGACGAGCACCCGCCACCAATCGCGCATATGCAATTCCCGGATCGCCATGGCCCGGATGACCAGAGTCGCGGTCTGCGAGCCGCTGTTGCCGCCGCTGCTGATGATCAGGGGAATAAAGAGGGCGAGCACGATCGCCTGGCTGATTTCGTCCTCGAAGTAGCCCATCGCCGTCGCGGTCAGCATCTGCCCCAGAAAGAGCACCGAGAGCCAGATCACCCGCTTGCGCACCATGGTGAAGAAGCCGACATCGAGGTACGGGGCATCGAGGGCTTCCACGGCGGCCATCTTCTGCATGTCCTCGGTGACTTCCTCTTCAGCTACGTCCATCACGTCGTCCACGGTGACCATGCCGACGAGCATGCCGGCCGAGTCGACCACCGGCAATGCGACGCGGTCGAGACGTTGGAATTCGCGCACCGCCTCCTCCTGGTCCTGGTCGACACGGAGCGCGGAGAACTGGCGGTCCATGATGCTGCTCAGCGGGGCGGCGGGGTCCGCGAGAATGACCTCGCGCAGGCGGATGTCGTCGATCAGGCGCCCGCGCTCGTCCACGACGTACAGAACATTGAGCGTCTCGCGATCGTGCCCGACCTTGCGGATGTGTTCAAGCACCTGGGCCACGGTCCAGCTGTCGCGGAGGGCCACGTAGTCCGGGGTCATCCGCCGGCCGATGGATTCCTCCGGATAGCCCAGCAATTGCGTCGCGACGCGGCGCTCCTCCGGCGAGAGCAGCGCCAGCAGCCGTTGCGTCACCGTGCCAGGCAACTCCTCGAGCAGGGCGGTGCGGTCGTCGGGGTCCATCTCGTTGAGGACCGCGGCCACATGCTCCCGCCCCAGACTCCGAAGCAGCTCCTCCTGATTCTCCAGCGGCAGATACTCGAAGATGTCGGCAGCCAGCCCGCGCGGCAGGATGCGGAAGACCACACCCACGTCTTGGGGCGGAAGATCCTCCATCAGCTCAGCCACACTGCTGGGGTCCAGCGAGAGAATCGCCTTGCGCAGCGCGATGAACTCGCGGTTGGCGATCATCTCCTCGATGTCGGGTCCAATCAGTTTGCCAAACATCCATCACCTCCGCCCAGGAGGGACGCGGTTGAGTTCGCGAAACGATCGGGGAAGTATACGCTTTTTTTCCTCCGGCCGGGATAGCGGACGAAAAACCTGGCTCGGGCCGGCCTGGACAGAATGGGCGGGGTGCCGATCCACTAAGGACCGGGTCAGTGGTCGAGGCAGACCCGAGTCAATTCATTGACGTTCGGACCACGGGAGTTGAATGACGTGCGGGCCCAGTCAACTCGTTGATATCAGAGTCAACTCGTCGACGTCAGGACCGAGTCAACTTGTTGATCGAGTCGGTTGTCACTCCTGGCCTAAGGTGATCTCCAGCTCCGGGCCGGGGGTCAGGAGGATCAGCGAGCCGGACGACGTGAGGCGGCGAAATGAGACCGGCGAAATGGGGACTGGCTCCGCGGCGACAACGTCAGCTCCAAGGACCATGCTTGCCCGCAGGCACCCCCCTCGCCCCGCGGCACCCCGCTCCCGCGGCGCCTGTCTTTTAGTCCGTGGTTCGCCCATCACATTCTCTTCGCTTCCTTGGCGGCCTTCTGTTCCCAATCACCTTGCACCGCAAGGAAACGCACAGAAGATCGCGAAGGGCCGTCCTTCGGCGGACGGCCCATCGTAGTCGGGGCGACTGGATTAAAACCAGCGACCTCTTGACGCCCAGAATCCGAAAGCCCACCGCATGGCGCTCAAGAAGCCGCCAATCCGCGTTATCAGCGCGGACAACGCGGTATGTCAAGGCCATCCGAGGACAACTCGGTACGGCGCGGCCGCGGTTATGGGTGCGAATTGGTCGCAACCTCTTGATCTTAGCGACGACCCGATGATGGCTCGAGTACCCCGTGAAATCGTCGGCGCAATCTGTGTTCCGATCGAGAGGTTGTTGCAGATCATCTCGTAGGCGAGGTGGAACGCTCTTCGCTGCCCGTTTATGCACGGACGACTTGAGTGACTCGGCCGGCGTCTTCGGTCCCGGCGTCCGACCCATCTCGATGCTTGGATTTCATGATGGGGCTTCCTCCTGAGAACAACGACCTTCGCCGAACGAACGTATTCGCGTCGACCATGCTGCCGCAATCAGGGCAAACTGCGCATCACCCTTGTGGGCCGACAGGTCCGCCAGAAGCGGCCGAGGCGACCGGTGACCCGCACTCCGGGCACCTCCCGGACTCGTTCCCGGTCAGGTTGTAACCGCACTCTTGACACAGGTTCCTCTTGCGGCGGTACCGGCGGCAAAGCCAGCCATTGACAACAACACACGCCGGATACGCTACGAGACCAAGCACGAGAAGCAGGACTGCCAAGGGAAACACCTCGACCTTCGTATACTTCATGTTCTTGATGGTCACAGGAGATGGAGATCGAAGGGGTAGACGATTGTCGACCAGCGTTCCGGTCCCGCGGGAGTAACGGATGGCTCCTTCCTGATCGATGACGGCCGATGCCGCGTACACGGTTATCCAGTGATGCAGCAGGTACCGCTGGCCACCCTCAGTATCGTTCGGAGCGATTTGGGCCATTGACGACAGTCGTGCGTACAAGATGTGGCCGTCGCGAACGCTGTAGTAGGAGGCCGGCAGATTTGCAGCGCTGCCTGTCGTGAAGCTTAGTGGCGTGATGAGACTGATTTAGCGAAGTCCCAGCACCGCGGCCGCGAGCGAAAGCAGGATCTTGTGCGTTCTGGGCATCTTGTGCGTTCCAGGCATTCGGTCGTCCTCCACCCGTTCACGGCTCCGTGGTTCTTCGCGAGCGACTCCGCCGCCGCCCCGCGTTCGCAAGACTCGGCGAGCTCTCGATGCTGAGTCGGGCAGCCCAGCATTTGGTCTCAGTAATCTCGATCTTCGGCAGCGAGATATAGACCCGCACTCCAGCTTGCCGGCGCCTGTCGGTTCTACCTGTTGCCAGTTATTCCTGCCGATCAGGATTTCCGCCCATACATGACCGCTGGCCCCGTAAAGCCAGCCGGCCACCTGCCGGCACGACACGCCGCAGGCGCGGCACAGGGTCAACCTCAATCGGCTTGTTGTGTTGATCCTGTTTTCGCCCATACCTGGGCAATCTTGAGTGAACGGGCGAAGTTGATCCGCCCGAAGCCGGTCTCTTCATCCCATCCCGGCACTCCCAGATCGTTGGCGCCTTGTTCAATAATCCGGATGACTTCCTTGCAGTTTAAATCCGGCCGGAGTGATCGGATCAGACCAGCCAAGGCGCTGGCCACCGGCGCGGCGTTCGATGTCCCTCCTTTTCCGATCTTCCACAAGTACCCTTTGCGCGCCTTGCCGAAGCCCGTTACCACCCACTGGCTGTCGGGCAAGACCCCTGCCTGCGTGGGGTCATGCGGTGTGCACACCACAAGGTCCAGGCACTGGGCGACCACGTTGAGACCCTTCCCATAGTCTGACCCTTGAATCACATCCCTGCCCTGGTGCCGTATTGGTGGTTTCACCCACCTCTTGCCATCGCTATTCACGCCCCCGACGCACAATACGTCGAGAACTCCAGCCGGCCATTGCGGTGAATTGCGGTTGAAATTGCCCGAGCCGACAACGACCACCACATCGTGGGCGATGGCGTACTCGAAAGCATCGGCGGGCGTCAAGCCAACCGTGAAACTGCAGTTGATGACCTTGCAGCCGGCATCCACCAGGTAGCGAATGGCTTCTCCGTTCTTCTTGCCGATCAGGCGGTTCCATTCCTGAGCGCTTTCCTGAGTGTGTGTTTCGAATGACTCATGGGTCCCGGTCGTGGCCACAATGATCCGACATCCGGGGGCCAGACCGGCCACGCCCTTACCATTGTTGACCTCAGCCCCGATCTGTCCGACGATTTGCGTTCCGTGGGCTTGGTGCGACCACTCCCGCGGGTGTTCCATGCCGGGCAGTCGATGCTCTTTGATTCGACCGCCCTGGAACTCCTCATGCGTTGCGTCAAATCCCCTCTCGACGACGCCTATCAAGACCTTCGGGCTGCCGCGCGTGATAGACCAGGCCTCCAGCACTTGCATCTGGCCGAATTCACGTTGCTCGCCAAAGAGCGGATCATTCGGAATCGCAGACAATGTGCCACCCTCGGCGCCTGGCGCTGAAGATGCGTCATACACGCTCAGACAAACAGAGAGAACTACAAGGGACCACGCACTTTGACTCACGGGAAGGACTCCTTTGCTTGACATTTCCCACATAATCTCACCCGCCTGCGTCGTCGAGCCGAGTTCGGCATTGCACAGCAACCGTGTGCTGCGTGCATCCCGCTCCTGACTGTCTCGGGCTTCCGAAGGTCGTGCAGGCCGGCCATATGGCATGCTCCTCAGGTGGTCGATCCAACTTGCCATACGCACAAGGAACCGTGTCCCAGGTACCCATGGCCATTTCTACAGGACTACAGTCATGCTCGCACCGAAGTTTCAGGCAGTTGTTGCGGATGGCACACTAAACCGTTGGTCTCTGTTTCGTTCGTTCGATGATGTGGCATCGAATCCACCGGCATCTAGGGCACCATCCGATCGTGCAACTCCGGCCGACCGCCCCCATGCGGATGCCATACTTCCCCCAAGGCTCGGTGAATCCGCACTTCAAGCAGCGAATCTGCCAGCCGGGCGCTTTGTCGTCTGGATTCACGGGTCGCCTCCATTCCTTGAAACAGGACATTAATCAGACGGTGGCCGTCTTGGAGCGACAAGAGCATCCGTTCCAGTCTGAATCGCGTGTGCTCTGCCCCATGCAGAGTTCAAAATCGCGGCATTCATCGCTTCAGTACACGCGATCATTCCTGCTTCCCGCTTGATCACTTATCGAGCAGGCATCTTGAAGGTCATATGAACAACCTGTCCCCGGCGAAGAACAAAAGTCGCGCGCAACTTGTCATAGGACAGAACGACAGAATCCTCGTCGCCCTGGGGCACCTCTTGTCTTGATGAGGGCGGGCCGTAGGCGGCCACAACCTCCTCCTCGCTGGAGCCCATGCCAATGTCTCTTGTTGTGCGGTAGCGGCACTTTCCAACCAGGGGCTGATCCTTCTCGCACCGACCGCCGAACAGAAGTGCGGCCACGCCCACATTCCCCGAACCCACGACTGCCATGCCCCTGGACAGGTATTCATGGCTCTTTGCCTGAGACCGATCTGGCTTGCCTAGAATCTTGTGCATCTGCTCCACACTCATCCCGAACTTCAGATCTCCCACGCCTTCCCCTGGCCGGATCAACAGATCCGGGGACACTGCGGGACTCGGCAGCGTCGTCCCGCCGGCCGGAGCCGTAGCGGATGAGGTAGCAATCAATGCCGGGCGGAAACCGTCGGCTTCGGCGACGGCTTTCTGGATTTCCTGCCAGTTCTTGTCGGTGCAGACGACCTTGCCGTCGGGCCCGATCACGAAGTAGGCGGGGGCACCTTCGACACCATAGTCGGCGGCCAGTTCGGAATTCATCCCGATACGGGCCTGTGGCCAGGCGAAACCCTGCTGTTTGAGGTACTCGCGGAACCGCTCACTGTCATCGTCCATGCTCAGGCTGAGCATCGCGAACTTCGGATACTCCTTGCTCATGGTCGCCTGGAACGTCTTCATCGCAGGCATGGACGCCATGCAGGGGCTGCACCAAGTGGCCCAGAAGTAGACCAGTACGGCCTTCCCGTGGTAATCGGAGAGGCTGACCTTGCTCCCGTCGACGGTCTCAACCACGAAGGGCGGGGCGGGATCGCCGACCTGGAGTTTCTTGCCCGATTGACTGGTCGGCAGGGCCCTGTCTTTCTCCACGTTGAAACTGGTCGCGTGCGGAAGCGCCTTCCGCAGCCGGGCCACTGCGGGCGCGCCGAGATTCTTCCCGGAGGCGACTTTGAGGCGCGCCAGTCCGGTGAGCCCCTCCAGTTGGCGAAGCCCTGCGTCGGTGAAATTGCCCGTGATGTTCAACTCCCAGAGCCTGTGGAAGCCAGCAACTGAGGCCAGCCCGCGATCGGTCATGCCGGGGCCACCGATTGAGAGTCGCTCCAACCGAGTGAGGCCGGCGATCTGGGCCATGCCCGCATCACTCACGGCGTAATGGCCTCCGAACCCGTTTATCGAGAGCTCCCGCAGGTTTGTCATGCCTGCCAGGCAAGCCACATCGTCGTCGCCCAGAGCGGAGCCCTTCTCCATTGTCAGCCTGATGCTTTCCAGGCGGGGCATGCCGACAAGCTCCAGCCTGGGACAATCCCGAATCACGCTGCATACCTCAAGAGAGGTCAACTTGGACAGGCCGCTGAGTTGGTTGACCTCGGAGATCCCGACGCCCCTCGGAAGCGAGTAGATATTGAGATGTTCGAGAGATGTGAGCTTATTCAGGCTCGCAAGCGCGTTTGGCGAGAGCTGCGTGATGATGTGCAGGTTCCGCAAGTTCGGCAGGTCGGCGATGGCCGAAGTGCCCTCGGCGGTGAAGGAGGCGCCGCCGAACGAGAGGTTTTCCAGCAACCGCAATCTGGCTATGTGCTTGAGGCCTGCGTCTGTGATCTCACTGAGGCCGCTGGTTCCCACGCACAAATGCTTCATCCGGCCGAGCTCGGACAGGTCGGCGAGGCCCGCGTCGCCCACTCCCGTATATGGCAAGCTGAGGTGCTCCAGCGTCGTGATCCCTTTCAAAACGCCCATGCTGGCGTCGGTGATCGGCGGCTCTTTGGGGTCGAAACTATTCACCGCCTTACCGAGGTCCAGCATCCGGAGAGAATGCAGCGCTCTGAGGTGCACCATCCCCTTGTCGGTGACTTTCGTGTTGTACAGACCCAACGCCTCCAGTCGGGTGCAACCAGCCAGCCCGGCCAGGCCGGCGTCCGTGATCTTCAGATGAGAGAGGGTTAGCGTTCGTAATGGCGGGATATTGCTGAGGTGTACGAGCCCGGCGTCCGTGAAGTCGCCCCAGAGCAGCAGGTACCACAGCCGCGGAAGCTTCGCGAGATGCACAAGGCCGGCATCGGTCATCAGGCTCGGCAGTGTCTTTCTCTGGTCATCCTCCATCCGGCCGCCAAGGCGGAGTTCCTCGAGCGAGGTCAGCTTGGCGAGGTGCACAAGGCCTGAGTCGGTCACCCGGTTCGAGTAGAAGTACAGTCCTTTGAGCCAGGTCAGCTCGCCGACGTGGACCATGCCGGCGTCCGTCAAACGCTTCGGGAGGTGCAACCGTTCCAGCGACCTCATCCCGCGTAGATGCCGCAGACCCGTGTCGCCGATGTTGGACATCCGCAGGTTGAGCACCTTCAACCCTGTCAGTCTGCCGACATACGGCATGCACCGGTTGTCAGCGGGGATGTGCACGAGCTGCAATTCGTAGAGGTCATCCGGGCGAAGCTTGGCCAGTGGTGAGAGATCCTGCCAGGCGTTCTTTCCGACCATCAACTGGACGCGCTTGCCCGCCGGGATCACTACATCCCCCTGCGCTTCACCGATGTATGCCCACTTGCCCCAGGTGCCATCGACCCAGTGGTGGAAGTCCTCGATTCGCCGCGTCACGCTGACATCCTGGACCTGCAACCGCCCGAGGGAACGGTCTCGGGGGAAGTGCAGCACGCGTTCGTCGCTGGAAGCTCGGCTGTCAGCCGGGCCGGTCCCCGGTGCGGCGGCGCCGATGGCCAGCGTGGCGCCTGCCAGCGCGGCCACGCCGATCACCGAGAGGATGCTCCAGTGTGGCGACCGACACGATGAGCCTTCGAGCAGGGCCGCGATTCGCCGGCCGACTTGTGTACGCGTGGCGAACAACCCGCCCGCGACCGCCGGTCGTCGGCGTTCGCGCAGGTTCCTGAGCATCGCGAAAAGTTGCTCTGCGTAGGCTGTTGCCTCCGAACTGTCGCGTAGCATCGCGCGATCGCAGGCGAGTTCCATCGCTTCGGTCATTCGATGGCCCGCCCACCACGCACACGGATGAAACCAGAACAGTATTCGAGCCGCGTCACGCACGAACACTCCGAGCGGATCGAACCATTTCCAGTGCGTCAGCTCGTGACGGAGCGCCCAGTCGAGCTTGGGGCTGCACCCCTCCTCAGCCATCCAAGCGGGGATCAATACGCGGGGGCGGATCAGGCCCACGATCGCGGGCGATTCCAGCGTGGCCGTGACCGCCAGTGCCGGCACACGCCGCAGGCCAAGCCGGGCGGCCAGTTTCTCGAAGTGGGCCGACACCCCCTTTGGAGCCGCCGCCGATGAGCGGACGATCCGATGCAGGCGAACGCGCGCATGCAGGTGAATCGCCAGCGATGCGAACATTCCCGCGAACCATATTGCCATAAGCGTCCCTGGCGACAGGAGACGCGTCAGCAGAGATTCTGTTGAACCTTGGGTCATCCATGCGGGCTGCGTGGCTGGTTCCGAGGGGATCGACTCCGCTGGCAGTGCACCCTGGGCGGCGACCCATTCCATCATCGTGGGGGTCGCCAACTCGTGATCTTCTGGCGAGAAGCCCGATTGTGCGGCCGTGCTGCTGATGTCCAGCAGTGGCGCGGACGCATCAAGCCGGGCCACGGGAAGAGGGCTGCCGACAGCCATCGAGAAAAGCGGCTTGATCAGCACGACGAGCCACAGCAGATACATCGGACGGGGCGAGCGAATCCGGGCCACGCGCATGATCGTCGCGATCACCAGACAGAACAAAGCGAGTTCCGCGCTCGCGACGGCGAACCGCTGGAGCAGGGGCTCCGTCAATGTCAAGAACCAGATTCCGTCAGCAATGTCCAGCAAACCCATGGTCAGCCGCCTTTCTTTTTGCGCTGATCGATCATGCGCCGAATCTCGTCCAGTTCCTCATCGCTGACGTCGGCGTCGTCGAGCATGTACGCGATCGCCTGCTGTGGCGAGTTCTTGAAGAGCGAGGAAAGCAACTGTCGAAGTGATCGTCGGGCGACTGCCTCGCGCGCGACGCTGGGCCGCAGCTTGTAGCCACGACCGATGGTGGGAATCGGCCTGATGTAACCCTTGCCGCGCAGATTCGCCAGAACGGTCCGGATCGTCGTCGGTGCGAGCGATCGCTTCTTGCCGAATTCGGCGATGACCTCCGCAGAGGTGCAATCCCCCAGATTCCATACCACATCCATCACTGCCAGCTCCAGCGGACTGAGGGCCGGACGCTCTTTCCTGCTGTTCTTGTCAGTCACCGAAAAGGAACTCCATGTAAGACGATGATATAGTACACAGACTATCAATATAGTCCATGCGCGACCAGGATGCAAGTCGCAACTTACCCTTGTTGCTGGGACAAGGTAAGCCGTTGAACGCCATAGGGTTAAGCGGGGATTCCGATTTCGCGGGTGTGGCTATGCGCGTGTATTCCGCGAGGTTTGCCGAGGGGTAGACGTTCAGAGGCGGACATCGAGCAGGTCGGGCGCACCAAAGGCGACATCACTCATTTCGTCCCTTCTTTGTCGGTTTCCTTGGCCGGCCGGGGTTTCTGAGGGTGAAGGTCAGGCCGAGCCGTTTGGCGGTGTGCTGTATCCACTGCTCCTGGCCCCAGGGCCGGCCACGGTTCACGCTGGTCCGCAACCGCTCGATGATTTCCGCGTCGAGGGCCTCGTTCACCGCCGCCGTCCAGTTTCGTGGCCGATCCACCGGCCAGTCCGCCAGCGCGAACGGCTTGCCGCGACGCGCCCGGGCGTACAACCCGCCCCACATCCACTGTTCCGCCCGCCTGGCCAGCCCGGCCCGCACCGCATTGGCTTCCACGTAACGACAGACGGTCAGGAAGTGGCTGTCGTCCTGCACCGGGA